>JAEUJP010000790.1 GCA_016793725.1 Myxococcaceae bacterium | reverse complement strand
CAGGCGGCCGACACCTGGAGCGCGAAGGACACCACGAAGCCGCCGCCGAGCACGTGGTGGGTGACGCTGCGAGGCAAGGGCGGTGAGCTCATCGAGCAGAAGACGGTCGAAGCCGGGCGCTCGTGCTCGGGCAGCGGTGAGGTGCGCGGGCCGAAGCTGCGCATCACCTTCGACTGCGAGGGCTACGAGTCGGGCTCGTGCGACTGGCCCGGCTATACCGAGACGACCGACGTCTCGGTGAAGGGCGGCAAGCTCGAGCTGGTGACGAAGAGCACGGCGTCGGGTCGCCCGTCGAACTGCTGGGAGTAGTCGAGCCGCTTCAGCGCTGCGCACGCACCCTCACCTACTGCTGAAAAAGCTGCGGGCTGATCGCCGAAAAGCGCGGCCTCGGTGCCGTAATTTGCGAGTGCGCGGCGAGGCTCCGTCGCACAAATCCGGGCAACGACACGGTGCGAAGGTCTGGCATGACCCGTGGAAAGAATGGCCGCGCGATGCACCGACTCCTCGTTCTGGCCCTCGTTCTTTTCACCACGTCTGCGCTCGCAGGCGACCTCGAAGTGCCGCTCGGCGACCGCGCGCCGCTGAAGTCGAGAAAAGCGATTCACGAGGTGCAGGTGCGAGACCCGTCGATGCTGAAGGTGGTGGTGACCGACGGCCAGGTCTCGCTCGAAGGCACGGCGAGCGGCGTGACGGGCGTCACGGTGAAGTACGAAGACGGCGAGCTCGAGCGCATGCTCATCGTCGTCGGCGACGCGAAGCCTTCGAAGGGCCCCCGCATGGAGCGCGCGCAGACCGTCGACCTGAAGCAGTCGGCGAACGCGACCGCGAAGACGACGGCGAAGCCCGCGCCCGCGTCAGCCAAGGCGACGAAAGAGAAGGCCGCCGTCGAAGAGGCGAACGGTGTCGTGCGCAACGCCATCGAGCGGCTGTAGAGCCTGCTTGCGGCAGCCCCTGCTGCGCGAACGGGGAATCAGCGGCGGTGTGGACTCTTGTACAGTCTTCGCGGGCCCGAGCTTCTTTTGTGGACGACGGACGGCCCCGAGAGTCCGGCCCGCCAAGACTGGACAAGTGTCTTTTTAGGGCCGAGCGACCCGGTGCGAGCGCCTGCGCGTCGAGCTCCGCGTGCACGGCAGCTTTGGGCGTTCACCCAGTCGCGAAGGACGAGCCGTTGAAATTCGCGGCGCGCTTGCCCAGTTGCAGACGTTCGGGCCGCTGACCGTTCCGGTGTGCAGTGAGCTGGCCGCCAGGCCCACCCGACGACGCACCGTTGCCCGTCGAGGTCGCCGAACCCTCGACGGCGCCCCACCACACCAGGTACCGGCCGTCGCCGATGCACAGCAACAGACGCCGTTGGCGCAAGAGCCGAAGATCGAGGGGCACGAGCTCGCCGCGACAACCATGCGAAGCGCACGACCCGCTGCTTCGGGTCGTGCGCTCTGTAGGGCGTGCCCCGTGGGTATGGCTGACTCAGGTCGACGGCGCGTAGCTCTTGTCGAGCTCGAGGGCCTCTTTCTCGAACGTCTTGAAGTTGTCGATCGCGTGGTCGAGCAGGCGGTCGAACGCCATGTCGTACTGGCCCTTCGCGCCCTCGAGCGTGGTGATGAAACGCTGGCAGCCCTCGACCGTGCCGGTCAGGAACTTTCGATCGAACGCCTCACCCTGCAGCTTGCCGAGGTCTGCCCAGTCGGCCTTCGGGCCCTTCTGCTCCTTCGCGGCGCCCTTCATCATGCCGACCGCGTCGGACAGCACGATGCCGTTGTCTTTCGAGTAGCCGATGACACGCTGATCGACCCTGGTGAACTCTTTCGCCATGCGCTCGCCGAGCTTCATCACCTTCGGGCTCTTCGCGTGCGTCTGCGCGAGGTTGCCGAGCTCGGTGTGACCGACGTTCACCTGGTGAAGCTTGTTCAGCAGCTCAGACTGGCTGAGGTCGCTCTTCGCGGCCATCTCGTCGTAGCTCCTGTCGTTCGCCTTCTTCGCGTTCGTCGGTCTCGCGTCGGTCTGCTTCTCGTTGATGGTCTTGTCGTCAGCGGGTGCGGCAACTGCGAAGGCCGGCGCCAGGAGCGCGGCCGAGATGAAGAGTGCTTTCACGTTCGTGTTTCCTCCTGAGGCACGTACGACTGCACCCCCCGTGCCCCACTCACCACGTGGAATAGAAGGGTTGGCCGCCCGCCCACGTTCGCGGTTGCCTCACCTCGGGGCGGGTTGGCGAACCGGCCGAAATCGCTTCACGGCGCACAGGGCACACCCGTTGCTCATGCCCTCGCGCCATGTCTCGAGCCTCGCTTGCACTCCTCGCCCTCGTTGCCTGCCAAAAACTGTCGAGCCCGCTGCCGCCCGAGCCGAACGGGCTCGCGCTGCTGAATGAAGACGTACCGCAGACGCCGGTGTTCGCTTCGGCGTCGACGCGCGCGGCGCCGGCTCAAGGCCAGACGGTCGTACCGGCCCGGCCCACCCTCAAGTCGCAAGAGGTGCAGGCGGCGCCGACGCTGTCGGCGCGCGAGGTGAACTTCGCCCTGCAGCACACGCAGGTGAACGCGAAGGTGTCGGGCAACATCGCGCGCGTCGAGGTGATGCAGCTCTACAAGAACCCGAGCAGCGATCGGCTCGAGGCGGTCTACGCGTTTCCCCTGCCCGCGAACGCCGCGGTGACCGACATGTACTTCCGCATCGGGAAACGGGTCGTCTACAGCGAGGTGCAGAAGCGTGAAGAGGCGAAGAAGACGTACGAGGCGGCGAAGAGCGAGGGCCGCACCGCCGCGCTCACCGAGCAAGAACGCCCGAACCTCTTCACGCAGTCGGTCGCGAACATCGCCCCCGGTGAGACGGTCGCGGTCGTCATTCGCTACGTGCACGAGGTGCCGCTCGACGACGGGCGGTATCAGTTCGTGTTTCCGACGACGGTGGGCCCGCGGTACGTGCCGGGCCACGGTGTGAAAGACGCGGAGCGCGTGACTCCGCCGACCGTGCCCGCCGGGGTGCAGAGTACGCACGACGTCGACATCAACGTGCAGCTCGTGCCGGGCGTCGCGTTCGCCGACGTGGCCGCGAAGCACCACGACGTCGTGACGGGCATGACCTCAGAGGGGGTGCGGCTCGTCGCGCTCGGCGAAGGCGACCGGCGGCCGAACAAAGACTTCGTGCTGACGTGGGCCCCGGCGGGCGCGCAGCCGTCGGCGCACGCGCTCACGCAGAACGACCGCGGTGAGCAGTACGTGATGTTGATGCTGCAGCCTCCGGCCGAGGTCGAGGCGAAGACGGTGCGCCCGAAAGAGATGGTGTTTCTCGTCGACGTCTCGGGCTCGATGGGCGGTCAGCCGCTCGACACCGCGAAGGGCCTGGTGGGGGCCGCGCTCGACCGAATGGGCCCCGAAGACACCTTTCAGCTGATCGCGTTCGCGAGCGACACCGAGCAGATGAGCGACAAGCCGCTGCTCAACACGCGCGAGAACGTCGAGGCCGCGAAGCGCTGGCTCGGGCGCATGTCGGGCGGCGGCGGCACCGAGATGATGAAGGGCATCTACTCGGCGCTCGCGCCCGCGGCTGACCCGAAGCGGCTGCGCATGGTGGTGTTCTGCACCGACGGCTACATCGGCAACGAGCAAGAGATTCTGCAGGCGACGCGCACGTACCGCGACCGCGCGCGCGTGTTCGGGTTCGGCATCGGCTCGTCGGTGAACCGGTACCTCATCGAGGGCATGGGCCGCGAGGGCCGCGGGGCGAGCGACGTGGTGGGGCCGAACGAGAAGGTCGAGCCCGCGGTCGAGCGCCTCTACAAGCGGCTCGACCGGCCGGTGCTCACCGACCTGCAGCTCGACTTCGACGGCATCGCCATCACCGACCGGCAGCCCGAGGCGCTGCCCGACCTGATGGCGGGCCAGCCGCTCGTGGTGGTGGGCAAGGCGGTCGGCGGCAAGTCGGGCAAGGTGCGCATCACCGGCCGGTACGCGGGCGCGCCATGGTCGAAAGAGATACCCATCGAGCTGAGCCAGGCGAAAGACGAGGCGCCGGTGCTCGGCACGCTGTGGGCGCGCAGGAAGATCGACTCGCTCACCTTCGCCGAGCCCTCGGTCGACGCAGACCGGCAGGCCGCCATCACCGAGCTCGGCCTCAAGTTCAAGCTCATCACCGCGTACACGTCGTTCGTCGCGGTCGAGCGCGAGCTGCTCGTCGACCCGAAGCTGCCGCTGACGCAGCTGCTGGTGCCGAACGAGCTGCCCGAGGGCGTGAAGGCCGAGGGCATCTTCGGTGACGCCGAGCTCGAGGTGCTGCCGTCGCGCGTGAAGCCGGGCGATCCCGAGCTGCGCGTGAAGGCGGCGCCGACGGCGCGCGCGGTGCGGGTGCGGCTGCCGTTCGAGACGTTCTCGCGCGACGCGGCGTTCGACCGGGCGAGCGGCGAATACGTGCTGCGGTTTCTGGTGCCGAGCGGCTTCCCCGACGGCTCGTACGACGTCGGCATCGAGGTGCAGCACGAGAACGGCGTCATCGAGAGCCGCACGTCGCCGCTGCGCGTCGACACGACACCTTCGGCGGTGGCGGTGGTGGGCGCCGACCCGGCGCTGATGCCGGGGCACCCGTTCACGCTGAAGCTGAAGCCGGCGCTCGCGCTCGGCGACGTGACGCTCGACGCGAACGCGCTGAAGGGCGCGATGGAAACGAAAGAGGTGCTGGTGCACGCGCCGTGGGGTGAGACGGTGTTCGCCGAGCTGCAGGGGCCGCTGGGCATCTACGTCGCGACGCTGCACCCGCCCGAGTCGGTGAAGGGCCCGGTGAGCCTCGAGATCGTGGCGAGCGATGCGGCAGGCAACGTGTCGCGCCGGGGGTACGAGGTGCCGCTCCAGCAGCAGCGGCCGCTCGGCGCGCTCCTCGCGCTGGTGGGCGTGCTCATCGCGGGCCTGGCCTGGCGGAAGCGCACGTGAGGCCCCTCGCCTTCGCGATTCTGACGCTCGCGCTCGCGGCCGTGGTGTGGAAGCACGACCGGCTGAAGCACGTCGCGGTGCCGGTGCTGAAGCGGCCCGCCGAGCTGCCGCCGGCGGCCCCCCGCGAGCTCGGCGAGACGGCCGCGGTGAAGCTCGAGCCCATCGCGAAGCTGGGCACGCGGGTGACGGCGCTGCTCACGGCGAGCGACGGCACGGTGTGGGCGGGCACGTTCGACCGCGGCGTGTTTCGCGGCGAGCAGCAGCTCGAGGGCAACGGGCGGCAGCAGTTCGTGAACGCGCTGGTCGAGCACGGCGGGCAGGTGTGGGCCGCGACGTACGGTGGGGTGCTCGAGTACGACCTCGACGGCGGCTATCGCGGCGAGCAGCTGATGGGGCTCGCGACCGAAGCGCTGGTGGTGCACCGCGGCGAGCTGGTCGCCGGCACGGTGCGCGGCGTGTTTCGGGCTTTCCGGCCCGAGGGGCGCGCGCTGCGGGTGACGTCGCTGGCGGTGAACGGCGACGCGCTGTGGGTGGGCACTCCGTCGGGCGTCTACGAGGCGGCCGGCGCGTGGCACCCGCTGGTGTTCGGCCCCGAGGCGTCGTCGACGAACGTGGTGCTGGCGCTCGCGCCGTTCGGTGGCGGCGTGCTCGCGCTGACCGACAACGGCGGGCTCGTCGACGTGCAGCCGGGTCGCGAGGTGCGCGCGCTGCGGTTCAACGAGCCGCGCGCGAACGAGGGAAACCCCGGAGCGGCCCTCGTGCTGGGTGATGTCGTGCGGTTCGGCACCCAGGGCGGCGGCCTGCTCGAGGTGCGCGGCGGCGAGGTGGTGCGACCGAAGGGCTGGAGCGTGCCGGTCGTGACCGCGCTCGCGCCGGGGCTCTTGGGTGATGGCGCGGGGAACGTGTACCGGCTGTAGGGGGCCTACTGCGCGACGCCGAACTTCTTCAGCAGCTCGACGAACGCTCTCGCCTCTGCGCCCATCTTCACGATGAAGTCGTGCTTCGCGCCGCCCGCCTCGGCCCAGCCCACCGCCACCGTGCCCTTCGCGCGCTCGGGCTGCTGTTTCGACGGGTCGGCCTCGAGCTTCTGAAGCTCCGACCACAGCGCGGCGAGCCTCACGTCGCCGGCGTCGAGTGTCTCTCTGCGCGGCGCGCCCCCGCTGTACGTGCCCGACGAGCTCTCTTCGGGCCGCACCGGCACGTACTCGAACTCGACCTTGCCGCTCGCGCCGGCCACGAAGTGGTACCGGTTCGCCGAGCCGTCACGCACGTCGATGAGGCTCCACGCGCTCTCTCGTTTCACGGTCTCTTCCTTCGCTGCGTGCGCACACGCGCAGAGCAGCAGCATCACCACGACCCGTCTCATCGGCACCGCCTCCGTCGCAACGACAGCAGCGCGAGCAGCACGAGCTCCGGCCGGGCGCCGGCGCCACACGCGCAGCCCACGTTCAGCTTCCGCTCCGGCTCGACCGGCGCCTCACCACCACCCGCCGCCGCGCCGCCCGCACCTGCCCCTCCGGCCGTCGAGCCGCCGGCTGTGCCACCCCCGGCGCCCCCGCCACCGGCGGTGGCCCCGCCCGGCACGTCGCACACGCCCGCATCGCAGCTGCCGCTCGCGCAGTCGTACGCGACGGCGCACGTGCCGCCCGTCGCCGCGCGCGACACCGTGTTCAGGTACAGCCGCACCGAGCCGAGCGGGGTCTGCCCCTGCTGCCCGCGGCTGCTCAAGAACACGGTGCGGTCGGGCAACGAGGCCACCGCGAGCCCGGTCACGCCGTCGCCAGTGTGCAGGGGGAAGATGCTGCCCGAGCGGCCGCCGTCGACGATGTGAACCCCGCGCGCCTGGGGAACACCCTCGTCGAACCACGTCAGCAAAAGACCGCCCGGTACCGCGGTGGCCTGGGGAAACTCCTGCTCGGCGCCGCTCGCCGGCACGAGCTGCACGCCCTGGTCGTCGAGCACGACGCCGTTGCGCACGCGCGCGCCGAACACCTCGCCGTTCGCGAGGCTGTTGCGGTGGTCGTGCCAAATGACCTGAAACTGCGCGCCGTCCCACGCGACCGACGGCTCGGCCGGGTGAACCGGAGCGATCGCCACCACGATGCCCGTCGGGTCGGGGCGGCCACCGTCGAGCTGCACACGCCCCACCACCATCGCGCGCTCGACCACCCGGTCGTCGACCCAGCCCACCAGAAACTCGCCGCCGCCGAACGCGCACGCCGTGCGCTCGAAGTACGGGCGCCCCTCGCTCACGCACCCCGCGCACTGCACCTGCGGTGCCTCGAGCGGCACACCCGTCGCCGAGTACCGCCGCGACCGCACGTCGTTGCCGTCGGAGTACGCCACCAGAAACGTGCCCGCCCCCGCCGCCACGCACGCGTAGTCGGGCACACCCGGCGCCGTCGCCACCACCTGCTCGGGGCCGAGCGGCTGCAGCGCCAGGTCGTACAGCCGCGCCACGACGGCGGTCTGGGCCAGGTCAGACCACGCCAGCATCAGCGTGCCCGGCTCGAGCACTGCGAGCGCCGGGTCGACCTGCCCCAGCCGACCGGTCGCCACGAGCCGCGGGGTCTCGAGCCCGGCGTCGCCCACGCGCGCCGCGAAGACGTCGTAGCCGGCGTCGCCACGGTACTCGCTCCACGCCGCGAACATCGCGCCCGCGCCACTCGCCAGCGCCGGGTCGACCTGCTCGGCGTACGCCGCGGGGAACCGCACCGGCCCCACCACCGTGCCGAGGTTCACCCCGAGCTCTTCGACCACCGCGTCGGCCGACGACCGCTCGCCGAGGTCGTACTCGTGGTCGCGGTTCGTGTACGACGCGAGCAGGCGCCCCTCGTGCACCACGAGCGCTGGCTCGCCACCGTTCTCGGGCCCGCTCGTGCGCGTCACCGCCGACGTGATGGCCGTGTGCGGCGGCGCGAGGCGGGCGAAGTGAACGCGGTCGCGCTCGCTCACCCCGTCCCAACCGGCCCACGCGAGATAGAGGTCATCGCCGAACGCCGTCATCGCCGGCCGCTGCTCGACGAAGCCGAACAGCACCGGCTCGCCCGCATCGCCATCGAGCGTGAACGGGCTGAGCGAGGTGTGCACGAGCGCGCCCTTCAGCACGTGCGTCGGCCCCTGAAAGAACGCGACGAACGCGCCGCCGTCGGGCAGCGCCGCGACCTCGGGGTACAGACCGGGCCGGGCCGACGAGAGCGTCTGCGTGACGCCGAGCGCGCCCGCCGGGTCGATCGACCGCGTCATCACGTCGGTGTCTCCGCTGGCACCCTCCATCCACGTCGCGACCCAGCGGTCGCCGGCCCACGTCGCGCGAGGGTGCCACCCGCGCACTCCCGCAAGGCTCAGCGTCGCGAACGGCGCGCCCGCCGCCGCGCCGCCCGGCGTCAGCGGCATCGCGAGCACGCGCGGCGGGTTCACGCTCTCATCGACCCACACGACCAGAAACGAGTCGCCGTTCGACGCGAGCGCGGGCGCATCGATGATGCCCGGCGCCGAGATGCTCAGCGCGCCCGAGTTGCCTCCGTCGAGGTCGAGCCGAAAGGCCTCGAAGCCCGTGCCCGCCCCCCACAGCGCGAGCACGTGGCCACCCGGCGCCGCCGTGGCGCCGCCCCACGCCGCGGTGAAGCCGTAGCCGCCGACGAAGGTGCGGCCGAGCACCACTCCCCCCGGCCCGTCGAGCGCCGTGAACGACGCCGGGTCGAGCCGTGACGCGTAGATTTGAAACGCCCGGTCGCGCTCGTCGCCCCACACCGCGATGGGCCGGCCCGGCGTCGAGAGAATCAACGGCGACGTCTGCGCGCCGCCCGGCGTCTCGAGCGGCCCCAGCGGCAGCGCGAGCGTCGCCGTGCCGACCGTGTACGCCCACACGCCCGCCGATGCGGCGGCGACGGCGAGCAGCGTTGCCCAGCGGCGCGACACGGCGCCGAGCATACCCCCCGGGCCCATCGACCGACGCCCGGGCGTTCAGCGCGCGAGCACGACCATCGGCCACGGCCGGTAGCCCTTCGACACCTCGAGCACCGCAGCGCCGGGCTTGAGGCCGCGCTCAAACGGCACCGTCAGCCCCTCGGCGTGGCGATCGACCGCGAACAGCGCGACGCGCGAATCGCCGCTCACGAGCACCGGGTCTTTCGCCTCGGCGGGCGCGTTCTTCACGAGCAGCTGCGGCGCGACGATGCGCCCGAACTCGGTGCCCTCGTCGAACTGCGCACCCGCCGGCGGCGGCGCGTCGAGCTCGAACACCCCGGTCGCCGGCGCGGTCACGAACGCGCGGTCGATCTGCGCCTGCAGCTTCGCCGCCCGCTCTCGCGCCGCCGTCGCCTCGAGCTTCAGCGCCCTCGCCTTCTCGCCCGCATCGGCCGCCACCAGGAGCCGCTCGGCCCGCTCGACCGCGGCCTCTTTTTTCGCCACGTCGAGCTCGGCCTTCGCCCTGTCTTTCGCCCGCGCCACGCCGGCCCTGGCCTTCGCGAGGTCGCTCTTCGCCTTCGCGACGCCCTGCTTCGCCTTCGAGATGGCCGCCGGGTTGATGCGCGACAGCGCCCGCTGCGCCGCCTGGTCGAGCCGCACGATGGTCTTCGCGAGCTCCTCTTTTTCAGCCTTCTGCTTGCTGACGTCGAGGGTCGCGATGACCGCGCCCTGCTCGACGCGCGCGCCGCTCTGCACCTTCAGCTCGCCGAACGCGCCCGCGGGGAACTTCGGTGCGGCCTTCGGCGTGGTGACGAGCTGCACGTCGACGCGCTCGACGGCGGGTATGGGAAACGCGAGCGCCGCGAGCACGACGGCAGCGCCGATGCCGGCGAAGAGGGCGGTGCGCTTCGGCGCGGGCTCCTGCGCCTTCGGCAGCTGCGGCTGCGAGCGGCGAACGCGCGCGGCGCCGTCGCTCGGGCGCGACGCGCGCGGCAGCGGTATCTCTTCGGCCGGCGGCGGAGGTGACGTCGGCCGCGACGCCCGCGGCAGCGGCGCGTCGTCTTCGTCGGCGGGTGGCGGCGACGACGGCCTCGAGCGGCGCGGCGGCGCAGGCACCTCGGGGTCGGTCACGGCGGGCCGCTCGGGCATCGCCGTGATGACCGTCTTCTCTTGGCGAATCGGCTCGGTGTGACGCGCCTCGAGCGGCGACACCTCGACGTTCGTCGCCTCTTCTTCATCGGGCGCGTCGACGACCGTCGCGCCCGGGTCGGTCACCTGCGGCGCGACCGGCGTCAGCACCGGCACCGTGCTCGACGGGTCTTCGGCCTTCGGCACCGCGGGCTGAGACGCGCGCGGGCGCGGCGCATCGACGCGCGTCAGCACGGGCGGCGAGCTCGGCGACTCTTCGAGCCTCGACAGCACCGGCGGCGAGCTCGCGGGGCTCGGCGCCGACGGCCGCGGCCTCGGGGCTTCGACGGGCGGTGACGGCTTCGGCGGCGCGCTTGCGGGCGCCTCGAGCTCGGGCACCTCGGGCACCTCGGGCAGGGCCGGCGAGGTCGGCGCGGTCGGCTGAGGCACTGGCGGGTCGAGCTCGGCCACCGCGGCGGGCGGCGGCGCCGGCAGGGGCGCCTCTTCGACCTTCGGCGGAGGCACGTACGTCTTCGCGAAGATGGGCGCCGACGGGCGCGGCCTCGGCGCTTCGGGCGGCGCCGGCTCGGTCGGCTTCGCAGAGAACGGCGCCGACGCGCGCGGCGGCGGCGGCACGGGCGCCGAAGCCTTCGGGGGGAAGATCGGCGCCGACCGCCTCGGCGCGCTCACCTCGATCTGCAGCGGCTCGGGCTCCAGCAGCGGCGTCGGCTTGAACGGCTCGGCCGCCGGCGGCGGCACCGTCAGCCGCTGCGTGACGACGGTCTTCGAGAGCGGCGACGCCGCAGGCAGCCCGTCGGTCGCGACCACGGGGCTCAGCTTCGGGTTCTCGAGCGTTCGGCCCCCGAGCAGCGGCTCGGCGGCAGCGACCAGCTCGGGCATCGGGTCATCGACGCCGTGCAGGTCTTCGAACGAGAGCTCCATCACGGGGCCCGAGTCGAGGCTCTGCTCGACGCGCTTCTTCAGCTCGATGGCCTCGGGCGTATCGGGCCGAATCTCGAGCAGCGCGTCGAGGTACTCGAGTGCGTGACCCGGGCGGCCGACGCGAAACTGCCTCAGCGCCGACTGGTAGAGCTCACGAATTTCGGCGCTCCACTGCGAGCGCGCGGCCCACAGCTCGCTCGCCTCTGCGGGCGACGCCTTCGGCGCGAGCACCCCCTCTTGAATGAAGCCGTACGCCTTCATCTGGCCGATGAACTTGCCGAGGCTCTCGGGCGTGACGGGCATGCCAATCTTGGCCGACCGCTCGATGACCTGCGCCACCGTGTGGTGCCCGTCGAGCAGCCGCGCGATGTGCACCTCGAAGTCGTAGAGCGTGAAGCTCCGGTCGCGCTTCTTGTCGGTGACCAGCATCAGCCCGGCCTTCGGAGCGGGCGCCACGCCGAGGTCGGTTCGAAACGCCGGCACCACGTCGTCGGGCAGCAGCGCCGCTTGCGTCGCGCGCGCCTCGGGCGACGGCGCGTAGTCGATGAGCTCGTTGGCCGCGAGGCGCGTGAGCAGCGCCTCGACCTGCTTGAGCTCGAGGTCGATGCCCGCGCCCTTCGCGGCGGCCGCCAGCGACTCGGCCGTCGCGCCCGGGCCGATCAGCGCCAGCAGCCGACCCTCGGTCGGCGTGAGCGTCAGCGTGCGCTTCGTCTGCTCATCGACGATGCGCGCGCCCGCTCCGGGCTCGAGCACCAGCTTGACGTGAGGTCTGAACACCGGCCGCCGATGCTACCGCCACCCCAAACAAATGCCGCGTTTCTGGCGGGCGCGACTCGCCCTTAATTCTGCGACGAAACGAGCTGGTTGTACTCGCGCTGCCGGCTCGACGAGAGGAACTTGGTCGCGAACCCCAGCGCGTTCGACGGGTCGACCACGTGCGGCAGCGCAAACCGGGCCGCATCGAGTCGGTTGTTCTCGCCGATGAACAGGTCGAGCACCTGGCCCAGCTGCCGCGCCGTCAGCCACCGCGTGCGCATCGTGTCGCGCACCATCGACGCACGGTTCGACTCCGACAGCTGGCCGCGCAGGCTCGCGAAGAACCCTTCGAACTCGGCCCGCAGCATCGCCTGCCCACCGCCGCGCGACATCGCGCAGCCCGGGTCATCGAGCCCGAGCCCACAGTCGCGCCCACCGGGCGGCGGAGGCGGCGGCACGCCCGGCAACATGCGGCCCGGCGGCACCGGCGGAGGCGGCAGCTGCGTCGACGGGTACCGCACCGGCACCGGCACGTCGGCGCCGTTCAGCTCACGCCCGTTCATGTCGAACGCGCCCACGTGCACGATGAAGCGGCCGTTGCCCTGCGGGTCGACCCCCCGCAGCGCGTCGTAGTCGAGCGCGAAGCGGTGCGGGTTGCCCCACACGAACGGGCTCGGGCCCACGGTGAAGGCGGGCAGCGACTCCCAGGCCGACCACGCTCCGTTCTCGTGGCGCCAGTGCCACGCGAGGTAGATGCTCTGCCCCGTCATGCCGCTGAAGGTGATGGCGGGAAACGCGACGATCGTCGCGGCCCCAGAGTCGCTGATGCTCGGCGTCGAGAACACCACGCCCGGCTGACCCGGCCCCGGAGGCGGCGGCATCGGCGGCGGCGGCGGCCTGCGGCGGCGCACGTCGTTCGTGGCGTCGCTCAGGTCGGAGCCGGCCTTCTGCATGTCGCGCACGAGCCCATCGGGGCAGCCCGAGCTGCGCGCGAGGTTCGCGGTGGCGGCGAGCAGGCTCGAGGTCTGCTCGTAGCGCTGCGGGTCGTCGGTGGGCCTCAGCCCATCGATGGCGTCGAGCACCTGCGTGAGGCTCGGCTCGATGTTGTTGCGGCACTGCGGCGCCGTGTTGCGAATGCGGTCGAGCACCTCGTCGAGCCGGTCGCCCGCCTGCGCGAGCTCTCTGCGAATCGAGCCGGCGAACGAGGTCGAAGACACCACCAACACTGCGGCCGCGAGGGGGGTCAGGCGCATGCGCATGGGACGCCCCATTGTCTGCGTCATTCACCGCCGCCGAAAGCCCTTTTTCAGCGGCGCTTCGGGGGCACGCCCGGCCGCTCGCCGGGCAGCCCGGCGCTCAACGTCACCGGGGCCTTGCGTGCGGGCTCGAAGTCGCCGCCCGCGTTGACCTGCATGTAGACCCAGCGCACGACCTCTTGGAGGTCGGCGTCGCTCATCGGGCTCGGGCCGAAGTTGCGCACGAGCGCGGGGATGTAGCCCGACAGCGGTGAGCCGGGCCGCATCGACAGGGCGACGCCGAGGTTGCGCAAGATGCTGACCTGACCGTCGGTGAGGCGCCGCGTCTTGGCGCGGGCGTACTCGTTCAGCAGGTCTCTCAAGAACTCCCAGGCGTCGTCTTCATTGAAGAGGTCGTAGTCGGCGTAGCGGCCGGTCGTCTCGATGAACTTCACCGAGAACTTCTTCACGTCGTCGTCCATCGCAAGCACCCCGTTGGCTCGCGACAGTAGCCCAGCTCGGGTCAGTTCTGCGTGAGCAGGAGCAGTGTGGCAGCGAGCGGCATGAGACCAGCGGCGATCATGCCGATCGAAAGAAATACGCGCGTCATGTTGAGAACCCTCCGTGAGTCAGAGCGCGTTGCCGCCCCGACGTTTCGAGCCCTCAGTCACCGCGGGGGCGCCCGACATTCACCAGGGCGCGGTCTCGCAGCCGGCGACGCGGCCCGGCAGCGCCTCTTCTTCGGCGTCGGTCTTCGACTTGTAGTCGCGGTTGTTGACGCTGAAGCGCTTGCCGCCGTTCGCCTCGACGGTGACGACGATGTCGTCGCCGACGATGGAGCGCAGCACGTGGTCTTTCACTTTGTCGTCGGCGCCGCCGGTGATGTAGACGCGGCCGATGTCCATCAGCGGGTCGTAGACCTTGCCGTGCGGGTGGCCGTAGTTGTTGGCGCCCGAGCTCACGATGCTGACCTCGGGGCGCAGCGTCTTGATGAAGCAGCCGTTCGACGAGTACTGCGAGCCGTGGTGGTTCACCCGGTAGATTTCGACGTCGCCGACCTTGCCCGCGATGCTCGACTCGACGTCGTGGTAGCCCTCTTTGTTGCCCTTGTAGTCTTTGTGCACGGTCGCGCCGGTGAGGTCGCCGCCGGTGAAGAGCTCGAAGTCGCCGTACGTGAGCTTGAGCGCGACCGAGAAGTCGTTCTCTGATGCGGGCCAGATGCTCAGGTCTTCGGGCTTGTCGGCCATGAGCTTCTCGAACATGCCGTTGCCGTTGACGGCGACGACGGTGACGTCGAGGCCGGGGCCGAGGTCGATCTTGTCGCCGAGCTTCAGCGCGATGTGCGACTTCACCTTGCCGCTCGACAGCCAGCCGGGCATGGCGCGCAGCCAGTCTTCGTGAACGTCGGTCTTGGCATTGTCCGAGAAGACGACGTCGCCGCGGTCGTGAACGGTGTCGATGGTGACGCCGTCGTCGAGCACACCCCACAGGCCGGTGCCCTCGGTCGACTTGCCGACGTGGTCGCGGTGGTAGTGGCTGAGCACGAAGTAGTCGAGGTGCTTCTTGCCGGTGAGCTCCTGCAGGGTCTGCGCGATGACGTGGTAGCGGTTCGAGTCTTCGGCCTCGCGCGACTCGCCGGCGTCGAAGAGCAACGTCTTGCCCTGGTAGAGCACGAGCATCGCGTCGGCCTGGCCGAGGTCGAAGAAGATGACCTTCAGGCCGACGTCGGTGATGGAAGAGACGCGGTTCTTGTCGGCGGCGGCCTGGCGCTCGGCGCGCTCGCGCAGGCGGCTCTTGCGGGCGCAGCCGGTGCCGGTGAAAACGAGGAGGAGGACGAGGAAGAGTCGGCGTGCCACGGGACGGCGAAGCTAACCTATATAGGGCGCCGTGAGCGGTCAGACCCAGACGCCCGTGCCGGGCCGCGGCCGCGCGCTGAAGCTGGCGCTCATCTTCTTCTGCAGCGCCGCGCTCTTCTTCACGCCCGCGCCCGCCGGCCTCGAGCCGCGCGCCTGGGCGCTGTTCGCCATCTTCATCGGCACCATCGCGCTGGTGGTGGTGAACGTCGTGCCCGTGGTGCTGGCCGCGCTCATCGGCGCCGCCGCGGCGGTGCTGACGGGCACGCTGACGGGCAAAGAGGCGTTCGCGGGCTTCTCGGAAGACTTCATTCTGCTCATCGTGGCGGCCTTCCTCGTCTCGCGCGCGATGCTCGAGTCGGGGCTCGGCGCGCGCATCGCCTGGCTCATCATCTTGCGGCTCGGGCGCTCGACGCTCGGCCTCGCGTACAGCATGGTCATCACCGACCTGCTGATCGGCGGCGCCTTCCCCTCGAACACCGCGCGCAGCGGCGTGCTGTTCCCCGTGCTGCGCGCCATCTGCGAGAACCAGCGCTCGCTGCCCGGCGACGAGAGCAAGAACCGCATCGGCCGCTACCTCATGATGACGTCGATGGCGGGCCTCTCGCTGTCGTCGTCGCTGTGGGTCACCGCGATGGCCGCGAACCTGGGCGGCGCGAAGCTCGCCGGCGAGTACGGCGTCACCATCACCTTCATGTCTTGGGCGTTCGCGGCCTCGGTGCCCGTGCTCGTCGCGACCGCCATCGTGCCGTGGCTGTTGATGCGCGTGCTGAAGCCCGAGGTGCGCAACACGCCCGATGCGCCGCAGCAGGCGAAGGCGGCGCTCGCCGCGCTGGGGCCGATGAAGCGGCTCGAGGTCATCACCGCCGTCGTCTTTGTCGCGATGGTCGCGCTGTGGGCGCTGTCGGGCGTGCTGAAGGTCGACCGCACCGCCGTCGCGTTCGCGGGGCTCGCGGTGCTGGTGCTGACGGGCGCGTACCCGAAAGGCGGCTTCAAAAAAGAGGGCGACGCGCTCGAGATCTGGCTGTGGTTCGCGCTGCTGTTCTCGCTCTCGACGCAGCTCAACACGCTCGGCTTCATGAAGTGGCTCGGCGCCGGCATCGCCACCGCGACCGCCGGCCTGCCGCCGCCGCTCGTCTACGTGCTGCTCACGCTCGCGTACGTCGCGATTCACTACTTCTTCGTCAGCCAGTCGGCGCACCTGCTCGCGCTGATGGGCGTCTTCATGACCGTCGCGGTCGCCGCGAAGGTGTCGCCCGCGCTGATGGCGTACCAGCTCTTGTTCGCCACCAACTACTTCTCGTGCCTCACGCCGCAGGGCTCGAGCGCGAACGTGCTGTTCGTGGGCAGCGGCTACTTCACGACCGGCGACGTGTACCGCTACGGCGGCCTGGTGACGGCGGTGAACACGGTCGTGTTTCTCACCGTCGGCTCGCTGTGGCTGTCGCTGGTGGCGTGAGGTGCAGAACCCCTTCGACGAGCTCGAGCCCGACCCGCGCGCCGCCGCCGCCGCCCGCGCGCTCACCGCCCGGCTGCCACCCCTCGCCGAGGGCAAGATGTTCGGCGTGCTCGTGCTCGACGACGGCGCCGTGCTGCACGCCTTCTCGGGCGACGCCTCGCTCGACGGCGACTGGGCCCCACACGTCTACGACCGTGAAGCCCGCGCCGCCATCGAGCCCGAGGCCGACCGCCTCGTGAAGTCGCTCGACGCCCGCCTGCCCTCGCTCGCCGAGCACGACGCCGCCGTCGCCCGCCTCGCCGTGGAGCGTGACGCCCTGCGCGAGCAGCACCGCCTGCGCCGCGCCGCCCGTCACGCCGGAGCCCGCAACGACGACGAGAGCCGCGCCGACAAGCGCGAGCGCCGCGACTTCGAGGCGCGGGCGGAAGCCGAGCTCGCTGCCTTCGCGCCCCTCGTTCGCCGTCGCGCTGCCGTCGAGCGCCTGCGCCGCATCGTCTCGCGCGAGGCCATGCGGCGCATTCACGACACCTACGTGCTCGAGAACGCCCTCGGCGAGCGCGTGCGGCTGCGCGAGCTGTTCGAGAGCGGCGAGCCTCCGTGGGGCGCCGCCGAGTGCGCCGCCGTGAAGCTGCTGCAGCACGCCATTCGGCTGAAGAAGACGCCCGTCGCGCTCGCCGAGGTGTGGTGGGGCCCGCCCCCCGCGGGCGGAGGCCGCGTCGCGGGCGCCTTCTACCCGGCGTGCAAGCCCAAGTGTGGCCCCGTGCTGCCGTTTCTCTTGCGCGGCCTCGACGTCGCGCCGCGCCGCGCCTTTCGGTCTTCACCGAGGCCGTTCACCACGCTCCACGAAGACGCGTCGCTCGTCGTCGTCGCCAAGCCCGAGGGCCTGCTCTCGGTGCCGGGTAAAGAAGAGACCGACTCCGTGCTCACGCGCCTGCGCGAGAGGCACCCCGGCGCCATGCTCGTGCACCGCCTCGACCTCGACACCTCGGGCGTGCTGCTCGCCGCCCGCGACTTCGAGACGTACCGCGCGCTGCAGGCGCGGTGGCACGCGGTCGAGAAGCGCTACATCGCCTGGCTCGACGGCGACGTGCGCGGCGAGCACGGCACCCTCTCGCTGCCCCTGCGTGTCGACCTCGAGCAGCGCCCGCGCCAGCTCGTCGACTTCGTTCACGGCAGACACGCCGTCACCGACTGGCGCGTGCTCTCGCGCAAAAACGGCCGCACCCGCGTCGCGTTCTTTCCACGAACGGGCAGAACCCATCAGCTGCGCGTTCACGCCGCCCACCGCGACGGCCTGGGTTGCCCCATCGTCGGCGACCGGCTGTACGGCGCCGAGGCCGGGCGGTTGATGCTCCACGCCGAGGCGCTGACGTTCACGCACCCGGCTTCCGGTGCGCGCGTCACGTTCGAGGTCGCGGCGCCCTTCTGATCTAGGCTCTCGAGCGCAACCGATGTCCGACGGGGTCGCAGAGCTCCTTCACCACGAGTCCGGCGAGCGTGAGGTCGCCGTGCAGCGCCTGCGCACCATCGCCTGGCTGCTCGCCGGCAGCGGCGCCGTCGCCGCCTCGGTGCTCTGGCAAAGCGCGATGTGGCCCGCCCTGATTCAGGTCTCGTGGGGCGTCGTCTGCGTCGGCATCGCCCTGCAGGCGTGGCTGTTGCGCCGCTGGCCCGTGCTCGGCGTCGCCCTCTCGGCCATCGACGCCGGCCTCGTCACCCTCAACACCATGGCGTTTCGCGAGGTGCTGCTGAGCGAACGCCCCGAGGCCACCACCCACCAGCTCTTCGGCAGCGCGCTCGGCTTCGCGCTCGTCGGCTCGACCGGCGCCCTGCGCTTCACGCCCTGGCTCAGCGCCGCGCTCGCCACGTGGGCCTGCGGCTGTTACGTGCTCACGCTCGGCATGTTCGGCGGCATCGACCCCGGCATCATTCCCGACATCGTGCTCTTCACCGTGCTCGGCGCGCTCACCACCTACGCCGCCTGGCGCCAGCGCTACCTGATTCAGCGCGGCCTCGAGCGCGACGCGCTCGCGCGGTACCTGCCCACACCGGCCGTCGAGCGCATCGCGCAGAACCCCGCCGACCAGCAGCTCGGCGGCACGCTGGTCGAAGCGACCGTCGTGTTCTGCGACCTGCGCGGCTTCACCACGCTCGCGAGCAAGCTCCCGCCCGCTGGCGTCGTCGCCACGGTGAACGAGTGGTTCAAAGAGGCGGTCGCCGAGACGCTCGCGAACGGCGGCGTGGTCGACAAGTTCGTCGGTGATGCCCTGCTCGCCGTCTTCCCCGGCGGCGACGGGCCGGCGCGCGCGGTGCGGTGCGCCCTGGGCTGGCGCAAGCGGCTCGCCGAGCTGAACGTGCGGCGTGCGGCCCGCGGCGAAGGGCCGCTCGAGGTCGGCACCGGCGCCCACGTCGGCCAGCTCGTCGCCGGCAACGTCGGCTCGCCCGAGCGGCTCGAGTACACCCACATCGGCGACGTCGTGAACGTGGCGGCGCGCGTGCAAGACCTCACGAAGAAGTACGGCGAGCCGCTGCTCGTCACCGCCGACGTGTGGCAGGCGGCGGCGGTCGAGGGCCTCGTGGCGCGCGACGTCGGTGAGGTGAAGGTGCGAGGGCGTGATGCGCCGCTGCGCTTGATGGGCATCGGCTAGATCGACGGTTCTGAAAAACGCACGCTCACCCTGAGCGGAGTCACGCGAAGCGGGACGAGGTCGAAGGGCGCCCGAACGGATGTCCACGGACCCGCTTTCGACTGCGCCCTTCGGGCTCCGCTCAGCGTGAACGGCACGAACTTCAGAACCGTCGTACTAGGCTCCCCGACCACATGCTCCGCCGACTGTGGTGGGTGGTCGCGCTGCTCGCAGTGAACGGCTGTACGAGAGACCTCGAGGTGCCTCCGGTGCCGCAGGTGCTGCCGGGGGCGGTGTTCGGCCGCGTCGTCGTCGCGGTGCCGGGTCAGGCCGAGCGGCAGCCCGCCCGCGGCGCGACCGTGGCGCTGCTCGGCTCGAGCCTCGCCGTCACGGCGAACGACGACGGCCGCTTCGCGCACGACGGCCTCGAGCAGGCGAGCGGGAAGTTGCTCTTCCGCTACGTCGAGGGCACGCGCGTGCGGCAGAAGCTGCTCTCGCTCGAGAACCTCGGCGCGGGGCCGAACAAGCAGGTCTCGACCGGCGACGTGCTCGTCGCCGAGAACGCGACCGTGCGCGGCCGCGTCGTGCGCGAAGAGACGAAAGACCTGCGCTCGGGCCACCGCAGCACCGTCGTCTTCGTGCCCGAGGGCCCGTACCTCACCTACTCGGCCGACGACGGCAGCTTCGAGCTCGACCAGCTGCCCGAGGGCGAAATCGAGCTCGGCTTCTTTCGCGCGGGCTACCAGGCGCGGGTGTTGCCCGCGCTCGCCGTGCGCGGCGGTGAGCTGCTGACGGTGCGCGACACCGTGCTCAGTGTCGAGACGAACACCGACCCCGGCCGCATCACGGGCACCGTGCGCTTCGTGCCGTCGGTCGCCGACGCGACGGGCACCACGGCGGTCGCCCTCGGTGACGGCTTCACGCGCCCGGGCTCGGTCGACTCGGCCGGCGCGCTCGACGTCACGATGCTGCCGGCGGGTCTCTACTCGGTCGCTGCCTCGCGCACCGGCTACACGAGCGCCACCGCGCACAACCTGCTGGTCACGCCCGGCGCGACGACGAGCGTCTCGCTCACGCTCGGCACCGGCCCGGGCTTCGACGCGGGCATGCCGCCGCCACCACCCGACGCGGGGGGCGCCGGCGACGCCGGCTCGACCGACGCGGGCTCGACCGACGCAGGCGCCGGCGGCTGCAGCTCCACGCCGCAGTGTGGCGTCGGCCGCTGGTGCGACCAGGGCTTCTGCGTGCCGCTGTGCACCGCGGGCTCGTGCACCGGCGGGCGCTTCTGCGACCCCGTCACGTTCACCTGCCTCACGCCGTGCAGCGCCGGCTGCGACGCCGGCACCCTCTGCGACCCCGGCATCAACGCGTGCCGCTCGGTGTGCGACCACTCGCGCCCCTGCCCCGCCGGCAACCTCTGCAACCTGGCGACGAGCACCTGCGAGCCCGAGTGCGGGCCGCTGCGCGCGTGCCCGGCGTTCACCACGTGCAACGGCGGCGCGTGCACACCGACCGGCACGTGTGCGCTCGACAGCGACTGCCCGACCGACCGCATGTGCATCGGCGGCTTGTGTGCGCTTCGGCCGACGGCGGCGCTGCCGGGCGGCGCCTTCCCCTGCGCGCGCGCGTGCGACTGCCGGTTCGACGAGACCTGCCGGTGGGACGCCGGCGTCTGCGTCGCAGCGCCGGCGCCGACGCTGTACTTCTTCCCGGGCGCCGACGGCGGAGGCCGCTACCCGTCGACGCCCTCGGGCGACCTTCTGGGCCTCACGGCGCGCGCGCGCAGGCCCGACGTCATCGCGCTCTTGTGGGATGCCGGCGCAAACCTCAGCCGCACGCTCACGCTCGACGGCGGCGTCACGCTCTCGGGCGGCTACGTCGACTGCGGCCCCACGCGGTGGACGCGCGACGACGCGCGCCGCACCCCGCTCGCCACGACGGCCGACACCCTCGTGCGTGAGGTGGCCACCGCGACCCAGCCGCGCGAAGACGTCACGCTGAAGAACCTCGAGGTCGAATCACACCCGGGCATGGCGCCGCTCACGACGCTGCAGTTCGAAGGCACCGCGCGGGCGCGGCTCGAGAACATCGGCGCGCGGCTGACGGGCTTCGGCGGCAGCACGGCGTCGTTCACCACCTTCGCGTGCACCGACTGCGACGACCTCACCGTCGACGGCCTCGAGCTCTTGCCGTCGGCCGACCCGCAGTCTCAGTACGACCTGGCGCAGCTGTTGCGGAGCAACGGGGTGCTCGGCGGCGTGACGGTGGCCGACTCGGCGGTGCTGCAGCCGT
This sequence comes from Myxococcaceae bacterium, assembly GCA_016793725.1. Taxonomy (GTDB): domain Bacteria; phylum Myxococcota; class Myxococcia; order Myxococcales; family Myxococcaceae; genus Xiheicaenimonas; species Xiheicaenimonas phototrophica. Next base: position 2,313 of record JAEUJP010000790.1, on the reverse strand, counting down.
TTCGGGTGCTGTTCAGCAGAGACAACTCGGGGCCGCTGACCGTCGCGTCGGCGAACGTCGGCCAGGTGAACACGTCGGTCGCCGACGGCCTGCTGCGCTTCGACGGTTGTGGCAGCTTCCCCGTGACGGTGACGTCGAGCCGCCTGAGGTGGACCTCGTACGGCGACAACCGGCACCGCCTGATTCGCTTCGCGGGGTGTGAGGCGGTCACGGTCTCGAACAACGTGGTCGATGGGGCCGCGCAGCTGGTTCAGCTGCCGACGGACTCGCAGATCGGCGCCCAGTTCCTCTGGCTCGAGAGCTCGAACGCGCTCGTCGAGCGCAACCTCGTGGTCTTCCCCTCGGCGCAGGGCCTGGGCGGCGCGGTGGCTATCGACGTTCGGGGGCCCCAGGCCACCGTCCAGCTGCGGCACAACGTCATCGATGGCGGCACGAACCTCACGTACGCGTTGCCCCTGCGCGTCACGAATGTGAGCTCGGGCGGCGTCGACGTTCACCACAACGTGTTCGACGTGCGTGGCTCGACCACGGTGGGCCTCACGCTCGAGAACGTGCTGGGCAGCGGCAACCTGAACGTGCACGACAACGTGGTGCGGGTGTGGGCCCCGACGACGGGCGACGGCCGGGCGCTGACGGTGAAAGACGCGGTGGCCATCGTCGAGCGCAACCAGCTCGAGGTGCGGCAGGCCGGCGTCACGCACGGCGTGCACACGTCGGGCACCAACGTGCTGCAGCTCACCCAGAACCTGGTCGTGGTGGGGCCGGCGTTCGCGTCGCCGGGCGGCACGAACGGCGTCACGCTGACCGGCACCGGCAGCTATTGGCTCGTCGGCAACACGTTCGACCTGAGGAGCGACATCGCGCAGCCCTCGCCGGTCGTGGGCCTGAGCTGCCAGCTCGGCCAGACGCGGCAGATTCACTCGAACATCTTCGCGACCGGCAATCTGCCGAGCCGCACGTTCATCGCCCCTGACGGCGCAGGCGGCAACGCGTGCCTGCAGGCGACGGCGTACAGCAGAAACCACTTCTGGCACTCGGGCGCGGGTGGTGTGTCGGCGGCGAACGACCTGGTGCAAGACGTCATCACCGGCGACGCCACCAACGTCTACGCGGCGCAGACGAGCCCGTGGGTGCCGGGCTCGTACGAGCTTCAGGCGGGCAGCGCGTGCATCGACACCGGGGCGGCAGGGCCGAACGCCGACGGCGGGGTCTCGACGCGCGACGTCTTCGGCAGGCCGCGGGTGGTGGGCGCGGGGCCCGACCGCGGAGCTACCGAGCGGCAGTAGGCGCGCCCGACTTCTTCTTCGCTGCGGTGGGCGAACCCGTGGGCAGCGGCACGAGGTCTTCTTCGTCGGGCGGCGTCCACTTCGGGGCCGACTCGAGGTGTGCGTCGTTCGGCTCGGCCTCGGGCACGTCGGGCTCTTTCACCGCGGTCTTCGTCGGCTCGTCGGGCGCGAACATCGCGTCGCCGGTGACGGCGTGCATCGCCGCGCAGCTCGAAAGAAGGCAGAACGTGGCGATGGCAACGAACGAGGACTTGCCCATGCGAAGCCCTTAGACGCCCGCGGGGCTCCCGTTGTCAAACTCGGGAGCCCGCGCGAGGCCGACTACTCGGTGCCGGGCGTGACCGACTGGGTCTCCCAGCGGAAGGCGTCGAGCAGCGCGGTCGAGTCGTAGTTGTGGTCGCCGACGTCCCAGATGGCGAGGCGAATCGTCACGTCTTCGCCGGGCCGCACGTTGCCGCGCACCTGGAGCCAGCGCGTGGCGCCGCCCAGCGCGCAGCCGGGGAAGGTCGGGCTCTTCTCGAAGCCCGTGCCGGCGAGCAGCGTCAGACCGGCGGAGCACGAGTTCTGAGACACGACCGCGTCGTCGCAGTCGTCGTTCGTGCCGGGCGCCTCACACACCTCGAAGATGCCGGCGCCGGCCGCGACGTTGATGCCGACGGGGTAGCGCAGCGAGCCATCGCGGAAGGTCGCGAGGTTCTTGTCGGGCGGGTTCGGCAGCGGCCAGGTCGGCGTCGGCGTCGTCACCAGCGCCACGAACTGGTCGTTGAAGATGTCGCAGACGAACTCGGGGTACTCGGCCGAGAAAAAGGTGCCCGTGAGGCTGAACGCGCGCGCGTTCGTCGGCGCCCTCATCTTCAAGACGAGCATGATGGAGTCGTTCGCCGTCGCGCCGCCCGTCGTCGTCACGCCGCACGCGGGTGTCTCGGGCAGCGCGTTCGCGGCCTTGATGGGCGGGTTCGCCGAGCTGTACCAGTCTTGCAGACACGTGCCGCCGGGGCAGCTCGTCGAGATGGTGGCCGCCGTGTTG
>JAEUJP010000783.1 GCA_016793725.1 Myxococcaceae bacterium | reverse complement strand
GTTGGGGCACTGGCGGTTGGGGCACTGGCGGTTGGGGCACTGGCGGTTGGGGCACTGGCGGTTGGGGCACTGGCGGTTGGGGCACGTGCTCCTGCGGCCCGGCCTCAGGAGTAGCGGTCGTCTCGCCAGGGGTCTGCGGAGTTGCTGTATCCACGTTCTTCCCAGAAGCCTGGACGATCACCCCGTAGAAACTCAATGCGATTTATCCACTTGGCGCCCTTCCAGGCGTACAGCTGGGGCGTGATCATGCGCACCGGCCCGCCGTGATCGCGCGGCAGGGGTGCCCCGTTCCACGCGTAGACGAGCATGACGTCGTCTTGTAGCGCTGCGGCGAGGGAGAGGTTCGTGGTGTAGCCGTCGTACGCGTGGCAGAGCACGTGGGTGGCGGCGTCGAGGGGCCGGGCGAGCGCGGCGAGCGTCGAGAACTGAACGCCCTTCCACGTGCTGTCCATCAGGCTCCAGGTGGTGACGCAGTGAAAGTCGCTGACGTCTTCGGCTTGAGGCAGCGCGAGAAAGTCGGCCCAGTCGAGCGTCACGGGCGCTTCGACGGCGCCGTCGATCTTCAAGCGCCAGTCGTCGAGCGCGATGTCGGGCTTCTCGCCGAGGTCGAGCACCGGCCAGTTCTTCGCGACCGTCTGGCCGACCGGGAGCTTCGGCATGCCGTGCCGGTTCGGTGGGCCCTCGCCCATGGGGCGATCGGTGGGCTTCGACAGGTGGCGCGCCTTCAGCTTGAGGCGCGCCTCGACGATGCGCTTGATGCGTTCATCGTCGTGGCTCATGTTCAGCCGTTGACCAGCTTCTCGAGCTCACCGCGCTCGGCGAGGTCGGCGACGATGTCGCTGCCCCCGACGAACTTCCCGTTGATGTAGACCTGGGGAATCGTCGGCCAGTTCGAGTACGCCTTGATGGCGTCGCGCACGCCGGGCTCGGTGAGCACGTCGACCGTGTGCACCTTGCCGAGCGGCTTCAAGAGGCCGAGGGCCTTCGCCGAAAAGCCGCACGCGGGGAACAGCGCGTTGCCCTTCATGTAGAGGACGATCTTGTTCTCGCGGATCTCTTTGTCGAAACGTTCTTTGAGCTCGGGGGTCATGGCCCTGTCGTCTTAACACCGGGCATCGAGATCGCGCGCTATGAGCACGCCATGTGGCCCACGCTGATACTCGTCGTGCTGATCGTCGCTTTTTTCGTCTACCGGCAGCTCACGCAGCTGAGCCCCGCCGAGGCGAAGCGCCTGGTGGGCGAAGGCGCGCGGCTCATCGATGTGCGCAGCCCGGCAGAGTTCGCGGGCGGCGCCCTGCCCGGCGCGGTGAACGTGCCGGTGAACGAGCTCGAGGCCCGCCTCGACGCGCTGGGGCCGAAAGACCAGCCCAAGGTGCTGTACTGCGCGAGCGGCATGCGCTCGGCGGTGGCGAAGGCGACGCTGAAGCGGCATGGCTTCACCCAGGTGCACAACCTGGGCGCGATGAGCCGCTGGTGAGCCCCGTCAGGGGTGGTGACCCGTGGGCGCCGCCGAGGCGGTGAGCCGGGTCCACTCCGCTTCGGTCACCACCTGCTGCCGCCACGTCGCGTGGCACCCGGTGCAGGCCTGCAGGGTGGCGCCGAGCGACGCGAGCACTTTTTCGCGATCGCGCTCGCGGGCGGCGACCGCGATGCCGTCGGCGGTGCGATGAAACGCGAGCGCGGCGTCGGTGAAGCCGGGCGCGCCCGAGCCCATGTGGTTGCACATCTGCCCCATCTGCTCGCTGAAGCCGATGCGCCCGGCCGCCTTCTCGACGGCCGCGAAGTCGCTCGTCGCGAGCGCGGAGGTGATCTCTTGCACGGCGATCAGGTGGTCTCGCATGTTCTGCTTCTGATGGTTCGCCATCATCGCGAGCAGCGGCACGGGCCGGCGGCCGTCGAGCCGGTCGAGGGCCTCTTGAGCCCCGGGCGGCGGCGGCGCAGCAGCGGGCAGAGCTGGCGCTGGCTTTTCGCACGCTGCGAGCGCAGCGCAGCAGACGAGCACGAGTTGTGGGCGCATGACGTCGTGGTGGCCTCGGGCCACTCGGAGTTTCAGCCCGGTGTCATTTTTTCAGCACGACGGCGCGCGCCTTCGCGACCTGTGCCCTCGCGTCGTCGACCTTCGGCGGCATCACCTTGGCGCACGCATTCAGCGCGGTGCGGTCTTTCGGCTCGTCGAAGAACGACCACAGCACCGGGTCGCCGGCAAGCAGCGGCAGCGACGTGCGCTGGTTCACGACGTACGACGCCTCGGAGGGCGCCACGAACGCCTTCGTCACGACCGACTTCGACACCTTCTGCTGCTTGATCATGTCGAAGGTGACGACGGTGCCCGCGGCGATGTCGCGCACCGCCACGATGATGTCTTCTGTCGCTGGCGCGGCGCCGGTTGCGACTGCCGCGATCACGACGAGCCACGCGCTCATGGTCTTTCGACCTCGACCTTCGCGGCCTGCTCGCGTGCGGTGTGAACGGCGCGGTCGACGGCGTGCTCGCAGCTGCGCTCGCTCTGGGGCTGCACCGCCGAGTCGAGCAGCTGCCACATGAACGCGTCGCCCGGCTCCATCGGCCTGATGACCTTCTTGCCCACGAGATCGCCCAGATTGGCGGCCGGCACGAGGCTCTGCGTGTCCAGCAGCGCTCCGATGAGGAAGCCCCCCAGGCCCTTCATGGCGTCACTTCTTCTTCGCGAGCAGCTGCGCCCACTGCTCGGGCGAATACGTCTTGAGCGCCAGGGCGTGCAGCTCGCCGGTCTTGAGCAGGTCTTGCAGCGGCGCGTACACCTGCTGGTGCTGCTCGACGAGCGTCTTGCCGGCGAACGCCTCGGCGACGACGCGCGCCTCGAAGTGATCGCCGGTGCCGGTGAGATCTCGAATCTCGACCTCGGCTCCGGGCAGGCCCTGCTCGATGCGGCGCTTCAGATCTGCGATTTCGGGCATCAGTGAATCCCTCCGCCTGAGACGATCATGGCCGGGTCGACGCCCATGCCCTTCAGCGTCTCGGCCCACAGCTGTGACGGGTCGCCGTGCAGCGTCGGCTGCGCGGTCGCCTCGGTGAAGAGCCACGCACCCTGCGCCAGCTCTTTTTCGATCTGCTGCGGGCCCCACCCGGCGTAGCCGAGGCAGAAGCGAACCACCGCGTCGCTGCTCTCGAGCAGCGGCTCGAGCGCGTCCGAGGTGACCGAGAGGTACAGGCCGGGGCACACCTGGTGCCGCTCGGTCACGCCGAGCGAGTCGTGCAGCACGAAGCCGCGGTAGGGCTCGACGGGGCCGCCGAGGTACACGAAGTCTTCTTCGCGGTGCCGCGCGACCTTCAGCTGCTGGCCCTTCGCGAGATCGCCCAGCTTCAGCGGCGCCTGCCGGTTGATGACGAGGCCCATGGCGCCCTCGTCGCTGTGCTCGATCATCAGCACCACGGTGCGGTGAAAGTTCGGGTCGCCCAGCTGCGGCATGGCGATGAGAAAGCCAGGAGCGAGACCCTTCACAGCGCGCGAGTCTGAGCGAGCCGCCGCTTCGAGGCAATGGGGAACAATGCTACAGGCGCACACCATGCGCGCGCTCACGCTGACGAAACACGGCGGCCCCGAAGTGTTGAAGGTGCTCGACGCCCCAGACCCGACGCCGAAGCCCGGCGAGGCGCTGATCGCGGTGAAGCGTGCGGGGCTCAACTTCGCAGATCTCTCGGCGCGCGTCGGGCTGTACCCCGATGCGCCGCCTCCGCCGACGGTGCTCGGCTACGAGGTCTCGGGCACGGTGGCCGCGCTCGGTGACGGCGTGAAGGGCCTGCGCGTCGGCGAGCGCGTCGTGGCGATGACGCGCTTCAACGGCCAGGCGAGCCAGGTGTGCGTCGACGCCCGGCTGGTGCGCCCGCTGCCCGAGCTGCTCTCGTTCGATCAAGGGGCGGCGCTGCCGGTGAACTACCTGACGGCGTACCACATGATGTTTCACGTCGGCTCGCTGCGGCCGGGCGACACGATTCTGGTGCACATGGCGGCCGG
>JAEUJP010000769.1 GCA_016793725.1 Myxococcaceae bacterium | reverse complement strand
CGAACGCGACGTGGACGGTGCGAGACGCCGGCAGCAAAAACGGCTCGACGCTCGACGGCGTGAAGCTCGAGCCGGGCGCGCCGCAGACGTTGAAGACGGGCAGCAAGTTGAGCGCCGGCGGCGTGACGTTCACGTTCTACGCGCCGGCGGGCATGCTGGCGCGGCTCAAGGTGTAGCGGTGACGGCAGTCGCGTCGCAGCCGCCGTTGCGCGATCGGGTCGACCGGTGGCTGAGCGCCGATGCTGCGCGCGAGGCCATCGCGCTGTGGGCGATGTGCTTCGGGCTCATCGTCGTGTCGTTCGTCATCTATCAGCCGATGGCGAAGCTGGTCGCGACGCTGGGCTTCTTGTACCTGCCCGAGGCGTCGATGCGCCGGCGGGGCGAGGGCTTTCGCGAGTACGGCGTGTCGCTCACGCCGGGCAGAGACGAGGTGCGACTGACGCTCACGCTCTTGTTCGTCACGGTGCCGCTGTTCATCGGCGGGTACTGGGCGTTCAGCGAGGCGCTGCCGGTGCTCCCGAAAGACGTGCAGGGGCTGATCGCGCCGTACACGGGCAGGCCCCACTTCGAATTCAGGCTGCCCGACCGCTTCGCCGAGTGGGGGATCGACCAGTACTTCGTCGTCGCGCTGCCGGAAGAGTTCTTCGACCGGGGCTTCATTCAGACGCGGCTGCGCGACGCGTACCCGGGTGGGCGCACGTTTCTGGGGGCGCGGCTCGGGCGGGCGTTCTGGCTGACGGCGATTCTGTTCGCGCTGGGGCACCTGGCGATCTTCCAGGTGTGGCGGCTGGGCGTGTTCTTCCCCGCGCTGATGTTCGGCTGGCTGCGCGAGCGAACGGGCTCGGTGATGGGCGCGGCGTTTCTGCACGGCACGTTCAACCTGATGGTGCTGGTGCTCGAAGCGTCGTTCTACGGGCGCTGAGCTGGATCGTTTCCCCCCCCTGCGGCAACTGAAGGGTGTCATGGGAAACTACCTGTTGTCCGTCGCGGGGTTGTCGGCAGCCGGCAGTCTGTTTCTTCGCGGCGACTCGAGTGAGCCGCTCACCTGGGCGTACCTGGCGCTGGCCGGGCTCGCGCTGGTGGTGGCGACGCGGTCGTTCGCGCGCGGCGTCTTCGCGCCGGTTACCGCACGTCGGTCGGAGCGAGCACGCTCGGCGTGAGCTTGCGATCGATCGCGAGGGCGCCACCGTCGGCGAGCGGCATCCACCCCTGGGGTTTGACGGGGTGGGTCGCGACGACGACCGAGCGGCGGCGGCGGTGGTCTCGCACGAGCGGCTCGCTGTCTTTGCCGCCGGGCGTGAGGCCGCAGCGCTCGCACGAGCCTTCACCCTCGAGCAGCCGATAGTAGAGGGGGTCGTGGCCGCGGCAGGCCGCGATGAGCAGGCGGCCGTTGGTGGCGACGAAGGCGAGCTGTGACTTGCCGGGGCCGCTCACCTCGCCGGCGAGCTGATCGACGGTGCGTACGCTCTGGGCGAGGCACTGGGCCGCGACCGCGGCCTCGAGGCCGGGGTCTTCCATTCGGCCGATGTCGCGGAGGCTCTTCAGGAAGATGGCGAACATGACCTCGCTGACGGTGCTGCCGCGCACGACGCGCTGGAGGTAGTCGGGGACCATCTCCATCAGGGCGTTGCGCACCGGGTCGGCGCGCTCGACGTGGCCGGCGTGAGCGAAGAGCCACTGACGAAAACGAAACGGCTGCATGTTCTCTTCGAGCGACTGGCCGACGCCGAGGCCCTGCGAGATGAGAACGACGGCGTCTGACTCGGGGGCCTCCCACACGTCGGCGTGGGGCACGCCGGGGCCGTAGCGGCGAATGAGGGCGGTGTGATCTTCGTAGGCGCCGAGGCCCAGGGCGTGATCGGGCGAGGCGAGCGACACCTCGGGCCTGATGCGGTGCAGCTCGCAACGGACCAGAAAGGGCTCCGAAGTCATCAACGCCACGAAGCGAGACATGTGACTCTTTATACGCCCGGGTGGGGCGAATCTTCCCGCATTCTAAACCTTCAGAACGACGGCCAGCGCAGGTAGTCTTCGGGGCCATGGCGGAGCAGGAGATCGCAGTCGGCATCGATCTGGGTACGTCCTACTCGTGCGTCGCGGTCGTACAGAACGGGCAGCCCGCCGTGATCCCCAACGAGTGGGGCGAGCGCACGCACGCCTCGGTGGTCTCGTTTCTCGAAGATGGCACCGTGCTCGTCGGCAACGCGGCGAAGAAGAACATCATCACGAACGCCGAGAACACGGTGTACTCGGCGAAGCGGCTCATCGGGCGCTACTTCTTCTCTGACGAGGTGAAGAAGGCGCAGACGGTGATGCCGTACAAGATCATCGAGGGGCAGAACAACTCGGTGCGCATCGTGGTGCGCGATCGCCAGTACTCGCTGCCCGAGATCTCGGCGCTGGTGCTGAAAGAGATGAAGCAGATCGCCGAGAGCTTTCTCGGTCACGCGGTGGCGAAGGCCGTCGTGACGGTGCCGGCGTACTTCAACGACAACCAGCGGCAGGCGACGAAAGATGCGGGCCGCATCGCGGGCCTCGAAATTCTGCGCATCATCAACGAGCCGACGGCGGCGGCGCTGGCGTACGGCTTCGGGCGCGACGTCAACCAGCGCATCGTCATCTACGATCTCGGCGGCGGCACGTTCGACGTGTCGATTCTCGAGATCGGCAAAGACGTGTTCGAGGTGCTCTCGACGGCGGGCGACACGTACCTCGGCGGCGACGACTTCGACGACCGCATCATGACGTGGCTGGCCGAAGACTTCTTGCAGAAGTCGCGGCTCGACCTGCGGCAGAACAAGTACTGCCTGCAGATGCTGAAAGAGGCGGCCGAGCAGGCGAAGATCGACGTGGGTCAGAAGGGCACGGCGTCGATCTTGTGTCAGGGCATCTGCCAGGACGCGAACGGCAACGTGATGGATCTGACCCAGACCCTCACGCAAGACCAGTTCAACCGCATGGTGATGGACCTCGTGCAGCGCACGTTCAAGGTGTGCGACGAGGCGCTGCAGAGCGCGCGCATGACGGCGGCCGACGTCGACGCGGTGATCCTGGTGGGTGGGCCGACGCGGCTGCCGATCATTCGCAACTCGGTGAAGCACTACTTCCAGAAAGAGCCGAAAGAGGGCGTGAACCCCGACGAGGTGGTGTCGATGGGTGCGGCGCTCCAGGCGCACGCGCTGATGGATCGCGCGACCGAGACCTTCCTGGTCGACGTGACCCCGCTGTCGCTGCGCATCGGCACGGTCGGCGGGTTCACCGAGAAGGTGATCGAGAAGAACACGCCGATTCCGATCGACAAGTCGAAGACGTTCACGACGTCGCGCGACGGGCAAGATCGGGTGAAGATTCGCGTGTACCAGGGCGAGAGCAACCGCGCCGACGAGTGCGAGATGTTGGGCGAGTTCGAGTTCGCCGGCTTCAAGATCGGCTACCGCGGCGAGGTGAAGATCGAGGTGACGTTCGAGATCGACACGAACGGCATCGTGAACGTGTCGGCGACCGACGTCGAGTCGGGGCAGCGCACGTCGACGACCATCTCGCTGTCGTCGGGCCTGTCTGAGACCGACATCAAGAAGTCGATCGACGACAACGCGAAGACGCAGCTGCACCGCGCGATGTCGGGCAGCGATCTGCCGGCGGCAGTGAGGTAACGACGAGCCGATGGCAGAACCTCCCCAGGGCGGAAAGCCGCCAGGAGTGCCCCCGGGCCCGCCTCCGCGCCCCGCATCGGCGGTGCCGCGCCCACCGGGTGCGCCCGGAGGACCGCCCCGCCCCGTCGGGGCCCCGGGTGGGCCGCCTGCGATCGCGCCGGTCGCTCCGGCCGTCAGGCCCGTGGTGACACCGGCGATCGCACCGGTCGTACCGTCGATCGCGCCTGCGGTCGCACCGTCGATCGCCCCCGCGGTGGCGCCGTCGATCGCGCCGGCAATTCCCCCTGCCGGGCCGCCGAGACCTCCGGGCGCTCCTGGAGCGCCGAGGCCACGGGGTGCGCCGCCAGCGGCTGCCCGCCCGGTCATCACGGCGCCGATCTCGGCACCCGCAGCGCCAGCCCGGCCGCCGGGCGCACCGCCTGCCGCAGGCTCTCGGCCTCCGCAGGCGCCCGCCGTCGCGCCGGTGCGCCCCCCGCCGGTGATGGCGCCGGCGCCGATCGCGCCCCCTCAGCCCCCTGCCGCGCCGGCGCTGGGCGAGTTCGACCCGTTCGCGTCGGAGTCGGTGCAGGCGATGATGGGCGCACCGCCGCCGGCTGCTCCCGCACCTGGAGCGGCACCCGTGGCCCCCGCTGCGGCCTACGTGCCGGCCGTGGCGATGCCGCCCCCCGCGTTCCCCGAGACGGGAGCGATCGACGGGGTGAACGCCCAGACGGCGATGGCCGTGGCGCAGATCATCGGGGTGCTGAACCAGCTCGACTATTTCCAGATGCTGCGGGTCTCACACGAGGCGAAGCCGGCCGAGATCAAGAAGGCGTTCTATCGCGAGAGCCGCACGTACCACCCCGACCGGTTCTTTCACCTGACCGAGCCACAGGTGAAGGCCGACATCGGCACGATCTACAAGCGCATCACCGAGGCCTATTACTTCCTGCGCGACGACGCGAAGCGAAAGAAGTACGTCGCCGACATCACGAGCGCCGAGCGCACCGCGAAGCTGCGCTTCACCGAGGCGAGCGAGGTCGAGACCAAGCAGCAGGTGAAGAAGGAGCAGGAAGAGCAGATCGGCACCCACCCCAAGGGCCGCTCGTTCTACGCGACGGCGATGAAAGACATCGACGCGCGGCGCTTCGGCGACGCGCAGCGAAACCTGAAGAGCGCGCTGATGTACGAGCGCGACAACCCCCGGTACAAAGAGAAGCTGGCCGAGGTCGAGCAGAAGCTGCACGAGGAGTTCAAGTCGAAGGGCGACCAGTTCAAGATCCGGTGACGGTGATCTTCTCCCGGTTGCTCGAGCGGTTCGTTGAGCGATGAACATCGACCTTCTCGTACTGGGCTTCGTCGCTTTCTTCGCCGTGCTCGGTGCTTTTACGGGTGCGGCGAAGCAGATCGCCCGCCTCGTCGCCGTCATCGTCGCCGGCGCGCTGTCGCGATTCACCGCCCCGCTCGTCGGCCCGCTGGTCGCGACCGAAATTCAGAGCTCGCCGACGGTCGGCGTCGTCGTCGCCTCGCTCGTCGCCTTCTTCGTCGGCTTCCTCGTCATTCGCGCGCTCGTGCAGGCGATTCTGCTGCGCATCCTCGCGGGCAAAGAGGCGAAAGACCGCGGCCTCGACCGCGCCCTCGGCTTTCTCTTCGGCGGCCTGCGCATGGGCGCGATCGCCTGGTTCGTGCTCTGCGCGATCTCGTTTCTCGAAGACAACGTGATGATCGCCGGCAAACGCATGTCGATTGCGCCGAAGAGCTCGGTGCTGCTCGGCATCGCCCGAAACCACAACCTGTTCGCGATGGCCGCGATCCCCGGCATGGACGATCTCGTCGCCGCCGCCAAGAAGACCGGCTCGCCCCAGTACACGACCCTGCGCAAAGACCCGCGCTTCAAGAAGGCCACCGACGACGACGCCGTGCGCCGAGCCCTCGAGTCGGGTGACTATCGCGAGCTCATGCAGAACACCGACGTCATCAAGATGCTGCAAGACCCGAAGATGCGGGAGCAGCTCGAGAGGGCCGCCGAAGCGGCGCAAGGTGCGCGGTGATGCCGGCGAACCTGCTGGCGCGGGCGAGCTGTGCCCCTCTGGTGCAAGGCTGTCTTGCGGCGAAGCGTCGCGGGTTCGACGCGGCACGGCCGTCGAGCCCCGCTTCGGCCACGAGAACGTGGGCCTGAACGTGCGGGCCCTGCAGCGACGTGCTCGGCGGCGGGGCGAGACGTCTGTGACGAAGTTGTCACTCAGCGCACGGATCACCCTCGCGATCAGATCGCGAGTGCGGCGACGCGCTGATCTATAGTGCGCCGCTCAAATATGGCCAACCCGACGCCTCCCCGCTGGACGATCGCCGACTCCCTCGAGCTGTACGCCATTCGATCGTGGGGAGCGGGTTACTTCGGCGTCAACGACAAGGGCAACGTCGCCATTCACCCTGGCGGCCCCGACACGCCGAGCTTCGACCTCAAAGAGCTCGTCGACGAGGTTCGCCGCCGCGGCATCTCGCTGCCGCTGCTCATTCGTTTCACCGACGTGCTGCGCAACCGCGTGATCCACCTGAACGAGGCCTTCAAGAAGGCCATCTCGGAGCACAACTTCAAGGGCAGCTATCGGGGGGTCTACCCGATCAAGGTGAACCAGCACCGCTACGTGGCCGAGACGATCGTCGAGGCTGGCCGCGGCTACAACTACGGCCTCGAGGCCGGCTCGAAGCCCGAGCTGCTCGCGGTGATGGCGCTGCTCGACGACCCCGAAGCGCTGATCATCTGCAACGGCTACAAAGACGAAGAGTACGTCGAGACGGCGTTGTTCGCGTCGAAGCTCGGGCGCAAGGTCGTGATGGTCGTCGAGAAGCCGACCGAGCTGCCGCTGATCGCCGAGGTCGCGCGCAAGACGGGCATCGCTCCGCGGCTGGGCATTCGTGTGCGCCTCTCGAGCCGTGGCGCCGGCAAGTGGGAGGCGAGCGGCGGCGACCGCAGCAAGTTCGGCCTCTCGGCGCAGGAGCTCATGCAGGCGATCGGCTTCATGAAAGAGGCCGGCATGCTGCCGTGCTTCGAGCTGCTCCACTTTCACCTCGGCTCGCAGATCTCGAACATTCGCAACGTGAAGAACGCGCTGCGCGAGGTGGGCCGGTTCTACGTCGAGGTGGTGCGCCAGGGCGCGCCGCTGCAGTACCTCGACGTCGGCGGCGGCCTCGGCGTCGACTACGACGGCTCGCAGACGAACTTCGCTTCGTCGATGAACTACACGACCGAAGAGTACGCGAACGACGTCGTGTTCTCGGTGATGGAGGCCTGCGAGCGCGCGAAGGTGCCCCACCCCAACCTGGTCTCCGAGTCGGGCCGCGCCGTCGTCGCGCACCACGCCGTGCTGATCACCGAGGTGCTCGGCTCGTCGGAGTTCGACGTGCAGCCGGTCAGCGACGCCGCGGGCGACACGATTCCCCAGGTCGTCAAGAACCTGCAGGCGACGCTGCGCGACGTCACGCGCAAGAACCTGCTCGAGTCGTGGCACGACGCGAGCGAGTACAAAGAAGAGAGCCTCTCGCTGTTCTCGCTCGGCCACCTGTCGCTCGAAGAGCGCGTCGCCGCCGAGAACCTGTTCTGGGCCATCTGCCACAAGGTGATGCGGCTCGCGAAAGAGTCGGGCGACGTGCCCGAAGAGCTCGAGGCGCTCGAGCACCACCTGTCTGACACGTACTTCTGCAACTTCTCGGTGTTCCAGTCGCTGCACGACTCGTGGGCGATCGATCAGCTGTTCCCCGTGATGCCGATTCACCGCCTGGGTGAGAAGCCGACGCGCAAGGCGGTGCTGGCCGACATCACGTGCGACAGCGACGGCAAGATCGAGCACTTCATCGACAAGCGCGAGGTGAAAGACACGCTCGAGCTGCACCCGCTGAACGACGACGAGTACTACCTCGGCATCTTCATGGTGGGCGCGTACCAAGAGATTCTCGGCGACCTGCACAATCTGTTCGGCGACACGCACACCGTGCAGGTGTCGCTGGCGCCGGGCGGCGGCTACCTCATCGATCACGTCGTCGAAGGCGACACGGTGACCGAGGTGCTGCACTACGTCGCGTACACGAAAGACGACCTCGTGGCGAAGGTGCGGCGGCTCGCCGAGGCCGCGCTGCGCGCCGGGCACCTCACGCTCGACGAGTCGCGCCAGCTGCTGCGCATGTACGAGGCGGGTCTCGACGGCTACACGTACCTCGAGCGCGAGGTCGACGCGAAGAGCTTCACGGCGCAGTCGGGGCAGCTGCGGCTGGTCGCCGACCCGCGGCCGATCGTGCCGGTCAAGACCGGCACCTGAAGCCCCGGGCCCCGCTCAGGGGTCGGGGTACACGAACGTCATGGGCACCTTCACGTCGGGGTGAAGGCTGCGGGCGACCGGGCAGCCCCGAGCGATCTCTTCGAGGCGCGCGCGGTGCTCGGGCTTCGTGCCCGCGGGCATGTCGATCTGCAAGGTGAGCTCGGCGATGCGCCGCGGCAGCGTCGCGGTCATCACCTTCACGACCCGGGCCTTCGGGTCGCCGAGCGGGAGCAGGTTCTCGCGGCGAGCGTTCAGCACCATCGTGGTGATCGCGCAGGAAGCGAGCGCGGCGCCCACCAGATCGGTCGGCGAGAAGCTCGAGGCGTCGCCGCCGTTGTCTCTGGGCGGCACGGTGTGAATCGCTGTGCCCGAGGGGCCGTGGCTGAGCTGCGTCGTCAAACCGCTCTGCTGCGCGTGCATTTCGACTGACATGGCTTACACCTCTTACCCAAACCCCATGAGCTCTGCGAACCACCCGCCCTGTGGCCTGTACCGCACCACCCGCCCCCTCGACGGTGTGCCCGCCGGCCGCCTCGTCTACTTTCACAACCACGGCAACCCCGGCGCCGGCATCTACCTGCCGCAGAGCTGGGCCTCGAACCGCGCGCGCTGGCAGCAGAACGGCTTCACGGTGCCCGACGCCGAGTGGAGCCAGTCGCTCGCCCCGCTCGCCCCCGAGGGCCTGTACCGCGTCGCCGAGCGCTTCTACTGCTGCGAGAAGCGGTGCCGCGCCTACGAGCCGAACCAGCTCGTGCAGCTCGGCTACAACGGCGAGGCCGAGCCGCTGATGTTCGTACCGGAGTGGACGAACGGGGGCCTCGGCATACCCGAGCGGGGCAACAAGCTCGACGCGAGCGCGCTCTCGAAGCTCACGCTGCTCGTCGTCGCCGAAGGGCAGGCGTCACAGCAGCAGCCCGCCGGCGGCCTGCTGCACTGAGCGTCGTTCGCCGAGCGCTCAGGTCACCGTGAAGTGGCAGCGGTCGCGCTCGGCGGCGACCGCGTCGTCGTCGACGTCTTCGCGGGGCTTGAGCCAGCGCACCATCGGGTCGGCCTCCCAGGCGTAGGGTTCGCCGTTCAGCCGCACCCGGCCCTCGGCGACGAGGCGGGTCGCCTCGAGCAACGGCAGCGCGCGCAGATCTCTCACCAGCGCCTCGAACCGGCCCTGGCGCCTGGCCTCGATGAAGCGGCCGCCGTGACGCGCGGCGTACGCCATGTGAAACCACGAGGGCCTGAACGCGACGCCGTCGAGCTTCAGGCGCTCGGCCATGATGGCGAGCAGCGCCGTCGCTTCTTGCGCGAGGCCCAGACCCGGCACTTCTTGCCCGGGCAGCTTGGGCCGCTTCTCTGAGAAATGTGCGCGCGGGTTTCGCAGCGAGAGCCAGTTCGTGAACAGCACCTCGCGGCCGTCGAGGGTGCGCTTCTCGACCTCGAGCTCGATCAGCGAGGCCGACCCCGAGACGAGGCGCATGCGCGGGCCCTCGAGCTCGACCCTCAGGTCAGAGAAGCCGAGGCGCCGCACGAACGGCAAGATGCCGTAGCGCTCGAGCGCGTACTCGAGGCCGTCGCGCGTGTAGAAGCCGAGCAGGCGGTCGTTGCCCTTCTTGGCGCCGCCGAAGAGCTCGGGGAAGTCGGCCTCAGACAGGCTCAGGTTGCCGCTCAGCTGATCGCCGGCGAGCTTCATGGCGACGTCGCTGAGCTCGGCGCCGAGCGGGTCGAAGTCGACGGGTATGGCGAGGTCGGTGTCGAACGCGAGGGCGAGGCCGGTGCCGGCGAGCACCTTCCACGCGTGGGGGCCGTACCCGCCGGCGGGCAGCCACACCGAGGGCACGTCGCGCAGGTGGCGGGCGATCTTCAGGTCGCGCTGGCGGGCGCCGGCGACCGAGAGGCCGAGCGTGCCGAGGCGATCACCGGCGATGACGTCGCCGCCGGCGAGCACGAAGGCGAGGTCGACGGGGGGCATGCGCGCGAGCATGGCGTCGACGGCGGCGAGGTACTCGGCGTCGGCCGTGCCCTTCGGCAGCACGACGTCGTCGACGCCGGGCAGGTCGCCCCACGAGACGCCCGAGATCGACGAGAGCCACACCGAGCCATCACCCTTCAGGCAGGCGGCGGTGCCGTCGGGCGGGTGGGCGTCGAAGTCGAGCACGGCGACGCGGCCGGTGAAGCCCCCGGTGCGAAGGGAGGCGATGGCGACGGCGACGTCGTTGACGGCGCAGAAGCCGACGCCGCGTGACGGAGCAGCGTGGTGAAAGCCGCCGAGCAGGTTGAGCTGTGGGTGCTTCGTCTCGAGCGCCCGCGAGGCGGCCTCGGAGGTGCCGCCGCAGGCGAGGCGCACCGAGCTGAGCAGCTCGTCGACGACGATGTCGGCCTCGTCGACGGCGAAGACGTGGGCGAGGGTCGAAGGTCGCGAGAGCGACTCGAGCCAGTCGGGGGTGTGCACGCGGGCGAGCGCTTCGTAGGTGACGGGCTGGGGCTGAACGACGTCTTCGGGGCGAACCGCGTGCTCTTTCAGCAGGTAGTGGAGCGCGTGGTTGGCGCGGCGCGAGTCCATCGCGGTGCTGCCCTCGGTGCCCGAGAGGGGCAGGCGGTAGGCAGGGTGAAACCAGATCGTGAGGGGCTTGCGGCGAACCGACGCCAGCAGGGCCCGGAGCACGCTCGCTCTTACAGGTCGATCACGACGACGCCGCGCTGGGGCGACTCGTCGCGCGCTTCGTCACGAAGCGGGCGGTCGTCATCTTCATCGTGCTCCCGACGAGGGATCTCGAGCTTCGGGCGCTGGCGCTCCCGTTGCTCGCGCTCGGCTTCCCGGCGCTTGATCTCCTCGATGATGAAGGCATCGAGCATTCGCATAGCCGATTCTAATGCGCCGTTTCCCATCGGCAACCCCCCGCGCCATCGCTCGAAAGATACGGTGATCCGAACGCTTACATGAGCCAAGAAAGGGCGGCGTCCGTAGACCTCGACTAAGACGCACGAGAAGAGCGCTCGCGACCATGGCCGACAGCAGCGAAAGCCTGCAGAAGACGGTCGACAAAGAGCTCCGGCGGGAGCGCGGCCGCAACGTGCTGCGCATGCAGGTGATTCGCTCCGTGGGCATCAGCCTGGTGTTCGGGGTCACTTTGTACCTGGGCCTCGCGCAGGGGTTGGCCGATTGGGCGGTGACGGTGCCGGCGTTCACCGGGTACTGGGCGTTGACGATGGGGCTGCTCGTGGCGGCCTGGCGCACGCCGCGCGACGCGCGCACCATCGGGTGGCTCGGGGCGCTGATCGACTTCCCCGTCGTCTATTACCTGCAGTCGCAGTCGCTGCCGCTCTCGCCGTCACCCGGCGGCGTGGCCGGCTTCACCGCGGCGATCTTCTGCGCGTTTCTCGCCGCGTCGGCGCTGGTGCTCGATCGCGCGCTGATCGGCGTGGCCGCGGTGGTGGCGTCGGCGTTCGTGGTGCTCTTGCAGCAGCAGGCCGCCATCAGCGTGGGCGCGCAGGCGGTGACGGCGGTGGTGATGGGCGTCGCGGCGGCGGCAGGCATGTACGTGGTCTCGCGCACCGGCGCGCTGATTCAGACGGTGTCGACCGAAGAGCTGCGGCTGCAGCGGCTCGGGCGCTACTTCAGCCCGGCGGTCGCGAGCCGCCTGCAAGACAGCGGCGGCGGCGGCGCGACCGAGGCGCGCGACGTGACGGTGCTCTTCTCTGACATTCGCGACTTCACCTCGATGTCGGAAGAGACCGACGCGCAGGGCGTGGTGCGGCTCTTGAACGAGTACCACTCGCGCATGGTCGACGTGCTGTTTCGCCACGGCGGCACGCTCGACAAGTTCATCGGCGACGGGCTGATGGCGTACTTCGGGGCGCCGATCGCCGACCCGCGCCACGCGCAGCACGCGGTGGCGTGCGCGCTCGAGATGTTGACCGAGCTCGAGGCGCTGAACCTCGAGCGACTGAAGCGCGGCGAGAAGGCGCTGCGCATCGGCATCGGGCTGCACTCGGGGCAGGTGGTGTTGGGCGACATCGGCAGCACCACGCGGCGGCTCGAGTACACCGCGATCGGCGACACCGTGAACGTGGCCTCTCGCATCGAGGGGCTGACGAAGCAGGTCGGGTCGCCGGTGCTGGTGTCGAAGGCGACGAAGGTGCTCGTGGGTGATGCGGTGGCCTGGCAGGCGGTGCCCGCGCTGACCGTGAAGGGCAAAGCCGACAAGGTCGAGTGCTTCGTGCCGTCGAAGCGGGTGGATATTCCGTCGGTGACGCCGACGTAGGCCGTCGGAGCAGAACGGCCGTCAACGTCGACGTCGACGTTCGGCGCCGGTCGACGACGCCCTACTTCTTCGCGGCGATCGTCTCGGCGCGGCGCTTGAAGTTCTCGAGCATCTTCGGCAGCTGCGTGTCGACCAGCGCCGTGATGATCGTCTTCGGCACGAGCGCTCCCAGCGCGATCTCGATGTTGTAGGTCGCCTTCGTCACGCCCTCAGAGACCTCGTCGAGCGTCCACCCGCCGCGGTTGTCTTTCATGAACTCGCCGTCGACGAACGTCCAGCTCACCTTCGTGGGGCGCTCTTCTTTCAGCCGCACCGTGTACTTGATGGTCTTCACCACCTCGGCCACGTAGTGCACGTCTGACTCGTTGCCGCGCTTGTTGCTGACCTTGATGCTCTTCACCTCGGGCAAGAACTCGGGGTAGCGCTCGACGTCGGCGATCACGTCGAACACCTTCTCGCGCGGCGCGTTGATGGTGATGCTGCGGGTGGCTCCGGCCATGGCTTCAGGTCTCCTTGCTCAGGGGTGCGAATCCGGGCTTCTTGTCGAGCTGGTGCGTCGCCGTCACATAGCGCACCGTGCCGCTCTTGCTGCGCATCACGATGGAATGGGTCTCGCAACCCTTCGCGTAGAAGCGCACGCCCTTCAAGAAGTCGCCGCTCGTGACGCCCGTCGCCGCGAACATGACCTCGCCCTTCGCGAGCTCTTCGGCGGTGTAGATGCGGTTCATGTCGGTGATGCCCATGCGCTTCGCCCGAACCACCTCTTCGTCGTTGCGCGGCTTCAACCGGCCCTGCATCTCGCCCCCGACGCAGCGCACCGCCGCCGCCGTGATGACGCCCTCGGGTGCGCCGCCGATGCCCATCAGCACGTCGACGCCGCTCTCTTCGAAGCACGTCGCCACGCCGCCCGCCACGTCGCCGTCTTCGATGAGCCGCACCCGGGCCCCGGCGGTGCGCACCTCGGCGATGAGCTCCTTGTGGCGGTCGCGGTCGAGAATGACGACCGTCAGCTCGGCGACCGCGCGCCCCATGGCCTTCGCGACGTTCTTCAGGTTCTCGGTGGGCGACGGGTTGAGGTCGATGGCGCCCCTGCCGCGCGGGCCGACGGGCCGCTTGGCCATGGACGGGTCGGGCGGGTTCTGCGTGCCGCCCTGCCCCGCGAGCGCGATGAGCGAGCTGGGGCCGGGGCGGCCGT
>JAEUJP010000369.1 GCA_016793725.1 Myxococcaceae bacterium | reverse complement strand
ACGGTGGGGCCCTGCGGCGCGCGGAGCACCGCGAACGCGAGCAGCACACCCGCCGCGCAGCTCGCCAGCGCCACGGCCGGGTACCTCCACCAGCCGCGCTGCTCGTAGAGCGACGAGGCCAGCTTCGCGCGCACGCGCGCCTCTGTCTGCGCGGCCATCTGGGGCAGCTCCGCGTCTGCGATGAGCAGCTGCTCTCGGAAGTCGGCGCTCATTCGGCCCCCTCGTCGAGCTTCCAGCCCGCGATCCTGATGCGCTCCCTCGCCCGCTTCAGCAGCTTGCTCACGTGCCCCTCCGACAGGCCCAGCGCGCTCGCGATGTCGCGCTGCTTCTTGCCGTCGAGCAGCTCCATGCACAGCACCACCCGCTCTCGGTCGGGCAGCGCCGCCAGCTGCGCCATCGCCGAGCGCGTCGCCTGCCGCGCCGCCACCTGCTCGTCGAGCGCCGCCTCGCGCTGCGGCTTGAAGTACGCCGCCAGCCGCGCCGACCAGCCGCGCTCGTTGCGCCGCCGCGTCATCGCGAGCCGCGCCGTCACCGTGTACAGCCAGCCCGCCAGGTCGGCCCGCGCCTCGAGGCTCGACAGGTGCCCGTGCAGCTTCAAGAACACGTCGTGCGTCAGGTCTTCAGCCCACGCCCGGTCGCCCGCGCCGTACCGCATCGCCCAGCGGTACACGTCGCCGCGGTGGCGCTCGAAGGCCTCCGACAGCTCCACCCGCTGGAGCTCGGCCGCCGGCACCACGATGGAGGGCGTTTGGGGCACCAAAAGGCTACCACTCCCGGGCCCTAACGAACTTTCCTCATCCACACCGCGCGCACCAGCGGCGCCGTACGCTCGCCCACCGTCTGCAACCCGCTCACCACGCCCACCAGCTCGACCGAGCTGCCGAGGGGGAAGTCGTCGTGCACCCAGGGCGCGTCGGAGGGCAAGAACACGAACACCTCGCGGTCGGCGTACGCCACCACCCCGATGTTCGGCGACAGCCCCGCCTGCACCCGCCCCCGCACCAGCACGTTCTGGTTCGTCAGCGCGTCGAGCCCCTGCGCCAGGTCGGCGCTGCCGTCGTGCAGCGTGAACCGCGGCGGGTACGCCTGCGTCGCCTCTTCGAAGCTCTTCAGGCTCTTCGCGCCCGGCAAAAACGTGCCCGCCTCACCGCCCTCGCGGCGCCGGCCGAGCTCTTCTTCGAGCCGGGTCTGCTCGGCCGCGACGGCGTCGCCGCGCAGGTGCCGGCACGCGCGCGTCGCCTCGAGCCGCTTGAGCAGCGCCCCCGTCGCGACCGCCGCGGGGTCGGCGAGCGACTCGCGCTCGAGCTTCGCGCAGCCGTTGAACGCGATGACGAGCGACTTCGAGCCCTCGTCGAGCGACACCTCTCGCTCGTAGAACACGAAGCTGTCGACCGGCCCCTTGAGCGGCTTCGCCTCGAACGACAGCACGCCGCCGCTGGTCGGCACCGGGCCGACCGCCGACCCATCTTCCATGCGCAGGTACACCGGCCCGTCGACCGCCCTCACGTTGCACGTCTCGTCGCGCTGCCCCGCGATCTGCTCGACCTTCACCGTCTCGATCTCTTCACCCGTGCGCAGCCACTGCACGAGGCCGACAGCGAGCGCGGGCACACCGAAGCACACGAGGCCGATGCTCCAGGCGCGCGCCGTCTGCGACTGCGACGGCCCGTAGCGCCCCGCCCCGTCGAGGTGCGTGCGGTCGGGCTCTTTCGACAGCGCGAACGAGAGGCCCAGCGCGACCGCGCTCGCGGCGCTGAACAGCACGCCCGCGCTGATCGAAGCACCTGCCCCCGCGCCGCGCCGCTCACGAATGTGCTCTTCGGCGAACTCTTCGACGCGCTCGGTGCGGCACGTGTCGTAGCCCGACAGCGCGAGCGACAGCTTGCCCGGCGCCATCGGGTCGATGGTCACCTTGCCCGTGACGCCGCCCTCGACGATGCGCGGCCGCTCGAAGTCGCGCAGCTTCGGCCCGCGCTCGACGCGCATCGACTCGTCCATCGACGCGCAGCCAGCGAGCCCGCACAGCAGCACCGCTGAGAGTCGCCGCGCCATGCTCACCGCCCCCCGTAGAACTGCACCAGCGAGGGGCAGCCGCGGAGCATGTCGTCGACGTCGTCGCAGCTCGGCACCTGGTCGACGTTGTCGCCCGCACGAATGATGGGCAGCCGGCACGAGAGAAACGCCGACCGGCTCTCGAACTTGAAGTCGTCGGAGCCGCAGCCGCTCGCCGCCGTCAGCTGCGCCGTGCAGTTGCTGTCGATCGTGAGACCCAGCTTCGCGTCGGCCGCCTCGCATCGCGAGCTGCACAGCCGCCGCACCACGTCGCGGCAGACCTCGGCGTCGGTCGCCTCGGCGCCCTCACACGCGGTGAGCACCAGGAGCACCGCCACCACACGCATCGACATCACATTCCCTTCGGAGCGGGCCGGGCCTTCACGCTCTTCAACTTCAACGACACGTCTTTTACCTCGACTTGGCCCCCACCCTGGAAGGTCACCGGGTTCTTCTCGTGCGCCGCGAAGCCCACCTGCTGGCCCTTCGCGTCGAGCGCCACCGCACACAGGTGCCCCACCGTGCCTTCAGGGAAGGTCATCTCGGTGAACAGCTCACCTGCGCTCACATCCATCTGCTCCATGACGTCGAGCGCGTCGCTCTTCTCGGTGCACGCGTCGCGCGTGACGAGAAAGACGATGCGCGCGGGCTTCAGCTTGCCGGCGTCGATGGTGCCCGTGAACTTCACCTCGGGGTCGGCGGGGGCGGGGGCCGGCTCGGGCTCGGGCGCGACGGCCGCGTCGGGCGCCTCGACAGCGGCCGGCTTCGGCACCGGCGAGGCCGCGATCGGCTTCGCCACCTTCTCTTCGCTCGGGCAGGCTGAGAGCGCGGCGAGCAACACCAGGCGCTTCATCGAACGAACGCGGTGCCGGCCGAGCCGGGCTCCTGCGCCTCTCTGAAGATGGCGTCGGGGGGGTTCAGGCCCACGATGTGAATCGCCTCGATGCCCTCGTCGAGCATGGCGAAGCTCTCTTCGACCTTGGGGATCATGCCGCCCACAATCACGCCCGACGCGATCTGCGCGCGAGCGTCGGCCAGCGTCAGCTTCGCGATGCGCGTCGACGGGTCGTTCTTGTCGCGCAGCACGCCCGGCACGTTCGAGACCATGAACAGCCGCGCCGCCTTCAGCCGCGCCGCGACCCGCGTCGCCACCGTGTCGGCGTTCACGTTGTACACGCTGCCGTCGGGCGAGCCCGCGAGCGAGCCGAGCACCGGCACGACACCGGCGCCGGCGAGCTTCTCAATCAGGGCCACGTTCACGTCGGTCACGTCGCCGACGAGCCCGAAGTCGACCGGCTCTTGGGGCCCGCCGCTCACCACCAGCGGAGGCCGCTTCACCGCGTCGACGAGCCCGCTGCTCGCGCCCGTCGTGCACACCGCGAGCACGCCCGCGATGCGAAACGCCGACGCCACGTCGACCGACACCTGGCCGGCGAGCGACATCTTCATCACCTCGAGCGTCGCCGCGTCGGTGATGCGCCGGCCGCCGACCTGACGCACCTCGATGCCGAGCTTCTTCTGCAGCTCGGTCGCCTGCGGGCCGCCGCCGTGCACGACCGCGACCTTCACGCCGGCCTCGACAAACGACGCGACCGCCTTGCCGACGGTGCCCGCCAGCTTCTGCTTGTCGGCCGCCAGCTCGCCGCCGATCTTGACCACGAACCACCGCCCGCGCGCGTCGCCCAGGCTCACGGCCACAACCCCGGCTCGGTCAGCGTCGTGCCCTCGTCGAAGCCCATCATCGCGTTGAACGCCTGAATCGACTGGCCCGCCCCGCCCTTCACCAGGTTGTCGAGCGCCGAGAAGCAGACGACGCGGCGCGTGGCCCCGGTGACGGGCCCGAGCGTGTACCCGACCTCGGTGTAGTTGCTGCCGCTGACGGCGACGACCTCGGGCTGGCGATCGCCCTTCACGATGCGAATGAACTTCTCGCCGGCGAACGTCTTCGCCCACGCGCCGTCGAGCTGCTCTTTCGTCGTGCTCGCCGGCACGTCGCAGAAGCTGGTCGCGAAGATGCCGCGCGGCAGCGGCGCCGAGACCGGCACGAACTCGAGCGACACGTCGGGGCCCGCCCCGACCGACCGCAGCGTCTGGATGATCTCGGGGATGTGCTGATGATCGAGCGGCTTGTACGTGCGCATGTTCGACGCACGTAAGGGGTGGTGCGTGCCGATGACCGGGTTCGCCCCAGAGCCCGAGCTGCCCGTCGCCGCCACCGTGTGCACCGGCCCCGTGAGCAGCCCGTGCTTCGCCAGCGGCGCCAGGCCCAGCGCGATGGTCGTCGCGAAGCAGCCCGGGCTCGCCACCCACTTCGCGGCTTTGAGCGCCGCGCGGTTCAGCTCGGGCAGGCCGTAGACGAACTGCCCGTCGGTCAACATCGCCGGCTTCGGGTGCGCGACGCCATAGAACTTCTCGTACAGCGCCGCGTCGCGCAGGCGAAAGTCGCCCGACATGTCGACGATGCGGCCGGTGTAC
>JAEUJP010000751.1 GCA_016793725.1 Myxococcaceae bacterium | reverse complement strand
CGGGCCTCGAGGTCTCGGGCGACGGCCACATGTTGATCTCGGCCATCGCGAACCTCGTGCAGAACGGGCTCAAGTTCACCCACGCGGGCGGCACGCTCACCGTTCGCGCGGCATCGCGGGCTGAGGGCGTGTACATCGAGGTCGAAGACGAGTGTGGTGGCCTCTCGCCCGAGCTCTTGCGGCGCCTGCGCGAGCCCGAGGCCCGCACCTCGACCGACCCGAAGGGCCTGGGCTTCGGCCTGCGCATCGCGTACCGGGCCGTGGCGGCCCACGGCGGCCACATCGAGGTGCGCGACCTGCCCGGGCAGGGCTGTGTCTTCTGCATCGAGCTGCCAAGGCACATCGCGCCCGCGAAAGCCACGGAGCCCGAGCGATTCGCTCCTGTGAGACATTGACCGGGAATAGAGGGTGTTCGCCGCGCCGGTGGGTTAAGGCTCGTACGTGCTCGACAACTCCCGGCCGTTCGACGAAGGCGAGGCCTGCTTCGTCGTCGGCGTCGGGGCTTCGGCGGGCGGGCTCGCGGCCCTCGAAGAGCTGGTGAAGAACGTCGCGTTCGACCGCATGGCGTTCGTGGTGGTGCAGCACCTGTCGCCGACTCACGAGAGCCTGCTCACGCAGCTGCTCGCTCGCGTGAGCACGGTCACGGTCGTCACCGCCGAGAACGGGGTGAAGGTCGAGCGCAACAACGTGTACGTGGCGCCGCCGAACGTCGACGTCGCGATCGTGAACGGCGTGCTGCACCTGCTCGAGCACGTGCCGGTGCCCGGGCCGCGGCTGTCGGTCGACTTCTTCTTTCGCTCGCTCGCCGAAGACCAGGGCCCGCGCGCGATCGGCGTGGTGCTCTCGGGCACCGGCACCGACGGCACGTTCGGGCTGCGCGCCATCAAAGAGGCGGGCGGCATCACGTTCGTGCAAGAGCCCTCGACGGCGAAGTTCGACGGCATGCCGCAGAGCGCGCTCGCGTCGGGCAACGCCGACTACCGGCTCTCGCCCACCGAGATCGCGCAGGAGCTGCAGTGGATCGGGGCGAGGCCCGAGTCGCTGATTCCCGTGCCGCACACGCCGGGCCCCGAGGCGCAGCAGCACTACGCGCGGCTGTTCGTGCTGGTGCGCAACGAGTTCGGCAACGACCTCGGCCAGTACAAGCCGACGACCGTGCAGCGGCGCATCGAGCGGCGCATGGCGCTGCAGAAGATCACGCGCCTCGACGAGTACGTGCGCTTCGTGCAGCAGAGCCCCGCCGAGCTGCGGGCGCTCTATTCCGACATGTTGATCTCGGTCACGCGCTTCTTTCGCGACCGCGAGCCCTTCGACGAGCTGGGCAAGGTCGCGCTGCCGCGCGTGGTCGCAGGCCGCGCCGCCGGCTCGACGCTGCGGGCGTGGGTGCCGGCGTGCGCCACGGGTGAAGAGGTGTACTCGCTGGCCATCTGCATCACCGAGTTCCTCGAAGGGTGGAACCTCGACCTGAAGCTCCAGCTCTTCGGCACCGACGTCGACGACGACGCCATCGAGATCGCGCGCCGCGGCCGGTACCCGCAGAACATCGCGCAAGACGTCTCGCCCGAGCGGCTGGCGAAGTTTTTCGTCGAGGTCGGCGACGAGTATCAAATCTGCGCGCGCCTGCGCGACACGGTCATCTTCTCGCGCCACAACCTGTACCGCGACCCGCCGTTCTCGCGCATCGACGTGGTCAGCTGTCGCAACCTGCTCATCTACCTGCAGCCGGCGACGCAGAAGAAGGTGCTGCGGGTGCTGAACCACGCGCTCAAGCTCGACGGCTACCTGATGCTCGGCACGTCAGAGAGCGTGGGCGACGCGGCCGATCTGTTCAGTCTCGTCGACCGCAAGAACAAGATCTACACGAAGAAGAGCGCCGCCCCGTTCGCGCCGCTCGACTCGGGCTTCACGAGCCGTCAGCCCGAGCCGCCGGTGAGGCCCGGCAGCGCGCGCGCGCCGGGTGAGCTGCAGGCGCTCGCCGAGCGCAAGCTGCTCGAGCTGTACGTGCCGGCCGGCGTGGTCGTCGACGACCGGCTGCAGGTGCTTCACTTTCGCGGGCACACCGGCCCGTTTCTCGACCCCGTCGGTGGCACCGCGAGCCTCGACGTCACCCGCGTGGTGCGCTCGGAGCTGCGCATCGACGTGAAGCGCGCCGTCGAGCGCACGTTCGAGACCGGGCAGCGCACCGAGGTCGACGTCGTGATCGGCTCCGATGGCGGCAGCGTGCACGTCGACGTGGTGCCGCTCTCGGAGTCGATCGGCCGGCCCTCGGTCGCGGTGCTCTTCCAGACGAAGCCGCCCGACCCGCAGCCCGTCGAGGTCGAGGGCACGACTGACGCACAGCTGCAGCGGCGCGTCAGTCAGCTCGAGCGCGAGCTGTCGGTGGCGCGCGACAGCCTGCAGACGGCGTACGACGAGCGCGCCCGCGCCGAAGAAGAGTTCAGGTTCGCCGCCGAAGAGCTGCAGTCGACGAACGAAGAGCTGCAGAGCACCAACGAAGAGCTCGAGACCTCGAAAGAAGAGCTGCAGAGCACGAACGAAGAGCTGGTGACGGTGAACGACGAGCTGCAGAGCCGCATGCGCGAGCTCGGCCAGTCGAACGACGACCTGCACAACGTGATGCTCGGCGTCGACCAGGCGGTCGTCATCGCCAGCATGGACCTGCGCATTCGCCGGTTCACGCACGCGGCCGAGAAGCTCTTCAACCTCGTGCCCGCCGACGTCGGTCGAACCGTCGACTTTCTCGAGCGGTTCCTCGGCGGGTGTCAGCTCGGCGAGAAGGTCTCACAGACGATTCAGACGCTCGCCGTCACCGACCAGCAGGTGCTCGCGAGCAACCATCGGTGGTACCGCCTGCGCGTCGCGCCGTACAAGACCGTCGACCACGCGATTCGGGGCGCCATCATCACGCTCGCCGACATCGACGTGCGCAAGAAGGCGACCGACCTCGACCACGAGATCGCCGACTACGTCTCGAAGCACCTCGCCGCGGTGACGAGCCCGCTGCTGCTCGTCGACCGCCGGCTGCGCATGGTCTGGGCGAACGACGCGTTCGTGAGCCGCTTTCAGGTGGCGCGAGAAGAGATTCTCGGCGCGCGCTTCTCGGAGCTCGGCACGCGGGAGTGGCTCGGCGCTCCGCTGCGTGATCGCCTCGATCGCACGCTCGACAGCGGCGACCTCTTTCGCGATGTACCCGTCGCCGGCCTCATGCGCGACGAGCCCCACCGCACCCAACGCGTCGGCGCGAGCCGCGTGCCCGTCTCAGTCGAGCAGCCGATGGCGCTGATCTCGATCGACGACGGATGATCCGCACCGGTAACGCCCGGTTTTTGGGTGGTTTCGCTTTTACCGATTTGGTACCGCACACACCTCGGCGTACCTCAGCGCCGAATTAGCGGGGGCAGGAAGCAATGAACCTGGAAGAGCTTTCTCGTGAAGAGCTGGTGGCCGCCGTTCGCTCGCTGGTGCCGGGCAGTGACGGCAGTGAGCTCGAGCAGATGTTGCACGACCTGCGCGTGCACCAGATCGAGCTCGAGCTGCAGAACCGGCAGCTGCGCGACTCACAGGCTGCGCTCGAGCACTCGCGGCACGAGTACGCCGAGCTCTACGACCGCGCCCCCGTCGCCTACTGCACGCTCGACGACGGCGGCCGCATCGCGCAGGCGAACCTCACGGCCGCCGCCTTCTTCAGCGTCGAGCGCGGCTCGCTGCGGGGCCGCGTGCTGAGCACGCTCGTCGTGCCCGAAGATCGCGCCATCGTGCGCAGCCACCTGAAGCGCTGCCTGACCGACAGCGGCCGCGTCACCAGCGAGGTGCGCGTCGAGGTGAAGGGCGCCGCGCCCGTGTCGTTTCAGATGTCGAGCGTCGCGTGGAAGGGCGCGCTCGGCGAGGTGCTCGGCTCGAAGACGACCCTGACCGACATCTC
>JAEUJP010000734.1 GCA_016793725.1 Myxococcaceae bacterium | reverse complement strand
GCAGCGCCGCGCTGCGCGACGTGCGCACCTTCTTCGTGCTCGGCACGAAGAAGAGCTTCAAGCAGCAGCTCGTGCGAGAGGGCGACGCGCTCGCCGCCGAGCTCGAGAAGCTGGTCGCCGAGCTGAGCCCGCGCTTCGCGGCGCCGGCGGCATGACGAACGACGAGCTCGCGCGCAGGGTTGGCGAGGTGGCTCGAGCCACGTCGCGGCCGGGTGCTCGCCTCGCGGCGCTGCTCGAGCTGCTGACACATCGCCGTGAGCCCGACCCGGTGCTGTGCGGGCAGCTGCTCGTCACGCTCGAGACTTTTCCCAGCCTGACGTCGGGCTCGGTGAGCCTCGCTCGCGAGTACCTCGGCGGGCTGCCGCCGAACCTGAGCGCGTATCTGCCGCGCCTGCGTGACGCGTGTGAAGGGCGCGTGCGCATGACGGGCGGTGTGCACGACGGCAGCGAGGGCTGGGCGCTCCACGGGCGGTTCGGCCGTGAGCTGCTCGTGCTCCAGGAAGCGGCGCTCGAGGTGCCCGACGACGCCATGCGCTGGGTGGTGCTCGCCGATGCGCTGCTCGCAGCGGGTCACCCGCTCGGCGAGTGGATGATGAGGCACCGCGACGCCGCACCCGATGAGGGCTCGCTCGCGGAGCACCTCGGCTCACTGGGTCGACGCGTTCACGCGCAGTGGGCCGTCGGCCTGATGCACACCGTCGTCATCGACGAAGGCCCCGACCTGCCTGAGGTGCTCGAGCGGCTCGCGCCCCACCCGCTCGCCCGCGGGCTGCAGCGACTCGACGTCGCAGTCGGTGGGGACACTCCCGGGTCGCGGCGCGCGCTCGCCGCGCTCACTGCGCAGCTGTGGCCGATCAGCTTGCAGGCCGTACGACTGCGCTTGACGTCTCCCGAAGCGAACGACGCGTACGTGCAGCACTGGGCCGGGCTGCGTCGCGCGGGGCCGGGGCTCGGCGCGCACGTCGAGCTCTTGGTGGACACCGCCGTGCGCATCGCGAGACCTGCCCCCGAGCCGGCTCGCCGCACGCTGCCCGAGCCTTCTGCGCTCGACCGCGCGGCGGCGTTCTTTCGGCGCCTGCTCGGCGGCTGAGGCGCCGGCCTCCGGCCCCGAGCGACGTCGCTCGACCGTTCGCCCTCGATGCGCCGCGCACGCAGCGGGCACGCGCCTCTGGCGCCCCCCGTACGTTGGATTTTCTGCCGACGGAAGACGGCGGTCGGTTCGACACACCCCGCTGCCAAGACATGGGATGACCGGACCTGTCTTCCGAGGTGCCGTTTCGAAAATAGTCATCCCATGGGATGTCTCGTTTTGAAACGGCACTTCGGTTCGGGGGTGTCGACATCCCACGTCTCGCGCTCAGCCGAAGAGCACGCGCGCCGGCTTCACGCCCGGCAGCGCGCTCTCGCTCGAGACCTCGAGGTGCGCCGTCAGCGCCTCGGCCAGTACCGACCGCACGTCGAGCGTGACGCGCAGGTCGCGGCCCTCGAACAGCTGCGCGGCCTTGAGGCCCGGCCACTCACCGCCGACGCGGCCACCCTTCACCGCCCCGCCGAGCGCGAACATCGCCGACGCCGTGCCGTGGTCGGTGCCCCGCGTGCCGTTCTCGCGCGCCGTTCGACCGAACTCGGTGACCGTCAGCACACACACGTCGCTCAGCCGCTCGCCCAGGTCGGTCGCGAATGCCGCGAGGCTCTCGGCCACCTCTTTCAGCCGCGCACCCAGCGCCAGCTTCTGCCCGAGGTGGGTGTCGAAGCCGCCGAGCTCGGTGACGGCAACCTTCAGCCCGACGTCGCCGTGCACCAGCCGCACGACGTCTTGCAGCCTGCGGCCGAGCTGCCCCTTCGGGTACGCCGCGCCATTCTTCGGCTCGAGTGCCGCGAGCCCCTTCGCAGCCTCGATGCCGCTGAACGCCTCGGCGCCGCGCACCTTCAGCGCCTCGTCGACGGCCGAGGCGTACAGCTGCTCGAAGCTCGCCGCCGGCCCCGCCGCGACGCGAAAGTCGCGCAGCGCCGGAAACGCGACGACGGCTTCGGCGCCTTGCAGCGCGTAGGGCACGCCGTTCTGCACCGCGACCGCCGTGAACGCGCCCTTCGGCAGCGCCGGCAGCACGCGGTTCAGCCAGCCGTCGGCGCCCTTCTCGCCCGCGCGGCCGGACTCGAGGAAGTCTTGCGCGTCGAAGTGGCTGCGCGAGGGCTTCAGCTGACCGACCGCGTGCAGCACACCGAGCCGCTTCTGCTCGAGCAGCGGCAGCAGCGCCGACATCGACGGGTGCAGGTCGAACGAGCCGTCGAGCTTCAGCGGCGCCGCGTCGAAGAGGCTCGGCCGCAGCCGCTCGAGCTCGGCCTCGCGAGGAGGCACCATCGCGAGCCCGTCGACGCCGCCGCGAAGGAAGACGACGACGAGCGCCTTCTTCGACGGCGTGGCGCCGAAGAGCAGGCTCGTGCCTCCGAGCAGCAGCGTACGGCGGTTCATTGTTTCTGAAACTCCGGCGAACCCATCAAGAGCCCCACGATGACCCGCGGGTCTCTCTGCGACAGCACCGTCTGCCGCGAGGCTTCGGTCAGCGGCGCGCCGAGCAGGCGCAGGGCCAGCGCGTCGACGACGAGCTCGGGCTCACCCTCGGGCAGCGACGCGAGCGGCACCTGCACGCCGGGCACCTCGTTTTTCCCCAGCTTCAGGCCGAAGTTGATGCGCGACACGAGCGCGCCGGCGCTGACCCACGCGGGCGCGAGCTCCGAGAAGCCGGTCGGCGGCGACGCCCGGTAGAGCGGCTGCCCCATCGCGTCGATCGCCTTCACCAGCTGCGGCTGCACCGTCGTGAGGTCGCCGACCGCGCGAACCGACGAGACCACCAGCTCGAGCGGCGTCTTCGTCTTCGCCGCGAACGCCTCGTCGGCCCAGAACGCGCGCGAGCCGAACAGCAGCACGTACACCGCGCGCAGGTCGCCGCCGGTGCGCAGGTATTCGGCGGCGAGCGCGTCGACGAGCTCGGCGGGTGGCGCGTCGCTCACGAACTTCTGCGCGAGCTTGAAGCACAGGTGCCGCGCCGTCTTCGGGTGCAGCGCGAGGTAGTCGAGCAGCCGCTCGCCGTCGTCTTGCTGCCCGCCCGCGGCCAGCTCGAGGCCGAACACGTTCTTCTCGGCGGTGTCGTGCGCGCGCGGCCGATACAGAAACCCGCCCCACGCGTCGTCGCGCTTCTTCAGCTCGAGGCTCCAGCCGGTGAGCGCCCGAGCGGCCGCGCGCACGTCGGCCTGCGTGTAGCCGGCGTCGACGCCCAGGGTGTGCAGCTCGAGCAGCTCGCGCGCGTAGTTCTCGTTCAGGCCCATCGCGCGGCGCAGCGCCTTCACCTCGAGCCCGTCGCGCACGCTCATCCAGTTGTCGAGGTAGACGAGCATCGCGGGGTGCCGCGCGGTCGCGCCCAGCAGGTCGCGAAAGCGCCCGAGCACGAACGGCCGAATCGCGTCGCGCTCGTACGGCGACACCAGCCACCGCACCTTGTTCTTCTCGGCGCTGACGTTGAAGTGGTTGAACCAGAAGTCGACCAGCACCTCTTCGAGCTGGCGGCGGCTCTTCACGGCGCGCAGCAGCTTCGCCTGGGTGAGCTCGACGACGAGCTGGCGCGGCCGCTCTTCGTTGCGCATCTCTTCGCCCTTCACGGGCTTCGGAAACTGCACCAGCGCTTCGGTGACGCTGAGCTTCAGGGTCGGGAAGTCGGCGGCGATGCGCTCTTCGAGCGCGTCGTCGCGACCGGGCTCGAGCTGCTCGGCGAGCCAGCCGCCGACCGAGAGCTCTTCGACGCGAGCCCGATCTGCCGCCGACGGGCCGAATGCCGCGCGGCTCAAGAGGTGCTGTGCCTGCTTCGCGCGGTCCCACCCGTTGGCGGGGATCTCGAGTGGTGCGACTGCGGCACACACGGTGATGACGGCGGCGAGCACGTGGCTTCAATACACCCGGCGCGGCAGAAAGTTGGGTGCGGTACTCTCACACGCACCATGGCGATCGACGCGCTGAACAAGCTGAAGACCGGTGTTGGCAAGCTGCTGGAGTCAGAGCCCGTCGCGAAGCTGAAAGAGGTCGTGGCCGAGAAGCTGCCCGAGGCTCCGGCCGAGGCGTTTCAAGACACGAAGGCGAAGCTGATGTCGATCACCGGCAAGGCGAAGGCGTTCGTGCCGACGGCGGTGCGCGAAGACCTGAAGAGCTTCGTCGCCCAGGCGCGCGGGTTCGCGGGGGGCGGCGGCGGCAGCATGCCCGTCACGGCAGCGCTCGTGAACGCGCCGGCCATACCCGACGAGAAGAACGTCAAGGGCCTGAAAGAGGCCATTCGCGGCGACAGCGACACCGACATTCGTGAGGCCATCATCGCCAACCCGTCGGCGCTCAACGACCTCACGCCCGAAGAGAAGGGCAAGGCCCTGAAGCGGCTCGAAGAGGGTGTCGTGTCTCCGGGCGACGCCTTCGCGATGAAGCAGATCGTGAACAGCTGCACGACCAAAGAAGAGCTGCAGGCGGTCGTGGCGAAGGCGACCGGCAACGCGAACCCGGGGCAGGCCGAGTACCACAAGTTCGATCAGCAGATTCAGAAGCACTGCGGCGACCCGTACCTCATCGCCGACAAGATGAACCCGTTGAACCTGTCGCTGCCGAGCGAACAGCTGGTCAAGATCAGGACCGACGCCGCGAAGGCTGCGGCCGCCGCGCTCGACCCGAACCCGGCAGGCTCGATTCATCGCGAGCAGTACGCGAAGCACGGAGGCGGCTTCGCAGACAAGCCGCTGTCGGTTCAGAAGACGGAAAAAGAGATCAACCTCTTCGTCGACGAAGCGTCGGCCAGGGCGCGCCTGCCCGACCCGGGGCCGCAGCTCCTCGTTCAAGAAGCGAAGACGTCGGCGAAGGGTATGAGCGCGGAGCACGGGGGCGATCTGCTCCTGCGCACGGCCGACAAGCTCATGGCTGCGGGCCGGCCGAACGAAGCAAAGCAGCTGCTGCAGGAGCTGAAGCAGGAGCCCTACGTCAACAAGGGCGTCGACCTCGCCGGCGCGTACTCGGGTGGTCCGAACCAGACGAAGGCGAAGAACGGCAACACCGTCTCGGTCGACGGCAGCATCAGCGAGACGCTCGGCGCGGCCGCCGAGCGGCGCATGGCGCAGATCGATCAGGTCGCGACGATGGAAAAGACGCTCGGCCGCAAGGTCGACCCATACAACGTCAATGATCTGCGCGACTACTTCAGCGCCGTGAAGAAGCAGGGCGGCATGAAGGCCGCTGGCGACGAGTACAACAAGTTCCTCAACAACTTCACGAAGCACCCCGGCGGCGTCAACAACAGCTGGGAGCAGAACCGCGCCGACCTCGATGACCCGACGAAGATGGCGGGTCACATGAAGAACCAGACCCGCGACGCTTCGGGTCGCATGCTGCTCGACTGCGAGGGCACGACCTGGCTCACCGGGCAGATCTTCGGCGGCAAACCACAGAGCGCGGGCAACGAGGTCTGGTACACGTCGGGGGCGGGCCACATCGCGGCGACGGTCATCGACCCGAAGACGGGCGAGGGCTTTCACGTGAACACCGCGAAAGACCTGAACTCCAAGCTCACGCAGATTCCGACGCCGACGCCGAAGACCGAGGCGCAGCGCCGCGAGACCGCCTGGGGCATGTTCTCGAGCAACGGCAAGAGCGCCATTCCGCGCTCGCCGCCTCCGGGCTTCAAGCCGGGCATCGACTACTCGCTCACGAAGAACGTCGCCGAGACCGAGCTGAAGAAAAAAGACTGAATTTCCACCCGGCCTCCGGTCAGTACCGGGTCTCATCGCCCGCTGTGACGCTGTCGCGTCACCGCTGACCTCCGGCCGGGGTTCCCACCCGGCGGGCGAATCACGGCACGTAGACGCCCACCTGCGCGAACGCGCCGAACGCGCCGCTGCCGTACTCGCTCTTCAGCTGCCCGTTCACGGGCGGCCGCCCCATCGGCACGTACGCGCCGGCGCGCACCAGCACGCGCTGGGTGAACGAATATTCGAGGCTCGCGATCGCGACGGCGCTCGGGTCGGCGACGTTGCACAGCACCGCGAGCGACGTCGAGAGCAGGTCGTTCGCGCGCCAGCTCGCCGCCGCCGCGACCACGTGTTTGCCCGCACCGAACACCTCGCCGCGCCGCGCCCGCACCGACGTCAGCACCTGCACGTACCTCGACGGGTCGGTCGTACCGTAGCCGTTGTACGAATATTCGAGCGTGAGCATCACGACCTCGTGGGGCCGCCAGTCGGCGCCGGCGACGCCGCGAAAGAAGTGCTCGCCCACCGCGCCCGCCTTCAGCCACTCGATCGTGTACGCGCCTTCGGCGTGCACGTTGACCGGGCCGACGTCGCCGACGAGATCGAAGCCGACGACGAAGTCGCGCACGTACTTGCCGGCTGAAATCGAGAAGTCCCACCCCAGTACGTTCGTCTGAAAGCGCGCGACGCCGCCGTGCTCTTCGGCCACCAGCTGCGGCAGCCAGAGCAGGTCGAGCTGCGTCGTCTCGCCGAGCGCGATGGCGAGCCGCACGGCGTCGAAGCCGCGCCGCACCTCGCGGTCGATGACGGTGGGCGGAAACGGGCTCAGCACGTCGGTCGGGTTGAAGAAGCGGCCGGTGCCCCAGCTCAAGACCTGGCGGCCGATGGTGAGGTCGCCGAACGGCAGCGCGAACTTCATCGCGAGGCGGTCGAGGTTCTGCGTCAGCACGCTCGTCGGCGTCGAGGCCACGACGCTCTCGAGCGGCACGAGCCGCCGCTGCGGGCCGGCGCCGGTGCCGCCGATGGTGCCGCTCAGCGAAGTGCCGCCGACGAACGCCGGGTCGGTCGCCAGCACGAACTGCAGCTGGTACGCGACGTCGAGCTCGAACACCTCGGCGAACAAGAAGCGCGTCTGCGCGCGAAGAATCTGCGCGTCCATCGCGCCCGCCGGCCCGTTCGGCACGGCCACGCCGAAGAGCAGGTTCTTGTAGAAGCCGCTCACCTCGACCACCGCGCCGTCGTCTTCGCGAGCGAGCTCCATCGCGAGCGCCGGCGGCGCCGCGAGGCACAGCACCAGCATGGCGCGGCTCATTGAACGATCTGGCCGTCGACCAGCCTCACCACCCGCTCGGCCCGGCTCAACACCATCGGGTCGTGGGTCGAGAAGATGAACGTGACGCCGCGCTCGCGGTTCAGCTGGCGCATCAGATCCATCAGCTCGGCGCCCGTCTTCTGATCGAGGTTCGCAGTCGGCTCGTCGGCGAGCACGACGGCGGGCTCCGACACGATGGCCCGCGCGACCGCCACACGCTGCTGCTGGCCGCCGCTCATCTTCAAGGGCCGCGAGTCGAGGTAGCGCCCCAACCCCATGCGCTCGAACAGCGCCTTCACGCGCCGGCGACGCTCATCGGGCGCGACCCCCTTCAGCTGCAGCACGTACTCGGCGTTCTCAGCGGCCGTCAGCACGGGCACCAGGTTGTACGCCTGGAAGATGAAGCCGATGCGGTCGCGCCGCAGGTCGGCGAGCTCGTTGCGCGAGAGCCCCTTGAGCTCACGCCCGTCGACGCGCACCCGCCCACCCGTCGCGGCGTCGATGCCGCCGATGATGTTCAGCAGCGTCGTCTTGCCCGAGCCCGACGGCCCGGCCAGCGCCATGAACTCGCCCTTCTCGACCTTGAGCGAGACGCCGCGCAGCGCGTGCGCGGGCGGCATGCCCTTCTCTTCGTACGAGCGGGTGACGTTTTCGACCTCGACGACGGGCATGATCAGGTCCTCCTGAGAGCCTCTGCGGGCAGCAAGCGCGTGATGCGCGATGCGGGGTAGAGGCCGACGATGAGCGCCATCGCGTAGACGAATGA
>JAEUJP010000712.1 GCA_016793725.1 Myxococcaceae bacterium | reverse complement strand
GCTGGCCTCGCTTCCGGCTTCGGCTCGGGCGTCAGCGTCGCCTGCGGCTGGGCCTGGGCCGGCTCGGGCTCCTTGCGCTGCAGCGAGCCCTTGAGCCGCTTCGCGAGCTCGTTGACGGGCGCGTTCGTGTCTTTCGCCCACGCCTTCATGTTGGTGGTGACCTCGAGCTTGTCGAGCGGCTCGGTGCCATCGCCGCGCACCACCTCGACGCGCACGATGAGGCGATCGGCGAGCTTCGCGACCTCGATGCTCGCGATGACCACGCCCTCACCCAGCGC
Organism: Myxococcaceae bacterium; assembly: GCA_016793725.1. Taxonomy (GTDB): domain Bacteria; phylum Myxococcota; class Myxococcia; order Myxococcales; family Myxococcaceae; genus Xiheicaenimonas; species Xiheicaenimonas phototrophica. The sequence goes on along the minus strand of JAEUJP010000712.1, from coordinate 6,688 downwards.
GAGCGAGAGCTTCTCGACGCACGCGCGCACGCCGTTGCACGTGCGCGGGTCGGGCAGCTTCGCGGCCTTCGCCTTCGACCGCGTCTCGGCGTCGGGCACCACCGGCAGCCCTTCACGCACGAACGCGTCTTTCAGCTGACCCGCGAGCTTCGTGCTGACGCTCTCGGTGCCGGGCCACTTGCTGGCGACGGCGATCGCCACCGTGTCGCTGGCGGCGAACAGAGAGGCGGTCATGGCGGCGAGGAGGATCATCGGAGTCTGGTGCTCGTATCAGCGGAGCTGCGTCTGCAGCTGGTTCATCTGCGACAACACGCGCTTTCGCGCCGCCTCGTCTTTCGCCGCCGCCATCGAGCGACGCACCTCTTCGAGCAGCTGGCGCATCACGCGAATCTCTCCTCCAGAGGCGGCTTCTTTGTCGCGCAACATGCCCTCGAGCTTGTTCATGCTCGCCGTCAACATCTGCTCCGTGACCACCGGGCCCTTCGGCTTGGGCGGCTTGTCTGACACCGGCTTCACGGGCTTCACATCTTTCTGCACCGGCACGGCGTCTCTCTGCACCGGCTCGGCATCTCGCTGCACCGGCTCAGCATTCCTCTGCACCGGCACGGCATCCCTCTGCACCGGCTCGGAGCCCCTCTGCCCGGGCTCGCCCTCTCTATTGACCGGCACCGCGTCATTTCTGACGGGCTCGACGGGTTTTGCGTCGACGACGATGGTCTTGGTCTCGAGCGGCACCTCGACCTGGCGCGAGTTCAAGAACCAGAGGGTACCGGCGGTGGCGGCGGTGGCGAACAGGGCGACGCCGACGAAGATGGGCCAGCGGCGAGGCGAGCTGACGCCGAGCTCGGCGGGGGTGAGCTCGGGAGACGGCTGAACGGGGTCGGTCTTCACCTGCTGCGTGAACGAACCGGCCTCGGGCGCAGCAGAGACGGGCAGCGGCAGCTCGCCGACGGTCTCGGCGAGCGGGTCGACGATGACGTTGGCCACGTGCGCCCGCGTCTCGATGAGCGGCTGCGGCGAGGCCGGGTCGGTCTGGTGTTCGGCAGGCGCGCGCACCGACGGCCGCTGCAACGAGGTGGCGTCGAGCGGGGGCCGCGTCGCGCGCTCGACGCGCTGGGGCGGCGAGGCACGGGGCCGCGACATGGGCGCCGCGAGCGTGAGGTGCGCACCGCGGCGCCTCGGAGGGTGCGGGCCACCGAACAGGTCGGGCCACATCGCATCGAGCGCGCCATGAATGTTGGTGGCGTTGGGCGGGCGATCTTCGGGGGCCTTCTGCATCATCCACGTGCAGAGGTCGTCGAGCGCCGGCAAGACGTCGGGGCGCTTGTCGCCGGCGCGCATCACCGGCTGCTCGAGGTGCGCGAACATCGAGCCCATCGCGTTGGGCCCGGCGTACGGCGGGTGCCCCGTCAGCATGTGGTAGATCATGCAGCCCAGCGCGTAGAAGTCGGTCGGCGCACCCACCGGCTCGCCGCGCACCTGCTCGGGCGCCATGTAGTCGGGCGTGCCCATGATCATCGACGCGCGCGTCTGCGGCGTCTGCTGGCCGCGCAGCGCGTCGACTTTCGCGATGCCGAAGTCGAGCAGCTTCACGTACGGGTGGCCGTGCCCCGTATCGACGAGGAACACGTTCGACGGCTTGATGTCGCGGTGAATCACGCCGGCCGTGTGCGCGGCGCCGAGCGCATCGACGATCTGATCGACGAACTCGACCACCTCACCCGACGCCATCGGCGCGTTGCGCTGAATCAGCACGTCGAAGCCCATGCCGTCGAGAAACTCCATGATGCAGTACTGCGTGCCGTCTTCGAGCTTGCCGAACCCGAAGATGTCGACGATGCCGCGGTGGCGAATCGCGTTCACCGCCCGCGCCTCGGCCACGAACCGCTGCGTCAGCGCCTCGTCGCTCGAGAACTGGGGCAGCAGCGTCTTGATCGCCACCCGCTTGCCGATGAGCGGGTGGCGACCTTCGTACACTTCCCCCATGCCGCCCTCGCCGATGTGCGAGATGACCTCGTACTCGCCAATCATCTTCCCAATCAGTTTGCTGCGGCGAGACGGCATGAGGGTCGCGAATTAACCACGTCAGGCCGACTGGGTCTCGGATGCGGGCGCGCTCGGCCCCGCCGGCGTCGTCACCGACGTCGCCGCCGACTCGGCCTGCGCCGACGACTGCTGCTGCAAGAGGCCGCTCAGCGCCTTCAGGTCTTCACCGATCTGCTTCAGCGCGTCGGCCGCCACGGCCGGGTCTTGATGCAGGCCCGTCGTCGCCTCCGTGTAGCGCTCGATGTTCACCTGAATTCGCTGCGACAGCTCGTCGATCTGCTGCTGCAGCGACGCTTCGGTCGGCGCCGCAGGCGCGGTGGCCTCGACCTCGGCCGGAGCTGCCGGAGCTGCGGGCTCGGCGGCCTGAGGCGGAGGACGGAGGTCGATCTTCCCCGGCAGCGGCCGCGCGTTCTCGAAACCCGGAAACGGCGCCGGCATCGGCCTCGGGTTCTCGACCAGACCGGGGTCGAGCCTGCCCGGCTTGAGCTCGATCTTCGGCTCGCCGCGGCGGCGGGCCGCCTCTTCGCGCAGAATGCCCAGCTTGTCGGCCTGAATGCCCGTGATCGGCTGCCGGCTGTTCTCGCGCAGGGCCTGGCTCAGCTGCGCCGAGCTCATGTTGCCGACCTCGCGGCGGTACGCGCCGAGCTCACGGCCGCGCGAGGCGATCGCGCCGTCGATGATGCCGATCTGCCGCATCAGGTTCGCTTTCGCCTGCGGGTCGAGGCGGTCGCCTCCGATGGCCAGCTTCGTCTCGAGGTGCCGCTTCATGTTCTCGAGCTGGCTCATCGACTTGTTCTGCAGCGACACCGCAAACTTCGCCGCGGCGCCCGGCGTCATCTCTTTCGTGCCGCGCGACGCGAGCTCACGCTTGCAGAGGTCGATCTTGGTGCGCGCCGCCTCGGCAGCCTCAGGGCTCTTCTGCGGGCCCGTCGTCGCGTCGCGCAGCTCGCGCATCGCCTCGCCCAGCTTCTGCTGAACCTCGGGCGTGCTCTTGTTCTCGAGGCCCTGCGCGTAGACCCACTGCTCGGGGGGCCCGAACTTCGTGGCCTGACCGGTCTTCTCTTTCACCAGCCCGCCCTGGGCCACGTCGCCCGCGCGCCGCGAGCGCTCGGCGTCGCAGATGCCGAGCTTCTGCTTCGCATCGCGCGCCACCGCCGGGTCTTTCACCGGCCCCGTCGTGGCATCGCGGTACCGCTCGAGCTGTGTCGCCCGCTCGTTCGACAGCTGCGCATCGCTCATGCCGTGCGTCGCGGCCGCGTACCTCGGGTTGCCCGACGTCTCGAAGCCCGCACGCGTCTTCTGCTCCTGCGCGCACTCGGCCAGCTTCTCGCGTGCCCGCGCCACCGCGCTCGAGCTCTTGTCGCTGCCGCCCGAAGCGTCGGCGAGGGTCTGCTTCAGCTTCACGACTTCAGCCTGGAGCTGCTCGGGCGACATGCTGCGCAGGTGCTGTGCGTAGCTCGCGTTCGTCTGAAACGCGTCGAGGCCGGCCTTCTTCAGCGTGGCGACCTGCGCGCGCAGCTGCGCGCCGGGCAACTTCGTTTCGAGCGCCGCGCGGAGCGGAGCAGAGGCGATGGCGGGTTTGAATTGAACGGACATGGGAATCGGTTTCCTGTGCGAGGGAAGGTTGAAGGAGTTCTCGCCCCGCGAGCCCCTTCGGTCTTTCAGGCGAGCAGACGGGAAATCGACCGGCGCCGATGTAGGCAGCGCGGCTTTGTGAACCGGCCGGTCAGATCAGGCGGCGATCATGTGACCGGGCCGGTCACTCACCGGCCGGTGCGCCGCTTCGCCTTCGCGCGGGCTGCTTCCAGCGCGTCGCTGACGTCGGGCTTCTTCGGAGGAGCCGCCGGCTGGGGGGGTGCCTCTTCGACCGGCTTGGGCTTCGAGGGCTCGGGTCTCGGCGCCGACACCCGCGGCGTCGACACGATGACGCCGGGGCCCGCCGCGACGACCGCGGGCTTCGGCTTGCGCCGCACCGGGCCGGCCGCGAAGAACCGCCGCACGAACACCTCGGCGACGACGAGCGCCAGGGCGAGCGCGACCAGCGCCGGAGCGAGCGGCACCGGCGCCGCAGACTGCTGCGCCGCGGTGAAGAGGCCCGCCATCGAGAGCCGCTCGGCGCCGCCCGTCAGCTTCGCGAGCGCGGCGAGCAGCGCCTTGCCGTCGCGCGCGGTGCCCGGCTCGAACTCGGGCGCCCACGACAGCGTGACGGGCGCCGCGCGGTACACGCGGTCACCGAGCTTCACGACGGGGTGCCACGTGCCGGTGCCCTCGAGCGTGACGTGAGCGCCCGCGCGCTGCTCGTCTTCCCACCGCATCGGCAGCTCGCGCGGCTTCGCGCGCGCATCGCCCGAGAGCAGCACGAGCGTGGGCGCGTTCGCGGGCGGCGGCTGCGACGGGTCGAAGTCGAGCGTGACGTGCAGATCGTCGCCCTGCAGGGTCGTGCGCGCGACCGCGTCGAGCCCACCGACCTTCTCGGGGTACACCCAGCGCACCATCTGCTCGAGCAGCGCGCGGCGGCCCGCCCAGGCCTTCTGCTCGCCGGTGAACTGCCCGTCGACCTCGAGCGCGAGCGCGGCGGTGCGGCCGACGCCACGGGGCCAGAACGCGAACGCCGGCGCCTTGTTCTCGTCTTCGGTGCGCAGACCCACCGACGCCTGCGGCTTCACGTACGTGAGGTTGTAGCCGCCGCACGGCGTGGGGGCCGAGGTCGGCATCTTGCCGAGCAGCGCGAGGTCGGGCCCGAGCGCGAGCGGCGTCGCGGTGTCGACGAAGCTCGAGCGGGCGACGGCGATGGTCTCTTGGCTGAAGATGCGCGGCAGGCTCATCGCGTCTTCGGCGAAGTAGATGCGGCCGTCGCCGAGCGCCGCGATCTCTTCGAGCAGCTTCGCGTCGGGGTCTTTCGTGCTGCCCATCGCGATGACCGAGACGGTGACGTTCTCTTTTTTCAGCGCAGCGAGCGTGTCTTTGAAGTCGCCGGGGTTCTCGGAGTCGGCCGCGTCCGAGAACAGCAGCACGTGACGCGTCACCTTGCTGCTGGTGAGAATCTCGCGCTTCGCGGTGCGCAGGCCGACGTCGACGTAGATGCCGCCGCCACCCGAGAAGCCGCGCGCGACCTTGCCGAGCGGCAGGCCGTCGCTGACGCTCGACATGCCGAAGATCTCGTGCGGCCCGGTGTCGACCATGTGCACCGAGGCCTCGTCGTTCGGGTTCAACATCTCGAGGGCGCCGACGACGCCCTCGGCGGCGAGCTCCATCTTGGTGCGGCCGTCGGGCACCGTCGCGCCCATCGAACAGCTGCAGTCCATGATGACCGACATCGCGATGGCGACCTTGCGCTGCTCTTCGCGAACCTCGAGCGACACGGGCAGCAGGTCTTCGACGGGGCTCTTGCGGTACCCGCCCTCACCGAAGCTGTGCTTGCCGCCGGTCATCACGAGCCCGCCGCCCGCCTCTTTCACGAACTGGCTCAGCACGTGGAGCCCCGTCTCGGACAGGCGCCCCGCCTCGACGTCTTCGAGCACGACCGCGCCGACGTCGTCGAGCTGGTCGAGCGTGAGCGCGCGCGGAGGCGACACGACCGTCTCGAGGCCCGATGCCGCCAGCGTCTTCGCGAGCGTGCCGTTCGGCTTGTCGGTGAGCACGAGCACCTTGGGCGGCCCCTCGACGCGCACCACCGCGCGGCCGATGTCGTTCTCGATGACGGCGTCGCTCTTCGCCTCGACCTGCAGCTGGTACGCGTAGAGGCCCGGCGCGTCGACCAGATCGCCGAACGTGAGCGTCGAGTTGCCCTCGCCGACGTCGCGCTCGCCCTTCACGATGACCTTGCCCTGGCGCGCGAGGGTCACCATCACCTTCGCGGCGGCGGTGCTGTGAATCGAGGCGGTGAGCTGAAACGGCTCTTTTGCGGCGACCTGCGGCGGGGCCGCCAGCGAGGTGACGGCGACGTCGAGGCCGGTGTCTTCGCGACCGAGCCAGCGAAAGTCGACGGGTATGCCTCGGGCGGCGAGGCGGCGCGCTGCGGCGCGAGGGTCGAGGCCGGTCGCGCGGCCGTCGCTGACGACGAGCACGCGGGCCGTGCGCTCGACGGGCACGAGCTCGCCGGCGGTGTCGAGCGCTCCGCTCAGGTTGCTGGCCTCGGCGTCGAGCTTCGCCGTCATGCCGCCGAAGCCCGACTGTTCAGTGAGCGGCATCTCGACGCGCGCTTCCCTGCCGAATGAGACGACGCCGAGCCGGTCGCCCGGGCCGCGCTGCGGCTCGACCAGCTCGAGCAGCTCTTCGGCGCTGGCCTCGCTGCGCGGCGGCATCGACTTGCTGCGGTCGACGACGACGATGAGGTCGCTGCCCGCTGATTTCCACACGAGCTCGGGGCCGGACAAGGCGAGCACGAGCAGCGTCGTCACGATGACGCGCAGCGGGAAGGCCGGGCCCTTCAGCTTCCCCGTTCGCCAGAGCAGGAGCCCGAGCGGGAGGAGGAGGAGGAGGGCTTGTGGGTAGAGGAGTGTCACGGGGGCTCTTGGGCCTCCGTGACCGACGACGGGGACGACGACGACGGGGACGACGACGACGACGACGACGACGACGACGACGACGACGGGGACGCGAACGGGTGCGGGTGCGGGTGCGGGTGCGTTGACGAGAACGC
>JAEUJP010000691.1 GCA_016793725.1 Myxococcaceae bacterium | reverse complement strand
CGTTCACGATGCGGTCGAAGTCGAGCCACTGCTGGTGAAACTCGCCGACCACGGCGCGCGCCTTCGCGTCGGCCAGCATGCGCTTCGCCTGCGCCGCGACCTCTTCGACCGTCGACAGCCTGCCCTCGTCGGCCGCCGCGCGCAGCGCGTCGTCGGGCTGCGAAGCCCACAGCGTGTACGAGAGCCGCGAGGCGATGGCGTGCTGCGAGAGCCGCGAGGTCTCGGCGCCGCGCTCTTCGACGCGGTACAGAAAGTCGGGCGACATCAGCACGCCTTCGATGACCGAGCGCAGGCCGGCGACCAGCGGCGTCAGCGTCGTCGTGCCGTCGAGGCCGCCGATGGTGGCGCCGCGGTCGTAGAGCGCGAGCAGCTCGGTGCGCTCGGCGGCGGCGAGCGGGCGGCGGTACGCGCGCGGCCCGAACGCGTCGACGAACCGCTCGGCGCACCCGCGCGGCGCCGTGCCCGTCGGGCAGCTGTACCAGCTCAAGGAAGCGAGCCGAGACGTCAGCCGGGCCGCGATGCCCTCGGCGGCCGCGAGCTGCTGGTCGACGAGCGCCGACGAGGTGACGAGCGCCGCCGCGTTGTTGCCGAAGCCCAGCGCCTCTTCTTCGGCGCTGAACGCCTGCGCGGGCCGCGTCGTGTCGCCGAGCAGGTCGCGAACGGTGTTGTCGTACTCGAAGCGCGTCATGCGTCGCACCGGCGCGGGCCCCGGCAGCCGCTCGCCCGGCTTGCACGCCGACACCTTCGGCGGAGGCGGCTGCGACGGGTCGACCACCTCGCCGCCCGGGCCAATCACGATCGGCGGCGGGCCGTCGTCGGGCTTGAACGTGCGCTCCGTGATGGTGGCTTCGCAGGCGGTGAGGCTCAGCAGGGCGGCGAGGGGGGCGCGCATGGAGGCGGGCCAAGACCACGTTTCGTGCCGGGTCTCGCTGCATGTGGTTTCAGGGGGCTGAGCGTTGGACTCGAGTCCAACCGATTGGACTGTCGACAACGGCCGGTGCCGGTAGAGTCGCGGGCGCTTTGGCCGACGACGTCACCATCAGGGTTCAACCGAAGCTCGCCCTCACCGCCGCCCGCCCCCACGCACGCCTGCAGTGGCAGGCGGGCACACACGAGGTGACCGACACGGTGCTGCTCGGCAGCTCCGAGCACGCGACCGTGGTGCTGAACGACCGCCACGTCTCGCGGCTGCACTGCGAGCTGAGCGTGCGCGCCGACGGCCTGTGGGTGAGAGACCTCGGCAGCAAGAACGGCACGTGGCTCGAGGGGCTGCAGGTGAACGACGCGAAGGTGCCCGACGCCGGCGGCACGCTGAAGGTCGGCCACACCGAAGTTGCGATCACGTTCGGCAAGCCACAGTCGGCGCCCCTGTGGCCGAAAGAGACGTACGCCGGCATGGTCGGCCGGTCTGAAGGCATGCGCGCGCTGTTCAACCGCATCGCCGACCTGAAGAAGTCGCAGGCGTGCGCGCTGATTCAGGGCGAGACGGGCACCGGCAAAGAGCTCATCGCGCGCGCGATTCACGCGGCGTCGCCTCGCGCGGCGGCGCCGTTCATCATCGTCGACTGCGGCGCGCTGCCCGAGGCGCTGTTCGAGAGCGAGCTGTTCGGGCACGCGAAGGGCGCGTTCACGGGCGCAGACCATTCGCGCGTCGGGGCCATCGAGGCCGCGCACGGCGGCACCGTGTTTCTCGACGAGGTCGGTGAGCTGCCGCTGTCGGTGCAGCCGCGCCTGTTGCGCGCGCTCGAGACGAAGACGATTCGGCGCGTGGGTGAAAACGAGCACCACGCGGTCGACGTGCGCTTCATCGCCGCGACGCACCGCGACCTGCAGTCGATGGTGGCGGCCGGCACGTTTCGCGAAGACCTGTACTTTCGCCTCGCCGTGCTGCCGGTGCGGGTCGCGGCGCTGCGACAGCGGCCCGAAGACATCGGCCCGTTGTTGTCGCACTTCCTGGGGCGCGACGTGTCGACCTTGCCGAAGGCGGCGCTCGACCAGGCGCTGGCGTACGCGTGGCCCGGCAACGTGCGCGAGCTGAAGTCGTTCGCCGAGCGCGTCGAGGCGCTCGGGCCCGACGCCGCGCTCGAGCTGCTGGGCACGGGCAAGCTGGAGAGCGTGCCCGCGCCGGTGAGCGACGGGGGGCTCGAGCCGATTCGCGCCGAGGTGCCGTTCAAGGTGCTGCGTGAGCGCTGGGCCGACTACCTCGAGCGCGAGTACCTGGCGAAGCTGGTGGCGAAGCACGGGCGCAACACGGCGACGCTGTCAGAGGCTGCGGGCCTCGACCGGAGCTACGTGCACCGGCTGCTCAAGAAACACGGGCTGTAGAGAGAACCTCCGGAAAAAAAGGGGACAGGCTACTTTTCCGGTCGAGTGTTCTGCCGTTCGCCACCGCGGCCGTACGGAAAAGTTGCCTGTCCCCTTTTTCTACGCGTTACGCCTCCAGCTGAGCGCTCAGCGCATTCAGCTGCTCCTTCAACTTCCCCAGCCTCGCGGCCGACGGCGCGTCGACCATGCCGAGCAGGCAGCCGACCTCTTTCGGCACCTTGCGAGCCTTCGCCTTCAAGCCCCGCCCCTTTTCGGTGAGCGCGATGCGCACGACGCGCTGGTCGGCCTCGTCGCGGGCGCGGGTCACAACCCCGTCGTTCTCGAGGTTCTTCAGCAGCGGCGTCAGGGTCGCCGAGTCCAACGACAGCCGCTCACCGAGGTGCCGCACCGGTACACCGTCTTCTTCCCACAGCACCAGCAGCACCAGGTACTGCAGGTACGTCAGCCCGAGCGGCTCGAGCAGCGGGCCATACGCACGAATGATGGCGCGCGACGCCCGGTACAGGGCGAAGCAGATCTGCTGATCGAGCCGCAGGTAGTCGTCGGGCATGACGAGTGCCCCCTTATTCGACCTTCAGGTCGACCGCGATGTTGCCGCGGGTGGCGTTCGAGTACGGGCACACCTGGTGCGCCTTCGCGACGAGCGCCTCGGCCTGCTCACGCGGCAGCTCGGGAATTTTGGCCGTCAGCTCGACCGCGAGCCCGAAGCCCTGCCCCACCGCCCCCAGCGTCACCTTCGCCGTGATGGCGATCGGCCCCGTCTTCAACCCCTGCGCCCGCGCCACGTGCGCGACCGCGCTGCCGAAGCACGCCGAATAGCCGGCCGCGAACAGCTGCTCGGGGTTCGTCGAGGCCCCGCTGCCGCCCAGCTCCTTCGGAGGCGTCACCGTCACCTCGAGCTTCCCGTCATCGGTCTTCACCTTGCCGTCGCGGCCCGACAGCGCGGTGGCAGACGTCGTGTACAGCGGCTTCTCGATGCGAATCAGGGTGTGGCTCCGTTTCAAAAGGCGGCGGCGTCATTGCCATCGCATACGATTATTTAGGATGCGATTGATTCGCGCGCAACTCAAAAAGCGCCGTCGCTCGACCGAGTCGACAATACGGGGCTCTACGCCGGGCGCTCCGACGTGCAGGTCGACCTGAGCGTCACGTTCGCCTGGCGCTAGGGCGCCAGGTCTTTTTCGAGCGCCTTCAACGCCATCGCCGCCGCGCCGTGCCCGCAGTCGCCGTCGCCCTTCTTCTGCGACTCTTTCAGGCGCTTCAGCGGCTCGAGCGCCGTCGGGTTTCTCAGCTCACCGAGGCGCTGCGCCGCGAGCCCGCGCACCCGGCAGTCGCTCGCCGACAGGTTCTCGACGTACAGCTCGACGAGCGGCAGACCCTGCCCCGCGAACTCGAGGTCGACGAAGCGCAGCGCGCCCCACTGCGCCCACGCCGTGCTCGCGCGCAGCGCCGCGTCTTTCGCGTCGTCAGACCCTTCGGCGGGCCCGACCGCGAGCAGCTGCAGCACCGGCAGCACCTGGGCCTTCGGGTAGTCGAGCAGCACCTTGCGCACGGGCGCGGCCTCACGCCCGCCCTCGCGCCGCCCGAAGTCGTCGGCGAGCGCCTCGATCGCGTGCTCCTCGAGCGCGGTGCCGGCCGGCACCTCTTTCATCAGCGCGAGCTCGTCGTCGTGGCGGTTCACCTGGTGCAGCGCCGCGGCCTTCAACATGTTCAGCCGGTGGTCGAGGCCCGGCGACGGCGGCATCGCGTCGTCGATGATCTGCAGCGCCTCAGAACCGCGCCCCACCGCGATCAGCCTGCGCGCCCGCCGCGGCGGCGCATACCAGAGCAGCGTCGCCACCACGCCCAGCGCCACCAGCGCCACCGCGATGCCCGCGAGCTTCAAGGCCCACCGCGACGCCGGCTTCTTGCGGTGCAGCGACGACGACTCACCTGCCGTCGGCACCAGCACCCCGCTCGGCGTCGCCTGCAGCGCCCACTGCGGGTCGACGCCCGGCTTGAACCCGCTCGTCGTCGTCGCCGTGAGCAAGAGCGGCGCCGGCGCATCGGGCATCGTCACCGAAAACCGCGCCAGCTCGTCGATCAGCACCACCGCCGTCTGCGGCCGCGCCGCCGGGCTCTTCTCGAGACACGCCATCACCAGCGACGCCAGCGCCGAGTGGGGGAAGAGGTGTGGCGCCACCTCGAGCAGCTGCTTCGGCGCCTTCGCCGCGTGCTGCATCACGTACTGCTGCAGGTCGGGCCCGTCGAACGGCAGCTGCCCCGACAGCATGCGAAACGCCACGACGCCGAACGCATAGATGTCGCTGCGCGCGTCGAGCGGCTGACCCAGCGCCTGCTCGGGCGACAGGTACTCGGGCGTGCCCAGCACCAGCCCCACCTGCGTCACGTTGCCCGTGCCCGGAGCGCCCGCATCGGGCTGCGCCAGCCGCGCGATGCCGAAGTCGAGCAGCCGCGCGTGCTCGCTGCCCGTCGTGTGCGTGAGAATCACGTTCTCGGGCTTCAGGTCGCGGTGAACGATGCCCTTCTCGTGAATCGCCGCCAGCCCCTGCGCCAGCTGAATCAACAGCCGCAGGCACCGCTCGGGGGGAAACTTCTCGGTGCGCAGCGCGTGCTCGAGCGTGAGCCCGTCGGCGTACTCCATCACCAGGCACGCCGACGCCCCGTGCAGCCCGAAGTCGATGACCCGCACCACCGACGCGTGGTCGACGCTCGAGAGCAGCAGCGCCTCGCGCCGAAACCGCTCGGCCATGCCGGCCTGCAGCGACAGGTCTTCGCGCAGCACCTTCACCGCGCACGCGCGCCCGAGCGACACCTGCTCGGCGTAGTAGACGAGCCCCATGCCGCCTTCGCCGAGGAGCTTCTTCAGGCGAAACCGCCCCTCGAGGATCAGCGTCTCCTCGGGAAGCGGACGCTGCTTGGCGACGGTATCGTGCACGGCCCGCCGCTCTCTTAACGTAACGTGCGCCCCATGAGAACGAGACCGATGGCGCTGTGGTTGTGCGTCGCTGCGTGCTCCAGCCCCACCCCGCCCGCTCCCAGAGCACCCGACCCGGTGAGGTCGACCGTCACCCTCGGCACCACCGTGCCCGTCGCGAACGACACCACCGAGCTCGAGCTGTTCATCACCAGCCTCGACGCCGACGGCGTGCCG
>JAEUJP010000664.1 GCA_016793725.1 Myxococcaceae bacterium | reverse complement strand
AAGAGCAGTACTGGGGCTTCTGGAAACATCGGCTGCTCAACCTCTTCTTCTGGCCGCTGTGCGCGCTGTTCACGCTGACTCCGGTGGTGGCGGTCGCGGGTGTGGCGCGCATGCGGCAGCACGGGTGGCTGATCGCGGTCGCAGTGCTGCCGGTCGTCATCTTCACGACGCGCAGCACGATCGTGGGCGACTTCGAGCCGCTGGGGCGCTTCACGGCCACGTCGTTGCTGGTGCTGCTCGTCTACGCGGGCTCGGCGCTGCGCGAGCGCGCGGTGGCGGTGCTGGCGCTGTTCACGCTCGGGCTCGGCCTCTACACGTACCGGCGCGAGGGTGGCTATCACGACTCGTTTCGCACGGTGAGCCCGGTGACGACGCAGCCGCGCGTGGTGATGGAGGCCGCCGCCCAGGCGCGCGCGTGCACCGGCGTGCCGTACTTGCCCATCGACCCCGGCTTTCGCGACATCGACGCGGCGTTCTTCGCGGGCGTGCCGGTGAAGCTCGAGCGAAACGGCGAGACCGGCGGCGACTGCGTGATTCACTTCTGACTGCGGCGCTGGAACTTCTCGACCGCAGCGTTGTGGCACTTCGTGTCGGGGCAGAAGACGCTGGTGCCGTCGTTGCGCGAGACGAAGAAGAAGTCGGGGCAGTCGATGGGGTTCAGCGCGGCGTGAAGCGCGGCGACGCCGGGGCTGGCGATGGGGCCGGGGGGCAGGCCCTCGTTGCGGTACGTGTTGTACGGGTGCGGCGTCTCGAGGTCTCTGCGCGTGAGGTTCTTCGAGTACTGACCGCGGAGCAGCAGCATCGCGTAGATGACGGTGGGGTCGGTATCGAGTCGCCAGTTCTCGCGCAGGCGGTTGTGAAAGACGCACGAGATGTGGGCGCGCTGGTCGAGCTCGCTGGCTCCGGTCTCTTTTTCGATGATCGAGGCGAGGGTCACGGTCTGCAGCCAATCGAGATTCACGCCGGCCTTGCGCGGAGACTGCCTGAGCTCTTCGAGGGTGCGGCTGACCATCTTCGTCAACACCTGCTCGGCGGTGGCGCCTTTGGGGAAGGAATAGGTGTCGGGGAAGAGGAAGCCCTCGAGGCCGTCGGCGGGCGTGCCGGTCTTGCGCACGAAGGCGGGGGTGGCGGCGAGCTGCTTCAGCTTGCCGAGGTCGAGGCCGAGCTCCGTGCCTGCGAGCAGGGGGAGGATCTCGTCGACGCGCAGCCCTTCGGGCACCGTGAAGCGGTAGAGCTTCACCTGACCCGAGACGATCTTTTCGGCGACCTGGCCGGGTGTGAGGGGGCCGACGAACTCGTATTCCCCAGCGCGGAGCTTGGGGCCGAGCTTCTGGCGCTTGAGCCACGCGTACATGAGGTCGGCGTCGGCGACGACGCGGCGATCGGCGAGGAGCTTCGCGACGCCCTTGGGGTTCGTGCCCGCGGGGATCTCGACGACGCGGGTGCCGGCGCCGAAGGTGGCTTCGCCGAAGCGGGTGAGACGGCCATCGTGCAGGTACCACCAGGAGGCCGCTCCGGCGGCACCGAGGACGAGCACGATGAAGGCGACGGCCAACAACCTCTTCAATCGTACGGCTCCGGGGCGGGGCGGGACTCGAGCCAGCCCTGCAGGATCAACACCGCGGCGACCTGATCGACGACCTCGCGCCGCTTCTTGCGAGACACGTTGCTCTCGAGGAGCGAGCGCTGGGCGGCGACCGTGGTCATGCGCTCGTCCCAGTAGATGACGGTGAGGTCGGGGGTGCTCAGGGCGTCGCCGATCTTTCGCGCTTCTTCGGCGCTGGGGCCCTCGGTGCCGTTCATGTTGAGCGGGAGCCCGACGATGAGGTGGGTGACCTCGCGCTCGGCGATGACGGCCTTCACGGCGGCGAGGTCGGCCTTCAAGTTGGTGCGGCGCACGGTGGTGATCGGCTGGGCGGTGATGCCGAGGGCGTCGCTGCCGGCGAGGCCGATGGTCTTGCTGCCGACGTCGAGGGCGAGGGCCTTCACGGGGCTTCAATGTATCCGGCCGGGCGGACGGTGAGTCCGCCGATTCGGACGGGGTGGGGTGGGGAAGTGGCGGGAACGACTGGAAACGTCGTGGGCACCGGCGGTGCAAAGCCACGGACCACACAACCGCGCCGTTCGCTGGCGCTAACCCTGGAGGAGTTGATGCTCGGTGGAATTGGTGGTGGCGACAACGGCGGCGGCGGCGGGATTTTCGGAATGATTGGTGCGCTGGCTGACCCGCTCGGGTTGTTCAAGCAGGGCGGCGAGGGCGGCAAGGGCGGCGGCGACATCATGGGTATCGTGCAGAAGGTCGCCGACCCGTTGGGCCTCTTCTCGTTGATCGGTGGGGAGATCGACAAGGCGACGAAACACTCGGCGGATCCGAGCCTGCAGCAGGGCAACGACGCGTACCTCGACGCTAAACACGGCACGTCGGGTCACACCGAGGTGCCTCCGGAAACCGAGCACTCGAGCGATGGCTACTCGGACCCGAACACGTCGGGAAGCTCATCGTCGCAGCAGATGCAGTCGACGAACTACTCACAGACTGCGGGTGGCACGGATGGCTCGCAACAGACTCAGAACGCGGGCGGCACCGACGGTACGCCTAACCCGCAAGTCACCGAAGACCCCGCGGCGAAAGCCGAGCGTGAGAAGCGACTGAAGGAGGCAAAGGACGCGGCGGACCACTGCCAGAATCTCATCAACAACTGGTCCTGGATTCAGAAAAACCACGAAGGTGACAACGCCGGCTGGGCGGACATCGAGCACAACATCGATGTCGTTATCGCGAAGTGGGACGCGAAACAGCTTCCGGACAGCGCGAAGGCGGCGGTCGACGCGTGCAAGTGGCTGAAGGCGAACCCGGGGGCCTACGCGGACATGGTCGCCAAGTCGAGCTCCTCCCAGAACTGCGTCTCGCTGGCAGGCGTGCAGGGCTACAGAGACCTGATGCTTCAGAAGGCGCAGCAGAACCAAGCGCCGGCGGCGCCCCCTCCGCCGAGCTCACCGCCTCCTCCCGCCGCCCCGCCGCCTCCCGCTGCACAGCCCGGGATGACGGTTGGCCAGATCGAACTGAGCGTGATGTTCGCCGCGAACAACTACCAGGCGACCGGGGCTACCCAAGGAACGGGCACTGGGACCGGCTCGGTCAACGCCGCCAACCAAGGCGTCAGCCTCGAGGTCGCGATTGGCCGCATGGACAAGGGCATTGCCGACGCACAAAAGCAGGTCGACGTTCTGACGCAGACGATGCTCGCCGGCATGGACCCGAAAGCGACCGATGCTCAGAAGGCCGATGGCGAGAAGGCGAAGGCACAGCTCTCGATGCTCAATCTCAAGCTCCAGGGGTTGGTCGAGATGCGGAAAGAGATGTTCCACCTGCTCTCGAACCTCTGGAAGAGCTTTCACGAGATGTCGATGAACGCGATCGGCAACATCCGGTGAGCGCGCTCATGAACCCCCGAATCATCAAACAGACGGAGACCGCCATGCAGGCCGACACCGACATGAAGTCGAAGCTCAAAGCCTTCGCCCGAGGCGAGATGACATGGGCCGAAGTCGAAGGCATGACGTTCGAAGAAGCCAAAGCAATCGCAGCCGTCGGCTGCGACCTCGCGGCGGCCGGGCGCCTCGACGACGCCCGCATCATCTTCGAGGGCCTCGTCGCGGGTAACCCGAAAGACTCGGCCGCCCGCGCCGCGCTCGGCACCGTGTACCAGAAGCTCGGCCGCACCGCCGACGCCATCACCGAGTACACCGCCGCGCTCGACCGTGATGCCAAGAACCCCGTCGCCCTCGCCAACCGCGGCGAGTTGAGGCTCAAAGCCGGCGACCGCGCCGGGTTTCAAGACCTGGCGAAGGCCGTCGAGGCCGACCCGTACGGCGAGACCGCAGCAGGCCGAAGGGCAAAAGGGCTGGTGAAGGCGATCACGATGGCCGCCGTGCAGGTGGCGAAGGCGCGATAGCCGAAGAACCAGAAGGCCACCGGGCACTGGGGAGCGCTCGAGCACGGCCGGCAGACGGCGGAAGGGGCCCCAACCCCTATCCGCCGTCGGCTTTTGCGGGCCGCCAACGCTCGACCGCTTCGAGCCGCTCTCGAATGGTCGGGTGTGTGCGCCCCTTCAGCACGACCCACCTCGGCGGGTCGGGGTCCATCTTGTTCACCCGCGCCGCCTTCGTCAGCATCGACACGAACGCCTCGCGGTCTCGAGTCAGCTCGAGCCCGAACGCGTCGGCCTTGCGCTCCCGCTCGCGCGAGAACGCCGCGCTCACCGGCGTCGCCAGCGTCGTACCCAGCCAGAACATCACGAACACCAGCGGCAGCGCCCGAATGTCGGCCCGCTCGGTCACGCCCCAGAACCCGCGCTTCGCCACCCAGCGCAGCAGTACGTCGACCGCGAACAAAAAGAGAAACAGCGTCACTGCCGACGCGATCGAACCAGGCCACCGCGACTCCTGCACGTGCCCCGCCTCGTGCGCCACCGCCGCGAGAATTTCGTCAGTCGAAAGCTCTTTCAGCAACGATTCGTTCAGCACGATCGTTCGCGTCGGGCCGCGCCCGGCAAAGTACGCCTGCAGCTTCACCGTCGCCCGGCCGTTGTCTTCGATCAGCACGTCGCGGAAGTCGATGTTCGCCTTCGCCATCAACGTCGTGATGCGCTCTCGCAGCTCGCCTGGCGGCAGCGGCTTCTGCTCGAAGTAGAGCCGCGAACGGTAGGGGTCGAGCGCCGCCGAGAACAGCAGCACCAGCGCACCGACCGCGCCGAGCAGTACCCACCAGCTGCGCACCCGCCGCGCGAGACCGAACAGCCCGAACGTCAGCGCACTGAACGCCCCGATCGAGAGCACCAGGTTCTTGCCGTAGTCGATCGCGTAGGTCGCGGGCGTGTACTTCGACAGCCCGAATGCGTGCTCGTGGAGCTGAAACCATACGTCGACCGGCAACGCGGTCAGCGTCATCAGCGCGAAGTACGCGAGCGAGAAGAGCAGCGCCGCAGCCCACCCGTCGCCGAGCCACACCTTCGCCAGAACCTTCGAGGGTGGCTTCACCCGCTCGCAGCGCGCGTACAGCGGCCCGATCACGAAGCGAAACACCGCAGCCGTGATCGCCAGGTTCACGACCAGCCCGGCCCACGCCCAGAAGTAATACGGCCGGTGGTACGCCTCGATCTCGGCGAGCTGCTGCGGCGTGAAGATCGCCTCGGTCATCTCAGTGCCGAGGTTCTACTTCACGTGTGCGGAACCTTCTTCTTCACCTTGCCCTTCGACGCCGGCGGCGGAGGCGGTGGGGGCTCGGGCTTGGCCGGCTCTGGTTCTTCTTCTTCGGCCTTCGCGTCGGCGAGCAGCAGGTCTTTCATGCGCTTCAGGCTCTCGCGCGTCTTCTCGACGAACGGGCTCTGCGCGCCGATGCGCTCGGCCGCCTCGAGCGTGCGCTCGTAGACCGTGATCGCCTTCGTCAGCAGCACCCGAATCTTCTTTCGCAGCTCGCTCTTGTAGACGTCGGCTTCATCGCGGTTCAGCTCGCGCGGCGCCTCGGCGTTCACCATGTGATCGTAGAGGTTCTCGTACAGGCCGCCGATCTGCGCGCCCGCCGCCGTCGCCCAGTACCCGTTGCCCAGCCGAATCGCCCGCAGGTAGTGCCCCTGCGACGACAAGAGCAGCTCGGCTTTGTACTCGAGGTCTTTCGCCAGC
>JAEUJP010000355.1 GCA_016793725.1 Myxococcaceae bacterium | reverse complement strand
CGACTGGGCCGCCACGCGCATCGGCGGGCTCGCGAGCTTCTTGTGCGGCCGCGTGCTCGGCCTCTTCACGTCGACGCGCCGGCTCGAAGCGGTCGATCAGAAGGTGCGCGAGCAGCTCGAGCCGAACGGCATCGAGGTCATGCGGCAGTCGAAGGGGTCGGCGCGGCTGATGGCCGCGCGGCAAGAGCAAGACGCCGGCACCGTGCTGCTCGGCACGAAGAGCTTCTGGCACGGCGTCGACATTCCCGGGCCCGGCGTCGCATGCGTGTTCATCGACAAGCTGCCGCTCGAGCCGCAGGGCCGGCCCATCGTCGAGGCCCGCGAAGAGCGCCTCGGGGCCAGCGAGACCACCGAAGGGGTGCGCCCCTCGACCAGCGACTTTCGCGCGCGCGGGTTCATGCGCTACCGCCTGCCGCGGGCGCTGCTGCAGCTGCGCCAGGGCGTCGGCCGGCTGGTGCGCACGCCGACCGACCGCGGCGTCGTCGTCATCGCCGACCCGGGCAACGCGGCCTATCGCGCGCAGCTGTACGAGGCGCTCGAGGGCTATCGCGTCGAGGCGCTGCCCTGGGCTCAGGCCCGCGTGCGCATCTTTCACTTCTTGAAGCGAATGGGGTTGGGCGGCGCTCAGCCGGTACGCAGGCGAGACACACCCGGCCAGGGGCTGCTCTTCCCCGGCAACTGACTGCGGTAACGCTACATGTCCAGCCGGGCCTGCATCTCGGCGGCGAGCTTCTCGAGCGCCGTGACGTCGTGCCCCTGCGCCTTCAGCTTCGCGATGCCTTCGGTGAGCGCCTTCAGGTCGGCTTCGTGCTTGCTGCGCAAGAAGGTGACCATCGACGCGAACGCCTCGAACACGTCTTTGAGCTCGTCACCGGGCCGCAGGCCGTACGAGGGGGGCTTCAGCTTGCCGGTCGAGACGTCGTTCGCCATGCGCTTCACGCGAAACAGCGGGCCGACGATGCGGTGGGTCGTGACGATGCTCGCGAGGCCGATGAAGGCGACGAACATCAAGAGCCCCCCGACGAGCGCGAGCAGCGTGACCTTCTGCTGGGTGACGAGCTGGGTGCGCTGCTCGACGATGGCCTGGCGGTCGAGCTCGTACTTCTTGTCGATGTCCTCCGACTTCTTCTGGAGCTGGGCCATGAAATCGGGGTCGTCCATGTTCTTCGCCAGGTCGTTGTTCAACGTGCAGGTGCCGAGCTCTTTGCTCGTCTCGGCCGCCTTGCTCTGGGCGTCGACGGCGACCTGGGCCTGGTTGAACAGCGTCGTCGTCGTGTAGCCGAGAAAGGCGCCGAGCATGCCGGCGACGATCAGGGTGAGCACGACGATGTAGCCGGCGAACTTGAGCTGAAAGCGGGCGTCGAGGAGGAAGTTCTTGAACCTCCTGTCGGCCCTGCTTCCAGCTGCTCGTTGCGGGTTGGGTTGTGTCATTCGTTTCTCCGTCTCACTTCCACTCGAGGTCGTAGGCAGCGTCGTTCACGACCTTGGGGACCATCGCCTTCAGCTGTGCCTCGGGCTTGCCGCCCGCGGCCTTCACGTTCCAGGTGCCCTGCAGCGCCTGGTCGGGGTACGTCATGATCAAGATCTCGAGCTTGAGCCCCGACGCCCCGTTGGGGAGCAGGTTCGAGCGCAAGAGGTAGCCCTTCATCTTCCCCTTGCGGATCACGTCTTGCGCCTGCGCCTTCGACTCGTTCGGCGGCGCGATCGCCGCGC
This sequence comes from Myxococcaceae bacterium, assembly GCA_016793725.1. Taxonomy (GTDB): domain Bacteria; phylum Myxococcota; class Myxococcia; order Myxococcales; family Myxococcaceae; genus Xiheicaenimonas; species Xiheicaenimonas phototrophica. The sequence continues at coordinate 5,720 of JAEUJP010000355.1, read as the reverse complement.
CCAGACCTGCCATCTGCTGCTTGAGCAGATCTCGCGCGAGCTCGAGCACGTCGCCGGGCAGCGAGCCGACCTTGTCGTTCACCTCGATCGCGACGTACAGCCCGCCCGTCGCGGCCACCTGCCCCGTGTCGAGCGCCCGCTCGATCGCCTTGCGCACGTTCGGGTCGCGGTCGTTTTCGGCCGCCTTCAGGCACGCGACCGCCTCGGGTGAGGCCAGCTCGGCGAGGCCTGCGGCGCCCGCGCTGCGCACGATGCTCTCGGGGTCTTTGATGCACGAGCACAGCGGCGCCGTCGCGTCTTGCGAGCCGGTCTTGCCGAGCAGCGTGCAGGTCTGGGCGCGAAGACGGGCGTCTTTGGCGCCGGCGAGCTGCTTCTTCAAGAACGAGACGCGCGCGTCTTCGGCGTACGCGCTGGCAGCCAGAAGCAACGCGAGAACGACGCCGACCGGCCGCAAGGCACGCCGATGATACCCCGCACGGCGGCTTTGTGTGCGGCGCGAACCGGTGTGCGTCACGACCTACCTGCGAAACGGTTCGCGCGAGCACGCAAAGCCGCCGTGCCAGGAACCGGTGTGCGGCGCGAACCGGTGTGCGTCACGACCTACCTGCCAGGCGGCTCGCGTGTGCACGCAATAGCTGCCGCGCGAAGAAAAAGTGGCATAACCCCGCACCATGTCTTCCGTGCTGTCTGCCGACCAGATTCGCGAGCGGTTTCTGTCGTTCTTCGCCGAGCGAGGTCACAAGCGTGTCGCGTCATCGAGCCTCGTACCGGCCAACGACCCGACCCTGTTGTTCACGAACGCCGGCATGGTGCAATTCAAAGACGTCTTCACCGGCCGCGAGACCCGCGACTACCAGCGCGCCACCACCTCACAGAAGTGTGTGCGCGCCGGCGGCAAGCACAACGATCTCGACAACGTCGGCTTCACGGCCCGCCACCACACGTTCTTCGAGATGCTCGGCAACTTCTCGTTCGGCGACTACTTCAAGGCCGACGCCGTGAAGTGGGGCTGGGAGCTCGTCACGAAGGGCTTCGGCCTCGACCCGAACCGCCTCGCCGTCACCGTGTTCAAGGGCGAAGACGGCATCCCCGCCGACGACGAGGCCGCCGAGCTCTGGGTGAAGGCGGGCGTACCGAAAGACCGCATCTTCCGCCTGGGGCTCAAAGACAACTTCTGGTCGATGGGCGACACCGGCGCGTGCGGCCCGTGCAGCGAGATCTACTTCTACATGCCCGGCCCCACGCCCGACCCGAAAGACAAGGTCGGCGAGAGCGACCACTGGGTCGAGATCTGGAACCTGGTGTTCATGCAGTTCGAGCGCAAAGAGGCGGGCGGCAAGCTGTTCAACCTGCCGAAGCCCTCGATCGACACCGGCGCCGGCCTCGAGCGCGTGTGCTCGGCCGTGCAGGGCAAGCAGTCGAACTACGACACCGACCTGTTCACGCCCCTGCTCCAGAAGGTGCAGCAGCTGAGCGGCAAGCCCATGAACGCGTCGTCACGCGTGATCGCCGACCACTCGCGCGCGGCAGCGTTTCTCATCGGCGACGGCGTGATGCCCTCGAACGAGGGGCGCGGCTACGTGCTGCGGCGCATCATGCGGCGCGCGATTCGGCACGGCCACCAGATGCTCGGCATGCGTGAGCCGTTCATGCACGAAAGTGTGTCTGCGGTGATCGAGCTCATGTCGAACGCCTACCCGGAGCTCCGCGAGAACCAGAAGTTCATTCTCGAGGCCACGCGGCACGAAGAGGCCTCTTTCCGCCGCACGCTCGAGAAGGGTCTCGCGCTCATCGACGACGAGGTCGAGAAGCTGAAGAAGGCGGGTCAGAAGGTCTTGAAGGGCGAGACCGTCTGGTACCTGCACGACACACACGGCATGCCGCCCGACGTGACGAAGATCATTCTGCAAGAGCGCGGGCTCGACGCCGAAGACCCGAAGAAGGCCGAGCGCGAAGAGAAGTTCGCGAGCTCCGAGAAGGCGCTCAGCGACATCTGGCTCAAGCAGCCCGAGACGAAGTTTTTGGGCTACGAGGGGCTCACGGCGACGGGCACCGTCATCGCGGTCGACGGCTCAGACTTCGCGGTCGACCAGACGCCGTTCTACGGCGAGTCTGGCGGCCAGGTCGGCGACACCGGTACGGCGAACGGCCTGCGGGTGAAAGACACGCTCAAAGAGGGCGGCGTCATCATTCACCGGCTCGAGAAGGGCGCCTTCAAGGTCGGCGACAAGCTCACGCTTCAGGTCGACGGCGACCGCCGCGACCAGATTCGCGCGAACCACTCGGCGACGCACCTGTTGCACAAGGCGCTGCGCACCGTGCTCGGCGACGAGGTGAAGCAGAAGGGCTCGGTGGTGCACCCCGACTACCTGCGCTTCGACTACTCGTGTTTCAAGCAGCCGACGCCCGAGCAGCTCGAGCAGATCGAAGACCTGGTCAACCGGTGGATCCGCGAGAACAAGGGCGCCGAGACGAAGCTGATGAAGATCGACGAGGCCAGGAAGTCGGGCGCCGTCGCGCTCTTCGGCGAGAAGTACGGCGATCAGGTGCGCGTCGTCACGGTGCACCCCGAGTCGACCGAGCTGTGCGGCGGCACCCACGTGAAGGCGAGCGGCGACATCGGGCTCTTGAAGATCACCTCCGACTCGTCGATCGCCAGCGGCGTTCGCCGCATCAGCGCGCTCACCGGCGTCGGCGCGCTGCCGTACGTGCGCGAGCTGCAGCGCGATCTCGATGGCGCAGCGGCGGCGCTGAAGGCCCCGCGCGCCGAGCTCGGCAAGCGCATCGAGGCGTCTCAGAAGCGCATCAAAGAGCTCGAGAAGAAGCTCGAAGAGCTCCAGCTCAAGGGTACGGGCGCGAAGAGCGAAGACGAGAACATTCGTGAGGTGAACGGCATCAAGGTGCTGACCAAGATGATCGACAGCGCCGACCCCGGCCTGATGCGCAAGATGGCCGACCGCTACCGCGACCAGCTGAAGTCGGGCGTCATCGGGCTGGGTGGCCCGACCGCCGACGGCAAGGCGCTCGTGCTGATCGCGGCCACCAGAGATCTCGTCGACAAGGGCCTCAAGGCCGGCGACCTCGTCAAGGCCATCGCGGCCGAGGTCGGCGGCTCGGGCGGCGGCAAGCCCGACATGGCCCAGCTCGGCGTGCCCGACCCCTCGAAAGTTCCCCAGGCGCTCGCGCGCCTCTACGACCTGGTGAAGGTGTGAAGAGGAACAGGCTGCTTTTCGCCGCGGCTTCGATCGGAGCCCTCGCTGCGCGCGCAGCGAAAGGTCGCCTGCCCCCGCTCTTCGCGACGGCACTGCTGCTGTTCGGCTGCCCCGAAAAAACTCCCCAGCCCCCTGGCGACGAGCGCCTGCTCGCGAAGCTCAGGGCTGAAAAAGACCGCGAGGCCAGAGAGGGCCCCACGGTCGCGCCCACCGCCGTCGAGCCGCTGCCGAAAGACGAGCAGGTGAACCCGCTCGCCGAGTTCGCCGCGAAGGGCACGCAGAAGAAGCAGCTCACCCTGCCCGCCAAGACCCTGCTGCAGGTCGGCAAGGCCTCACTGCGCCTCAACGCGCTCGAGGCGACCCACACCGTCGGCCAGGGCATCTCGGTCACCACCGACGACTGGTTCGTGATGGTCGGGTTCAGCGCGACCGCGGCCGAGGCGACCGAGCTCGACCTCACCTCCGCGCACCTCGAGCGAGACGGCAAGACGTACCCCCACGCGCGCGACGCGCAGGCCGCCGGCAAGCGCCCCGGCAAGGGCGCGGTCGCCGCCGGCACGGGCGACACGCCGCTCACCGTCTGGTTCGAGGTGCCCGCAGACGCGCTCAAAGAAGGCCTCACCTTCGTCATGCCCGACGGAGCGAAGCTGGAGCTCCAGTAGTGAAGGTGCCCCTCCGCATTCGCCTCCCGTTCGCGACGGAGGCCGAGTTCATCGAACGCTACGGCGCCAACGTCGAGCGCGGTGGCATCTTCATCGCCACCCGCGGCCCCAAGCCCGAAGGCACCGAGATCAGCTTCGAGCTCGTGCTCTCGAACGGCGAGCGGCTCATGCGCGGCGAAGGGGTCGTGCAGACCGTGCGGCAAGAAGAGGCGGCCGGCCGCTCGGGCATGGTGGTGCGCTTCGTACGCCTCGAGCCGCGCACCAAGGCCCTCATCGATCGCATCTGCGCCGCCCGCGACGGCGTGCCGGCCGAAGCGGCGCAGCCCGTCGAGGCGCCCCCCTCCGAGCCGCTGCCTCCGCCGCCCGCGAAGCCCTCGGCGAGCGTGCCCCCGCCGCCTGCGCCGGTGAAGAAGCCGCTCTCGCTCGCCGACGACGTCGTGGTGGGCATCGACCTGGGCACCACCACCTGCCGCGCCGCCGTCTTTCTCGACGGCGCGCCGCGCCTCGTGCCGATCGGAGGCAACAGCCAGTTCGTGCTGCCGACCGTGGTCGCGCTCAACGGCAGCGGCGAGCTCGTCGTGGGCCACGGCGCGAAGGGCATTCTCGTCAGCTCGCCGCAGAACGCCGCCGCCGGCTTCAAGCGCGTCATGGGCCGCCGCGCGCGCTCGAAGCAGATTCGTGAGCTCGCCGGGCGCTGCGCGTTCACGCTCGCCGCCGACCCCGAAGGCGACGCCGGCGTCGAGCTGAACGGCCGCACCTGGTCGGGCCCCGAGCTCGCCGCGCTGCTGCTCAAAGAGCTGAAGGGCGCCACCAGCGAGCTGCTCGGCCGCGAGGTGTCCCGCTCCGTGCTGTGGGTGACCGCCTGGGACCCCGAGGACCTGCGCGCCGCGAGTCTCGAGGCCGGCAAGCTCGCCGGGCTCGAGGTGCTTCGCATCTTGAACGAGCCTTCGGCGGTCGCGCTCGCGTTCGGCTACGGCCGCGGCCTCGCGCGCAAGCGCCTGCTCGTCTACGACCTGGGCGGCGGCACCTTCGACGCGAGCGTCGTCGAGATGACCGGCGATGATCTCGAGGTCGTCAGCACGGGGGGCGACAACTTTCTCGGTGGCGTCGACTTCGACCAGCGCCTCGCCGACGCCCTGGTGGGGCAGCTGCCGCCGTCTTCGCGCGACGCCATCGCCGCGAGCCGTGCGTCGCTGCAGCGCGTGCGCGACGCCGCCGAGAGCGCCAAAATTTCGCTCAGCGACGCCGAGAAGGCACACGTCTCGCTGCCCTTCGTGGCGACCGACGCCGCCGGCAAGCCGGTCGATCTCGAGGCCGACGTGCAGCGCGCGTGGCTCGAGCAGCTCACCACCGACCTCGTCGAGCGCACCTGCGAGATCACCAAGGTCGTGCTCGAGACTGCGCGCATCGCCGCCGCCAGCGTCGACGAGGTGCTGCTCGTCGGCGGCCAGAGCCGCGCGCCGCTGGTGCAGAGGCGCCTCGAGGCGCAGCTCGGCAAGCCTGCCCGGTCAGACGTCGACCCGCAGGGCGCCGTCGCGCTCGGCGCCGCGCTGCTCGGCCACTCGCTCGTTCAGCGCGAGCGGGGCAAGCAGGGCGTCACGCTCTCTGAGGTGCTCTCGGCCCCCATCGGCGTCGCCGTGAAGGGCGGCGGTTTTCGCCGCGTGCTCGAGCGCAACACCCGCCTGCCCGCCGACAAGACCCTCGAGCTGCCCGTGGCCGCCGACGCCCCCGTGCAGCTCGCGGTCTTTCAGGGCACGGCGAGCCGGGCCGAAGACAACGAGTACCTGGGCGCGCTGCACGTCGTGCCCGAGAAGGCCGGCGATCTCGCGGTGCGCTTCGCCGTCTC
>JAEUJP010000620.1 GCA_016793725.1 Myxococcaceae bacterium | reverse complement strand
CCGCCCGCCGTCGCAGCGCCGCCCGCTGTCGCAGCGCCGCCCGCAGTCGCGCCGCCGCCCGCAGTCGCGCCGCCGCCCGCAGTCGCAGCGCCGCCCGCAGTCGCAGCGCCGCCCGCAGTCGCAGCGCCGCCGCCGGCTCCGCCGTCGGGCCCTGGCTGGCAGTTGCATGCAGCGAGTGAGACGACGCACAGCGTGAGAAGCGTTTGGCGCACCCGGGCACCCCAGTGAAAGAGAGGGGCGAGACGGTACCGGGGTGGTGCGCCGCGCCGACATGGGAGAACAGAGGGGCCGCGCGAAGTGGGCCCGAGCAGGGAGCAAAGCCGCGGCCCGCCCCCTCAAAACTCCCATCAACGGCACGGCGGCGGGTCGGTTAAGTCGGCAGCGATGATCGACGACATCGCCCTCGTCGAGCGGGCATACGACCTCGAGGCCGGTCACGCGCAGTGGCTCGATGGGCTCCACGCGGGGCTGCTCCCGCACTTCGACCGCGGGGCGGGCCTCAGCATCGGCACGTGGAGCATGAAGCGACCGGGGGAGTTCGACACGCTGCAGCCGTCGCGCGGCAACGTCGACCCGCGGCTGATCGAGAACCTGCATGTGCTCGCCGAGCAGCTCCCGAGCGAGCTGCTGCGCAGCCGGTACGGGCCGGGGGCGCGCGATTTCATCGGCTCGGGCGTCGACTTCGCCCGGCACACCCCCGTCGACGTGCTGGAGGCCGCGCGGCGCGCGGGCCTGCGCGGCTTCCGCGACGTCCTCGGCGTGCTCGTCATGGGCAACCCCGGGTGGAACGGGCTGGTGATGACGGCCTTCTCTCGAGACTACGTTCGGCTCTCACCCGGCCGGCTCGCCCGGGCGCGCAAGCTCCTGGCACACGCCGCCGCGGGGCTGCGGCTGCGCGTCGCGCTCGTGGGCGCGCCCGCCGAGGCGGTGCTGACGCCCGACGGCAGGCTCGTGCACGCCGAGGGTGAAGCGAAGGGCACGCAGGCCGCAGAGGCGCTCCGCCGCGCGGTGACCGACATCGAGCGCGCGCGTGGCCGGCTGCGCCGCACGAGCCCCGACGAGGCGCTGACCTTGTGGAAGGGGCTGGTCAGCGGCCGGTGGAGCATCGTGCAGTGGGTCGACGTCGACCAGCGGCGGTACCTCGTGGCGCGCGCGAACCCGCCTTCGGTGCGAGACCCGCGCGCGCTGTCGCCGCGCGAGCTCGACGTCGCCGAGTACGTCGTGCAGGGCCGCAGCTCGAGCGAGATCGCGTATGCGCTGGGGCTCGCCATCGGCACGGTGAGCCGCACCACGCGCGACGTGCTGCGCAAGCTCGGCTCGCCCCGCCGCACCGACCTCGCCGCCGTCTTCGGCAGCGTCGCGCCGTTTCGCGCCACGCTCAGCCAGGCGCGCGAGGTGGTGGTCGTTCGGCCCGGCAGCGAGACCGGGCTCTGGTCGCGCTTCTCGCTGGCCGAGCGCTCGGTCGTCGAGCAGCTCCTCGCCGGCAGCCGGGTGGCCGAGATCGCGCGCGCGCGCGGAGTGTCGGCGAAGACCGTCACCAACCAGCTCACGCGGCTCTACACGAGGCTCGGCGTACGCGGCCGCACCGAGCTCGCCGCGCTCGTGGGTCGGGCCGGGGTCGCCACAGCCCCTGTCGATGCGCTGAAACCCGAGTCGTTTGAAAGGCCTGCAGGGGGGTTCAAAACCCCTCTGGGGGCGTGGTAGTCGCACGCCCCATGAAAGTCATCGGTTACAACGGCGGTCTCGACGGCTACCCGTCTTCGTTCGACACGGGCCACGACGCTTCGGCGACGCTGGTGGTCGACGGCAAGGTGGTGGCCGCGTGTGAAGAAGAGCGGTTCAGCCGCTTCAAGCACGACGCCCGCTTCCCCCGCCAGGCCATCGAGTTCGTGATGCGCGAAGGCGGCGTGAAAGACCTGAGCGAGGTGGACCTCGTCACCTACTACTTCTCGTACCCGCTGATGTTTCACCCCGGGAAGTACCAGGCGAACAGCAAGCAGGTGTCGCTGCTCGAGAAGCCGGCCATCTGGCTGCCGAACGCCGCGATGAAGCTGTTCAACAAGGTCGCGGGCTACGACAACAAGCGCAGCCACCGCGCGTTCGTTCGTGAGATGGGGCAGCACCTGCCCGAAGAGAAGTTCAAGGCGGTGCCGCACCACCTGTGCCACGTGGCGTCGACGTACTACGACTCGCCGTTCGAGCGGGCGCTGTGCGTGACGCTCGACGCCGAGGGCGAGAGCGTGTCGGGCATGATGGCGGTCGCGAACGGCACCGACATCAAGGTGCTGAAGCAGACGTACGCGCCGAACTCGCTGGGCTACCTGTACTCGTTCATCAGCCTCTTCCTCGGGTTCGACAAGCACGACGAGTACAAGGTGATGGGGCTCGCGCCGTACGGCGACCCGAAGCCGTACCGCGACTACTTCAAGAGCATCGTGACGCTGCACGACGACGGAGGGTGGACGGTCGACCCCGGCCTCATCACCTTCTTGATGGCGCGCGACGCGTTCATCGGGCGGGCGAACCAGAACATGTACCCGCCGAGCATGACGAAGGCGCTCGGGCCGGCGCGCACGAAAGACGAGCCCTGCACGCAGAAGCACATGGACATCGCGGCGAGCTTGCAGGTCTGCCTCGAAGAGACGGTGCTGCACATGCTTCAGCACCTGCAGAAGCAGACGGGCGAGAAGAACCTCTGCATGGCGGGCGGCGTGGCGCTGAACTGCACGATGAACGGCAAGATCGCGCGCAGCGGCCTGTTCGACGAAATCTGGATCCACCCGGCCGCGCACGACGCGGGCTGCTCGTTCGGCGCGGCGATGTACGGCTACCACAACCTGCTGCGCCAGCCGCGCAAGGTGCAGAAGCCGCAGGTCTACCTGGGGCCCGGTCACCCGCGCTCGGCGATCGACTCGGCGCTCGAGGCGTTCGACAAGAAGATTCAGCACAACAAGCCGGCCGACCTGTACGAGACGGTCGCGACCGCGCTCGAGGCCGGCAAGGTCGTCGGCTGGTACCAGGGCCGCATGGAGTGGGGCCCGCGCGCTCTCGGCAACCGCAGCATTCTGGCCGACGCGCGCCGCGACGACATGAAAGACGTCGTGAACCACGCGGTGAAGCTGCGTGAGGGCTTCCGCCCGTTCGCGCCGGCGTGCCTCGCCGAGAAGGTGAACGAGTGGTTCGACATGAAGGGCCTGAAAGACAGCCCATACATGTTGTTCGTGGTGCCGGTGCAGGAAGACAAGCGCGACAAGATTCCGGCCGTGACGCACGTCGACGGCAGCGCGCGCGTGCAGACGGTGACCGCCGAGCAGAACCCGAAGTTCCACAAGCTGCTGCAGGCGTTCTACCAGCGCACCGGCGTGCCCGTGTTCATGAACACGAGCTTCAACGTGAAGGGCGAGCCGATCGTGAACACGCCGCACGACGCGATTCGGTGCTTCCTGAACACGCAGATCGACATGCTCGTGCTCGATGACGTCATCATCGAGAAGCGGCCCGAGGTCGCCGAGGCGCTCGCGAAAGAGCGCGCGCGTGACAAGGCCCGCACCGGCCGCGTCATCGACGGTCAGGTGTCGCTCTGACCGTCTCGACTGCGACGGCGGTCAGTACAGACGTACGTGCTTGAAATAGAACTCGTCGTCGTCGCCCGAGTCGTTGTCGAGCAGCAGCCAGTGGAGCGAAGCAGCGCCGGGCCCGGTGTCGATGCCGGGCATGTCGGCGCTGACCTGGGTCAGGTCCCACCAGTCGATGCCCTCCATCTCTTGCCAGTGAGAGCCCTTCCACTTGAAGCCGTTGGGGCCGATGTGCTCGAACTCGGTGCCGTAGCCGCCGGCGATTCGGTACACGTAGATGCCTGCACCCGACTCGGCATGTTCGGTGAGGTAGAGGTTGCCTCGATCGTCGAAGGTGCCACCCTGCACACCGCTGAAGTGGCGGGTGAGCAACACCCGAAACCGCTGGCCCTGGGTCAGCACCCCGTTCGTGAAGCTGCGCTCGTAGGCGCGCACGACGGTGTCACCGGCGGCGTCGAAGTCTGACGAGTACATCAGGCCGTTGATGGGGTTCACCGCCACCCAGGGCGCCTCATCTTGATTGCCGAGCAGCAGCTGCCGCTGGAAGACGAACGAGCCATCTTCGGCAATTCGATACACGGCGATTCGGTCATCGCCTTGTCGATTGGCGCCGTCACACCCCTCGAGCGGAATGAAGAGCTCGCCGCTGTAGAAGTCGATGTCGCCGATGTGATCGCAGCTGCCCGGGATGTCGTTCACGTGCAGCTCGGGGTAGCCGAACGACGACGCGTTGAGGTCGGCCCCGAGGGGAATGCGAAAGACCTTCGTCGTCTTCGAGATGAACCAGAACCCCGAGCTGTGGGCCACCCCTTGAATGTCTCTCGAGAGCTCGTTGTTGCGGTGGTTCGGGTACGTGCTCAGGTACTCGTGCTCGGTCCAGCTGACTCCGCCCAAGGGGCGGTACTCGATCGACGACGCCTTGCCGGCGAGGCCGTAGTGCAAGAGGTCCCACACGAACCCCGGGCTGTTCGGCAGAAGACGTTGGCACGCGCCGCGGTACCACACGTCTTCACAGACCGTCGCCTCACGGCCCGGCGGCACATAGAGCGAGCGCGCCGAGTCTGCCCCCGAGTCTCCGTCGCTCCAGCTCTCGTCGGCGAGGTCGCCGGCTGAACGCGTCAGACTCAGCGTGGCTCCCGACTTGACGCCCCGGTAGAGCACCAGGGGCGACGCCTGACCGAAGCCGAGCGAGGCCTGCTCCGACGCGCCATCGGCCTGGAGCTCGTCGAGCGCTTCGGGCGTGAGCGGCCCGCAGGCCAGTGCGAAACAGGCGAACAGCGGAAGGTGTCGTCTCGTCATCGAGTGCTCCGGCAGGCGCCGGAAATTGGCGCTGAAGGGTCGTCGCGCAGGCGACGGGCCGGGTTACTCCGCACTTCAGCCGCGCTGCGGTGTCGAGACCCTTCGTTTGTGACCGCTGCCGTCACAGCCGTGACGTGGGCTGTGACTCAGCCGGTCACTTCGTCGCGCGTGAGGGCGACCAGGGCCAGCGCCACCAGCACGTAGGCCGCGAGGTGAACCCACGTCGGGGTCCAGTCGGAGGGCAGCGCCTGCCCCGAGTTGTTGAGGTGCGCGCTCAGGTGCGCGAGCACCATGAGCAAGAGGCTGCGCCCGCCTCGGGCCCAGATGAACGTGAACACGATGCTGCCGCCGACGAAGAACGGCACGAGCGCGGGCGTGAGCCACGGTGGCAGCCCGGCCAGGTCGAACATCAACGCGTGCCAGAAGCACCACACGACGCCGATGATGACGCTCGCGACGAGCCCGCCGTGGCGCTCGACGAGGCGCGGCAGCGCGTAGCCGCGCCAGCCGATCTCTTCGCCGAACGAGAACACCACCGCGGCCACCAGGTGCGGCGCGTCGCGCGGCGGGTAGAACCAGGGGCCTTCTCTGCCGAACAGCGACGCGATGGCGAGGCCGACGAAGAGCAGCCCCGCCGAGTTGGCGAGCCCGGCCACGTACCAGACGGGGCTCACGCGCCAGAGCTTCAGCGGTGCGAAGAGCTTTCGAACGCCGCTCGGCTCGCGCCAGACGCAGACGATGGCTGCGAACATCGGGCCGAAGGCGCCCAGGCCGGTGAGCGGCAGCCAAGGGTCGGCGCCGCCGGTGACGAAGCCGTGATGGGCGAGCACGGCGGGCAGCTGTGGCAGCCACGTGAAGGCGAACGCCAGCGCGAAGAAGAGCACCATGGGCAGCCGAGGCTGTCAGGGAGCTCAGTGAGAATTCACGCCAAACCGCTGCGAGCGGACCTCTTCGGGCGTCGCGCCGTACCAGCGCTTGAACGCGTGATGAAACGCGCTGGGCTCTGCGTAGCCGAGCAGAAAGGCGATCTCTTTGAGCGGCAGCCGCTGATTCAGGAACTCCATCGCCATCTCGCGGCGCGCCGAGTCGACGACGTCGGCGAACGAGGTGCCGGCGTCGGCGAGCTGCCGCTGCAGCGAGCGGGTGCTGAGGCCGAGGTGTCGAGCCGTCTCGGCGAGCGAGCAGCGGCCGGCGCCGATGGTCGAGCGCGCAGTCGCCTTCACCTGCTCGGCGAGGCCGGCGGCGTTCGGCAGACGCGCGAGGCACTGTTCGACCTGCTTCTCGAAGATGGCGGCGAAGGTCTCGTTCGCGTGCGGGAACTTCAGCGCGAGCGTGGCGTCGTCGAGCTCGACCTCGGTGTGCGGCGCATCGAATTGAATCGGGCAGCGGAAGAGCGCGGCGTGCTCGGCGGTGTTGCGGGGAGCCGGGTGGCGGAAGCGCACCGCGCGCGGCACGACTTCATGCCCCGAGAGCAGCCTCGCGCCGACGACGATCTCGGCGGCAGCACACTCGTCGCTGTGGCGCCGCCCGGCCGGCGTCGACACGGCGGTGTAGCGCAGCGTGGTGCCGATGAGCGCCATGCGGTCGCCGTCGCCCCAGTAGCGCGCGTGCTCGATGAGCCGGTCGAGCGCGATGCCGAGAGTCGGGCTCGCCATCAGCAGCAGCGCTCCGGCGTCGAAGCCGAACGAGGCTTCCACGTGCTGGCCGAGGTGCAGGCCGAAGTTCTCGTCGCGCATCAACTCGGCGGCGCGCAGCCCGAGGTCTTCTGCGACACGGTACGGTACGCGCGAGCCCGGCGTGAGCGACTCGGGGCGCAGCCCGACCTCGCGGCACAGCGCTGCGGCGTCGTGGCCGGCCGCGTTCACGAAGCCGACCAGCCGCTGCAGCACGTGACCCGAGAGGGTGCTCACTCGCGCGTCACGCTAGCGCGCATGCGGTGCTGCCAGAGAACCTGAAGCGACGACCGCCGAGCTCGCAGCGCTCCACCACGGCTCGGTCGGCACGTTCGCGCCCCGGAGCCTGCCCCCGCTTTTTGGGGGGCCAGGTCGCTCCAGCAGAACCACAGATAATTGGGCACGACCGGGCCGCCATGATCGCCGGGTAGAGGCAGGTGATGCGACGGTCAGGCGTGAGCTTGGGCTGTGTCCGCGTTTCCGCTTCGTGCCCGAGTAGCTCGCGCCTTCGTCGCATCTGGCCGAGCTTCGCGCGCGCACGCTCCAGCAACTTTCGACACCCGGCCGGAGTGCGCGACAAGAGCTCGGCCACCTGCTCGTGCGCCGTTCCACCGCGTCGAGCATGAACGCCGCGACGGCCCGAAAGCCCATCGAGAAGGCGCGACGCGGCAGCCTCCCCGCCTCGGCGCGGTCGTGCTGCGTTCCTTGGGGTTGCCCACCACCACCGTCAGCCGCTCGTGGCCGCGCTCGAGCGCGAGGTCGATGCACTGCGTGCCGGTCTTGCCGTTGGCGCCCACGATGAAGGGGTTCATGCCCTCGAAGACCGGGCAGCCCATACGTTCGTGACACGAAAGCGACGCTCAGAGCGTCTTCGTCATGAACACGCTGAACGGGTCTTCCCGATAGTCGCCGAACGGGCCGCACCGCGTGAAGCCCGCGCTCTCGTACAGCTTCAGCGCCGGCACGAACGGGCCGGTCGAGCCGGTCTCGAGCCACAACGTCGTCAGCCCCGCGCGCCGCGCCTCGGCCGTCAGGTGCTCGAGCATCGCGCGCCCGACGCCCTTGCCGCGAAACGCATCGGCCGCGCGCATCGACTTGAGCTCACCGCGCGAGCCGTCGAGCTGCTTCAGCGCGCCGATGCCGGCGAGCGCGTCGCCTTCCCACGCCGACCAGAAGCTGACCCCCGCTCCGCGGAGCTTGTCGACGTCGAACGCGTGCACGCTCTCGGGCGGCGACGCCTCGTGCATGCCGGCGAGGTGCCGTGCGATGAGCTCGCGCACGGCGGGGCGCGAGAGATCATCGAGCTCGAAGCGCAGGCTCACGGGGCAGCTCCGATTCGCACCATGGGTGGCGAGCGTACTTCGGCTTCATCGCCTCACGATGCAGCGGGGTCGGTCAATGTCAAACATGGCTCAAACCCCGCCGGCCTCGGGCCGAGCCGAACGAGCGAGCAAAGAACCGCCGCTCCCCGTTGGCCAGGGCGCACGCGAACATCAGCGCGGGCGGCTGCGTTATGGTGATGGCCACCTCACCATGCCGCGCTTCGTTCGCACCCTCACCTACACCGCAGCCGGGGCCGTCATCGCGATGCTCATCGGGCGCCTGCTCCAGCTCGGCACGGGCCTCGCGTGCACGTGCTTCCTCGGCGACCCGCTCGTCGCGCTCGAGTACGGCGCCCTCGGCGGCCTCTTCTTCTCGTTCATCTACCGCCCCGACCTCTTCGGGCCGCCGCCAGCGCATCGGCGACCGCACGAACGGCCGGCAGCTGTGCCCGCCGATCCGGCATCAGCAACGTCGAGCTGACCTCACCCGCCGTCCACTCTGGCAGCACGCGCCGCAGCGCTCCCGACCTCACGCCGGCCTGACACAGGCTCGCGGCGACCGCGGCGACCCCCAGGCCCGCACGCACGGCCGTCAGCAGCACGCTGCTCTCGTCGGCCGACAGCCGCCCGGCCACGTCGACGGTCACGACCTCGTCGCTCCGCGAGAGTGACCACGTCGAATCGGAGCCCAGCAGCTCACCGGCGACCAGCTCGCTCGGGTGCCGCACCCTCCGCCTCCGCAGCCACACCGGCGATGCCACCAGCCACACCGGGTCGACGTCGATGCGCCGCTGCACCAGCGACGAGTCGGGCAGCGGCGAGAGGTGGTCGCGCACTGCGATGTCGAACCCCTCTCGCACCACGTCGACGAAGCGGTCGGTCGCGTGCACCTTGAGCTCGAGCTTCGGGTACTGGTCGAGCAACTCGGGCACCACGCGCGAGAGCCAGCCTTGCGCCGTCGGCACCGAGCACGTCAGCGCCACGAGCCCCGAAGGCTCGGCCGTTCGCCCGCGCACCGCCGCCTCAGCCGCCTCAGCGAGCGAGACCATCTCGACGGCGTGCCGATGAAGCTCGCGGCCGACCGGCGTCACGGCGAACTGCCGCGTCGTACGCCGAATCAACGTCACCTTCAGCGACCGCTCGAGCTCGCCCACGCGCTTGCTCAGCGTCGACTTCGGCAGCCGCAGCGCCCGCGACGCCGGGGCGAAGCCGCCCCACTCGACCACCCTCACGAACAGCCGAAGGTCGTTCAGGTTCAGCACCGCCGAGATTGTGCACGTTCGTGCACGATGAAGCCACGCGGCGCGTCTACTGGCCGTCAAAGTCCACGTTTATGGACTCGGCATGAGAACCCCCATGCTCGGCCTCCTGCTCTTCGTTGCCTGCGCCCACCCCCAGACGAACCCGGTCACGTGGTTCAGCCTCCCGGCGGACGACGTCGGGAAGGCGACCGACTTCTACCGCCGCGCGTTCGGCTGGCAGATCGAGCCGCTCACGCGCGAGGCCGACCCGATCTACGACTACAACGTCGTCGTCAATTCACCCGGCGACGCCGAGTACACGCCGGCGCAGCGCGGGCGCGTCAACGGCTGCATCGTGAAGCGTGGCATCGGGCTCACGGCGCCGGCCGTGCTCGTCGAGGTCGATGACCTCGACGCCGCCGTGAAGAACGTCATCGCGGCGGGCGGCACCCTCGTATCGCCTGCGCCCGTGCCCATGCGGT
>JAEUJP010000599.1 GCA_016793725.1 Myxococcaceae bacterium | reverse complement strand
GCAGCGCGAGGGGCTGCGTGCGTTTTCGAGCGAGGCGAAAGAGCTGGTCGAGATCGCGCGGCGGGGGCTCACGCGCCTCGGTGACGATGACCCATCGTTGCTCGACGCGCTCGACGTGACGAAGAGCCCGGCCGAGGCCGTGCTGGCGGCGCCGCGCGACGCGTCGCTGCTCGATCGCTTCGAGGTGTAGCGCGCTTCAGCGGTACCGCGTGCGCACCTCGCCGCCCTCGCCACATGTGAAGGCCGCTCCGTCGGGCAGGGCCTCGGGGTCGACGCCGGCCATCGTGCACGTCTTCTTGCCGCACGTCACCGCCCACTCACCGTCTCGGCATGACCCTGCCGAGCAGCCGTCATCGAGCGGCGGCACCGGAGCGCACCGCGTCGGCTTGCACCCCTCGAACGTCGCGCGCCCCGCGGCCTTGGTGCCGAGCTCGGTGAGCAGTCGCACGGCCTGCGCCGCGCGCACCACACACCGCACGTGGTTCTTCGCGCTGCCGTTCAGGCGGTCGATCGCCTTCTTCGGCGTGATGTCGCCCTTCGGCTTGAAGTCGGTGACGACGAGATCGAGCGTGACGGCACAGTCGCCGCCTTCGACTGGCCTGATGACGACGTCGGTGCGGCCCTTGGCGTCGATGGCGAACATGCCGCTCCAGTCGACGACGGGGAGCGAGCCGTCGAGCGCCGTGCACTTCTGGGCTGCGGCGACGAGACAGGCACGCTCGGCGCAGGGAGCCGCGGCGAGCACGACGGCAGCGAGCGCGAACGGCACTCAGCCTTTGATCGCGGCTTCGAGCTTGCCGAAGTTGTACGTGTCGGGGCCGTAGCGCCCGAGAATCGTCTTCGACTTGTCGATCAAGAACGGGCCGTGATTGCCGGCCTTGAGCGCGTAGCCGGCGACCGGCTTGTCGACGACGAGCTCTTTGACGGCCTCGCCCTTCAGCACGCGCTTCACCTTCAGCTTCACCTTCTGTGCGGGCGCGTTCAGGTTGCGGCTGGTGGCGTCGGCGCGCTGCTTGTCGCGCAGCGGCGGCTCTGGCGGCTGCGGCCCCGACGAGATGACCTCGACCACCTCGGCGTCGACGACCCAGACGGCGAGCGGCAGAACTTCAGACAACGGCTCGGGGGGCTTGGCCATTACGGAGTCGTATACATCAGGTTCTGGTAGAGCTTGTTGAAGGTCTTGATGTCGAGCTCGAAGATGCCGTCGTTCGAGCCGTTGCCCGCGGGCTCGCTCTCGCCCCAGGGGTTGCGCAGCTTGACCAGCTGGGTGCCGTCGTCGGCGGTGCGGTAGCCGATCACCGAATACGAGTGGTTCGCGTAGACGCCGGTGTTCGTGTAGCGCGCCGCCTGGGTCTCGCCGTACGTGCCGGCCGAGACCGGCTGCTTGCCGTCGAGCGACTTCTTGATCTGGGCGAACACCGCCGCCTCGTTGCCTTCGCGCACGCCCATCGACGTGCCGGTGCGGCCGAGCAGCTCTTGCATCACCACGTCCGAGTGGCCGCCGTCGCCGATGGCGTTGTAGCTCCCCTTCCACTGGGCGTAGGCCTTCTCGAGCACGGGGAACCAGAGCTCCATCGTCTTTTCGCCCTTGTCGCCCCTGCTCGAGCCGTACAGCGGGCCGCCCCAGCTGCGCGCGTAGAGGTCGCCGTCGACCGTGATCTTCACGTCGCGAAAGCCGCTGCCGCTGCGCCAGTCGCGCTCTTTGAACGTGACCGTGTACGTGCCGTCGCCGTTGTCGGCGATGGCGTCTTCGAGCGCCTGCGGGTTCTGGTACGCGATGGCCGCGACGGCAGAGGGGAAGTAGCAGTCGCCGATCTGCCCCTGAATCGGGTCTTCCATCGAGACGCCGTCTTTGAACAGCGCGCCCGTGAAGCGCTTCGTGCTGAAGCGCGGCTCGCCCGACGCGTCGAGCTCGTCGCGGTGCAGCGCCGGGTCTTTGATGAGGTCGACCGTGCCCGCGCCATCGGCGCCCGGCACCTGCAGCTTGCCGACGGTGAGCGCGAAGTCGGTGTTGTTCGTGCCGTCGGTCGCAGCGACGTTGAACGTGTCGCCGGCCTTGCCCTGCAGCTTCACGCCGGGGTCGAACGAGCCCTCGGCGTTCAGCGTGACGACCGTCTTGGCGCCGGTGCGCGCGTTCGTGAACTGCAGCTTCGCGCCCGGCTCGCTGATCTGGCGGCTCGCGTTGATGTTGCTGACGTCGATGAGGCCCGCGTTTTCGGTGAGGCCGATGCGGAAGATCGCGACCTCGGCGTTGCGGCTGTCGCGGCCGAGGCCCGTCGCACGCACCGTCACCCAGTCGCCCGTCGTGCCGTCGGCGTGACGCGCGCGCATGCGAATCAGGTCGCCTTCTTTGATCGCCTGGTCGCCGGTGAGCTTCGCGGCGTTGAACCTGCCGTCGGCGTCGGCGGTCGCGATGACCGTCGTGTCGTCGGTGTGCAGGCGGCCCGTCGGCGACGCGCTCAGGTTGATCGCTTCGATCTGGTCGCCGGGGCGCGCGGTGCCGGTGAGACCGTTCGACTGGTCGCCCGTCACGCGCAGGTTGCCGTCGGCCGGCACGACCGGAGGCGGCGGAGGCTGCACGGGGCGACCCAGCACCGCCTCGAAGAAGCTGCGCGCCGACGCGTCGAGCTTCACCGAGCCCTGGTCGAGGATCTTGACCAGGTCGGCCTTCTCGCCGGCCGTCATGCCGCGCTTGATGGCGGCGAGCTGCTGATCTCTCGTCATCGTGCCGAGCGTCTGGTTCGCCTTCGCGGCCGACAGGCCCGAGCGGTCGGCGACCTCGGCCAGAATGTTGAGCGCCTGCGCGTCGTCGATCTTGCCGTTCGTCGTTTCCAGCGTGCGGTACAGCTGCGAGATGCGGCGGTCGGCGATGGGCAAGGGCATGTGAAAGGCTCTCTCTCGTTTTTTGAGAAAAACGCTGTCCAGACAGGCGGTTGGGCCACCAGCCTTCATCTGCCTACATCATCGCTTCGTGTGTGGCGGAGTTGCTCAGGGCCGGCCGAACAGCTTCTTCAGGCCCGAAAGCAGGCCCTTGCGGCCCGCCTCGTCTTCGCCAGGCAGCGGCGCGGCCGCGAGAATTGCGGCCCGAATTTCGTCGCTCGCGTCGGCGGTCGAGAAGCTGATGCGGGCCTTGCCGCCCGGGCCGGCGGCCGAGAGGTCGAGCCTGCCGTCGGAAGAGAC
>JAEUJP010000579.1 GCA_016793725.1 Myxococcaceae bacterium | reverse complement strand
GCAGCGCCCGCTGGTGCACCATCGACACCATCGACGTGACGACGTGCACCTCGACCTGCATCGCCGTCAGGTACGTCACGCTCGAGTCGGCACCCGCGATCAGCCGGCCGCGGCCGGCCCTCGCCGCTGGCATGAACAGGCTGCCGTAGTCGAGCAGCTCGGCGCCGAGCTCGACCTCGGGCTCGGGCGGCGGCATCGCGGGCGCCGCGCCGGGCGCTTGCTCGTCGAGCAGCGCCAGATCTTCGTCGATGCTCGCCTCGGGTGCTGCGCCGTCGTAGGCCTCGTCGCCACCGCCACCGCCGAACGACGGCATGAACCCGCCGCGCTTCGGGGCCGCGGCCGACAGACGCGCGGTTGGGGCGCTCCGTCGGGCCCGCGCGAGCTCTTGCCGCGCCGGGGCGGGCATCGCCATCGTCTTCGTATTCGCCTGCATCGGCGGCGGCCCGGCAGACACCGGGGCGTTGCTCGGCGCGTCGGCGGCGCGCTCCGACCGCGACATGGGCCGGCCGGGCGGAGGCGGAGGTGGCCCGAACGACGGCGGCGGCGCGGCGGCCACCGGCGCCGACTGCGGAGCCGACCTCGGCCGCCTCGCCCACTCGGCGTCGAACCCCGCGAACAGCTCATCGAGCCCCGGCGGCGGGTCGCGCCAGCCCGGCCGCGAAGGAGCCGGCTGCGCCCGCCCGATGCGCAGGCTCTTCAGCTCGGGCACGGCGGTGCGGCGATCGAGCGCGGCCGTCGACAGCGCCAGCTTCACGCCCGCCCAGTCTTCGCCGGTGTCTTGGGCGACCGCGGCCCGCATCGACAGCGAGCCCTTCGCCATGCCGGCGTCGAGCCTCAGCGCATACGACGGCACCCACCGCGCGCCGGGCACGAAGTACTCGACCTCGAGCTCGACCCCTTCGGCCTCGTGCGAGAGCGTGACGACCGCGACGCGCGACAGCCGCGCCCGCTCGGTGCGCACCTTCGCCGACGCCTCGGCCAGCCGGCGCTTGCGCAGCTCGAGCTCGTTGCGCGCGTCTTCGAGCTGCTGCACGAGCGCGCGCAGGCTCTCGAAGTGCGCCGCGAGCTGACTGCTCACGAACTCGGCGGCCTTCAGCAGGGCCTCGACCGGCGCGGCGCGCGGCGGCTCGCCGCGCTTCGACTCGGGGAAGCGGGGCTGCAGCTTCTTCAGCTCGGCGATCTCGCGCTCGACCCGCGACGCCTCGAGCTGCAGCCGCGAGATCTGCGCGCTCGCCACCTCGACCGCCTTCTGTTCGGTCGGCACGTCGGCTTCGGCCGCGAGCTCGACCTCGTAGCCCGGGCGCACGTCGAGCACGCGCGGCGCGGCGCCGGCCGCCGCCACGACGCGCGCGCGCAGGGAGCCCGGCTGGAGCGAGAGCGGCAGACCCGAGACGCGAATCGGCGCGCCCGTCGGCACCG
This sequence comes from Myxococcaceae bacterium, assembly GCA_016793725.1. Classification (GTDB taxonomy): domain Bacteria; phylum Myxococcota; class Myxococcia; order Myxococcales; family Myxococcaceae; genus Xiheicaenimonas; species Xiheicaenimonas phototrophica. The sequence goes on along the minus strand of JAEUJP010000579.1, from coordinate 7,997 downwards.
GCAGCTTCGCCTTGCGCGTGCACACGGCGCCGCGCTGGTACACCGTCACGGCGTCGAGCGTTGACGCGACGATCATCGACGAACCTCAGTCACACGCCGGGTAGCACTTCTTCACCTGCACCTCGAGCGCCACGCAGCGGCCCGAGAGGCACTGGCCGTCTTCTTCGCAGTTGCCCTGGTCGGGAATGTGCGCGGCGCGGCAGCTCTGCGTCGGGCCGTCGGCGTCGCAGTACCCGGCCGAGCAGGGGATCTGAGCGGTGAACGTGTCGACGGTGAACGCGCAGCGCTCACCGACGTTCGCCGGCCCTCCGCACGTGCCCGTGCCGAGGCTCGACGGGCGGCAGTACAGCCCGACGCCCGCACACGTCTGCGACGCCGGCGCGCACGGGTCGCCGTTCATCGAGGGAATTTTCGTGCACGTGTTCGTCGTCGTCGAGCACGACAGACCCGCCTGGCACGGGTCGCCGACGAACACCGAGTAGGGCGTCGAGAAGCAGTTCGCGCTCTCGACGTCGGGCCGCACACAGACGCCGGCGCTCGGCGTCATCATGGGGAACCCCTGCCAGTTGATGTCGCCGCACACGAACCCCGGCTGGCAAGACCAGTGAAAGCGGCACGGCTCGAGCTCACCCTTCGGGCGAACGCACGTGCCGGTCAGCCCGTCGATGTACGGCACCACGTCGCACGCGAGGCCCGGCTCACACGTCGACAGGCGCGCCGCGTCGAACCAGCACATCTCGTTCTCTTTCGCGCGCGGGCGGCAGGTCACGTTGCACTGCAGCTCGGGCTTGCACTCGGTGCTGTCGTTGCACGCCTGGTTCAGCTCTTTCAGCGGCGCGCAGACGTCGTCTTGCGTCGGCATCGTGCCCTTGTCGTCGCAGCGCAGGCCCGCGGCGCACCCCAGCGCGCAGGGCTGCCCCTCGGCCTGGTACGAGGTGCACGTGCCGGCACAGACGCCGTTCGGCTTCGAGCACAAGAGCCCATCGGCGCACTCGACGTTCTCGTCGCACAGCGCCATCGACTTGAGCTTGCCGTCGAGCAGGCCGGTGCGCCAGGTGCAGTCTGAGAACGGGTGCACCGCGATCGCCGGGTAGTCGGGAGGGAAGGTGGGCGGGCACGCGCTCGTCTTCATGCGCTCTTCACAGGTCTTCACCTGCGTGACGTCGATCTCGACGCGGTTGCCCTCGAACGACTCTTTCAGGGTGTCGTACTCGGCGAGGCAGCGGCTCTGGTTGAGCGAGACGCAGTCTTGCGGCGCGTCGCGGTTGAACGCGGCATAGCAGCGCGCGTTCAGCTCACACTTCGCGGCGGCGAGCAGATCGCACGTCTCGACGACGGTGAGCATCTGCCCGGCGTCGGCCCCCGCGTCGACCGGCATCATCATCTGGGGTGTGCCCGAACAACCGGCGACGGCCAGAACCAGCGTCGTGAAGACTCCCCCTCGGGTTTTCATGTCACGCTCCGCGCTTCTTCACCGCGCCCGAACCATCGAGGTGCCACGGGTCTGACAGGCGCTTCTCGACCTTCTCGCGATACCCCTGCACGGTGAACCTGCTCTCGTGAAGCGCCGCGATCGCCGCGGTCTGAACGCGCTTCGCCGTCTCTTCGTGGGTGAGCAGCTCGAGGATCTTCTCTCGCGCCGGCTCGTAGGCGCGCGGGCCGAGCACCTTCAGCGCCGCGATCTTCACGTCGTCGGTCATGTCTTCGAGCAGCAGCACCACCTCGGGCGCGATGCGCGGGTCGTTTTTGCCCTCGACGAAGTGCAGCAGCACTTCTTTTTTTTCGGGGTCGCGCGTGTACTCGGTGCCGAGCCGGTGCAGCTCTTCGCACACGATGCCGATCACCTCGTCACCGTCGAGCATCGTCTCGAGAATTCGAACCGCCCACGAGCTCGCCTGGTCGCTCTTGCGCAAGAACTCGCGAACCTTCGCGATCGACTCGATCTCGAGCGCGACCGCCTCGGCCAGCTCTTTTACGTCGGCGGGGCTCGCGCTCACCGCGCCCGCGATCGCCTCGGCCAGCGCCGCGCGGTCGGGTGGGGTGGCGCCCTTCGCCAGCCCGTGTGATCGAATCGCCCGCGTCGCGTCGCGCAGCTGGTTGCCCGTGACGTTCGACTTCTTCTTGTCGTTGTACGCCTTGAGCGGCCCGGTGAGGTCGCCCATGCCGGTGATGTACGCGAAGCAGTCGTCTTTTTCGTTCGCGTCGGTCGTCTGCGGGTCGACGGTGAGGGTGAAGCGCGCCATCAGCACCGCCACCGCGTCGGGCGTCTGCATCTCGCCGAGCGTGTGCAGCGCCTTCTGCCGGTTCGCCGCGTCGCCGTATTTCTGTGTGACCTTGGGCTTGAGCTTGAGCGCCTTCTCGGCGCTGGAGCCCCCACCGAGGAAGTCGAAGAGTCCCATTTGAAGCGCGCTGTCTATCAGAGCTTCAAGGCGCTGCGCACGTCATGCGCGTAGCCCGCATCGAGCGCCTCGGCCGCCTTCTTGAGGCCCGGGTCGTCGCGGTCGGGCACCCGCACCTGCACCACCAGGTAGAAGTCGCCCGGCGCGCCACCGGTCAGAGACGGCGCGCCCTTGCCCTTGAGCCGCACCTTCGTACCCGACTGCGTGCCGGGCTTCAGCGTGATGACGCCCGAGCCCGAAAACGTGGGCACGCCGACGTCGGCGCCGAACATCGCCTCGCGCACCGTGACCGGCAGATCGACGTACAGATCGTCGCCCTCGCGGCGCACGAGCGGGTGGGGCGCCACCTCGATCTCGAGGAAGAGGTCGCCAGGCGGGCCGCCGTGCTCGCCGCTCTCGCCCTGGCCCTGCAGCCGAATTTTCGAGCCCGTGTCGACGCCCGCCGGGAGCTTCACCGTGAGCCGCTTGCCGGTGCTCAGGCTGAAGCTGCGCTCACCGCCCTTCACCGCCTCTTCGAGGGTGACCTGCAGCCGCGCCGTGACGTCGGCCCCGGGCATCGGGCCGCGCCGCCGGCCACCGCCGCGACCCTGGCGCCCGAGCATCTCGCCCAAGATCGACTCGAAGTCGAAGCCCTGCGCGCCGCCCGCGCCGGCGTCGCCGAAGTCGAAGTGAAAGCCGTCGCCACCGGCGTTGCCGCCGCGCGAGCGGGGGCTCTGGTACTGCCGGTAGGCGGCGGCCTTCTTTTCGTCCCAGCCGAGCTTCGCGGCGTCTTCGCCGAACTCGTCGTAGAGCTTTCGCTTCTTGGCGTCGCCGATCACGTCGAAGGCCTCGCCGATCTGCTTGAACTTCTCTTCGGCCGCCTTGTTCCCCGGGTTCACGTCGGGGTGGTACTTCTTGGCGAGCTTCCGGTAGGCCTTTTTGATCTCGTCGTCCGAGGCCTTACGGTTCACCCCAAGCCGCTGGTAGTAGTCCTCCGCCATGTCTTGCCGGCAAGCTAATCAGGCCTTGGCGATGCGCCAATGGTTCCGTGCACTGATCTTGCCGGTCGTCGTGTGCCTGCCCCCGGTCGCGTTCGCCGATGCGAGGGTGCTCGACCGCAGCGTCGCGATGGTCAACGGCCAGGTGATGACGTGGTCTGAGCTCGATTTCGAGGCGCGGGTGCTGCTGATCTATGCGGGTGGCACCGAGGCCCGATCGGCTCCGCTGGACTTCCACGTGCTGCGCGACTCGCGCGATGAGCTCATCACCCACCGCCTGCTCGCCCGCGCAGCCGAGGCCCTCGTCGCGTACCCGCTCGACGAGGGCGAGCTCGAGGCCGCGGTGAAGCGGTTCAAGATGCGCTTCGAGACCCAGGCGACGTGGCAGGCGTTTCTCGATCGTCATGAGACCGACGAGACCGGTGTCACGCTGACGCTCGCGCGGTTCTTGCGCGCGCAGCACGTGCTCGACGGCAAGCTGCGCCTCAAGGCCCAGGTGAGCGAGAGCGAGGCGAAGCGTTGGGTCGAAGAGCACCCCGAGCTCGCAGAGCTGCCGCTGACGGCCGTGCGCCAGAAGCTGTTCGCCGACCGGTTTCGTTCGCTCGCGAAGGGTGAAGTGCGGCAGGCTCGCAAGAACGCGCGGGTGCGGCTGCTCGGGCCGTTCGCCGGCGGCGCCGACGGAGGCGCGTCGTGAGCGCCGAGCTGCGCATTCGCCGCATGGGCCACGAAGATCTGCCCGCCGTGATGGAGATCGAGCGCGTCGCGTTCTCGAACCCGTGGTCGACCGAGATGGTGAAAAAAGAGCTCACCCAAGAGTGGAGCACCGTGCTCCTCGCCGAAGAGCTCACCGCCGGCAGCTGGCAGCTGCGCGCGTTCTCGATCTTCTGGCTCGTGCACGACGAGCAGCACGTGCTCAACGTCGCGACCGACCCGAGCCAGCGCCGGCGCGGCATCGGCCGGCGCGTGATGGAGGCCACGCTCGAGGTCGGCCGCCAGCACCACTGCCGCATCTCGACGCTCGAGGTGCGGAGGGGGAATACGGCCGCCACCGAGATGTACAGGGCGCTGGGGTTTCGCGCGGTCGGCATGAGACCGAACTACTACGCCGACGATCGCGAAGACGCGGTGGTCATGGTCTACGACTTCGGAAACGTGGCTGTCGTCGACGCTCCTTGACACGGTCTGTGCAAAGACTGTAAGCGGGGCGCCCTTTTATGCCGACCATCAGTCAGCTGATCCGCAAAGGCCGTGAGGCCATCCGATTCAAGGGCAAGAGCCCCGCGCTCAAAGAGTGCCCGCAGAAGCGCGGTGTCTGTACGCGCGTCTACACCACGACTCCGAAGAAGCCGAACTCGGCGCTCCGCAAGGTCGCGCGCGTTCGTCTGACGAACGGCATCGAGGTCACGAGCTACATTCCCGGCGTCGGTCACAACCTCCAGGAACACTCGGTGGTCATGATCCGCGGCGGCCGCGTGAAGGATCTCCCCGGCGTTCGCTACCACATCATTCGCGGCACGCTCGACTCGGTCGGCGTTCAGGGCCGCAAGCAGTCGCGCTCGAAGTACGGCGCGAAGCGCCCGAGCTGAAGAAAAGGAAACTGAGAAATGCCCCGTCGCCACGTACCGAACAAGCGCAAGATTCTGCCCGACCCGAAGTTTCAAGATCGGCTCGTCACGAAGTTCGTGAACGACCTGATGCGCAAGGGCAAGAAGTCGACTGCCGAGCAGATCTGCTACGGCGCGTTCGCCCTCGTCGAAGAGCGCGCGAAAGAAGAGCCCCTCAAGACGTTCAAGAAGGCGCTCGACAACGTGAAGCCGGTGCTCGAGGTCAAGAGCCGCCGCGTGGGTGGCGCGACGTACCAGGTGCCGGTCGAGGTTCGGCAAGACCGCCGCGTGGCGCTCGGCATGCGGTGGATCATCGACTACTCCAAGGCCCGCGGCGAGAAGACGATGCAAGAGAAGCTCGCCGGCGAGATCATGGACGCCGCGAACAACCGCGGCAACGCCGTGAAGAAGAAAGAAGACACGCACAAGATGGCTGAGGCCAACAAGGCCTTCGCGCACTACCGCTGGTAGTCGCTCTTTTGCTTCGAACCCGCGGCCGCTCCCTCTTTCGGGGTGCGGCCGTTTTCGTTTGTGCGCGAATGCAGGGCGGGCCGTACGGCGTCGAGGTTTCGAGCCGTGCGTCGAAGTTGCCCCGCAGCGACGCGCCGTCACCCCATGCCGTGGCGAGCGAGGCGGTGTCGGCGTCGAGCCGCTCGACGCCGTGAGGAACCGATTCGAAGAGCCCTGACTCGCGAAAATTTGCTAGCTACCCGACGCCTATGGCACGCGAAGTTCCGCTCGAGCGCTACCGCAACATCGGCATCATGGCGCACATCGACGCGGGCAAGACGACCACCACCGAGCGCGTGCTCTTCTACACCGGCGCCATTCACAAGATGGGCGAGGTGCACGAAGGCACGACGACGACCGACTGGATGGTGCAGGAGCGCGAGCGGGGGATCACCATCACCAGCGCCGCGATCACCGCCTTCTGGAGCCGCAACGATCTGCGCTACCGCGTGAACATCATCGACACGCCGGGGCACGTCGACTTCACGATCGAGGTCGAGCGCTGCCTGCGCGTGCTCGACGGGGCCGTCGCCGTGTTCGACGGCGGCAACGGCGTCGAGCCTCAGAGCGAGACCGTCTGGCGCCAGGCCGACAAGTTCCATGTGCCTCGCATCTGCTTCATCAACAAGATGGATCGCGTGGGCGCCGACTTCGACATGTCGGTGAACAGCCTCCGCGAGAAGCTCAACGCGAACCCGATCATCATGCAGCTGCCGCTCGGCGCCGAAGAGAAGCACCAGGGCGTCATCGACCTCGTTCGCATGAAGGCCCTCGTCTTCAAAGACGACGCCCAGGGCAGCAAGTACGACGTCGTCGACATACCGGCCGAGCACGCCGAGAAGGCGACGGCCGCCCGCGCGAAGCTGCTCGAGCAGGCCGCCGAGCTCGACGACGCGCTGATGAACAAGTACCTCGAGAACGAGGGCAAAGACATCACCGAGGCCGAGCTGCGCAAGGCCGTGCGCGCCGGCTGCCTCGCGCTGAAGGTCTTTCCCGTCTTCTGCGGCAGCGCCTACCGCCACAAGGGCGTTCAGCCCCTGCTCGACGCCGTCATCGACTACCTGCCGTCGCCGCTCGACGTGCCCGCCGTGAAGGGCAAAGATCTGAAGGGCAACGACGTCGAGCGCCCCGCGAAAGACGACGCCCCGTTCTCTGCGCTCGCGTTCAAGATCATGAGCGATCAGTTCGTCGACACGCTCACGTTCATGCGCGTGTACTCGGGGCGCCTCGAGGCCGGCTCGACCGTCTACAACGTGTTCAAGGGCCGAAGGCAGCGCGTCGGCCGCCTCGTGCAGATGCGCGCCCAGAAGACCGAAGATCTCACCGAGTGCCTCGCCGGTGACATCTGCGCGCTCGTCGGCTTCAAAGACGTCGTCACCGGCACGACGCTGTCAGACGCCGACGCCCCCGTGGTGCTCGAGTCGATGGACTTTCCCGAGCCCGTCATCGATCTCGCGCTCGAGCCGAAGAGCCAGGCCGACCTCGAGAAGCTCCAGGGCGCGCTGCAGAAGCTCGCCGTCGAAGACCCGAGCTTTCGCGTGAAGCTCGACCCCGAGACCGGGCAGACGATCATCTCGGGCATGGGCGAGCTCGCCCTCGACATCAAGGTCGACCGGCTGCGCCGCGAGTTCAAGGTCGAGGCCCGCGTCGGCAAGCCCCAGGTCAGCTACCGCGAGACCGTGAACGCGACGGCCTCACAGTCGCACACCCACGACCAGCCCATCGCCGGCAAGGCCGCGTGGGGGCAGGTCACGCTCAAGGTGAGCCCGAGCGGGCAGGGCAAGGGCAACGTGTTCGTCGATCACGTGAAGACGCTGCCGAAAGAGGCGCTCGAGCTCATCGACAAGGGCATTCAAGAGGCGCTCACCAGCGGCGTGGTCGCGGGTTACCCCATCGTCGACGTGAAGACCGAGCTCACCGCAGCGCCGTGGTCAGACGCGTCGACGCCCATCGCCTACAAGATCGCCGCGATGATGGCGTTCAAAGAGGCGCTCAAGAACGCGCAGCCGGTGCTGCTCGAGCCCGTGATGAAGACCGAGGTCGTCACGCCCGAAGAGTTCATGGGTGACGTGATCGGCGATCTCAATGGCCGCCGCGGCAAGATCACGGCGATGACGCCGAAAGACAAGGTGCAGACGATCGACTGCGAGATGCCGCTGTCGACGATGTTCGGGTACGCCACCGATCTGCGCTCGAAGACCCAGGGCCGCGCGAGCTACACGATGCAGTTCGGCTACTACGGGCCGGCGCCCGAAGAGACGATCAAGCGTCTGCGTGGGTATTAAGCGCTTGGAGCGCGCGTGACGCTTTGCTAAGCAGCCGCCGTTTAGACAACCCTTTCTAGGAAAAACATGAGCAAGGAAAAGTTCGACCGCAGCAAGCCGCACGTCAACATCGGGACCATCGGGCACGTCGATCACGGCAAGACGACGCTGACCGCGGCCATCACCAAGGTGCTCGCGAAGACCGGCGGCGCGACCTTCCTCGCTTACGACCAGATCGACAAG
>JAEUJP010000531.1 GCA_016793725.1 Myxococcaceae bacterium | reverse complement strand
ACCCTGAAGTGCGGTTCACGGCGGGTGGGCAGGCGGTCGCGAACTTCCGCATCGCGACGAGCGAGAGCTGGAAAGACAAGACCGGTCAGCAGCAAGAGCGCACCGAGTGGCACCGCATCGTCGTCTGGGGAAAGTTGGCCGAGCTGTGCGGCGAGTACCTGAAGAAGGGGCGGCAGTGCTTCGTCGAGGGGCGGCTGCAGACGCGGGAGTGGACGAACAAGGACAACCAGAAGCAGTACACGACCGAAGTGGTCGCGCAGCAGGTGACGTTTCTCGGCGGGCGGCCTGATGGCGCCGGGCGGTCGAGCGGCTCCAGCGCGAGCGCGTCGAATGGTGCATCGCAGGGTACGAGCCAGGCAGATTACGGCCCGCCTCCGATGGACGACCCGGGCCCGATGCCGGCCGGGGGCGACGACATTCCGTTCTAGAGGTGGGGTTGATCGCCACTTCAGAAACGCACTAGGGTGACTTTCGAAAGCGCGGCCGGTCGCTTCTCACGTGGAGGCGACCGGCTGTTTTTCTTTCTCCTGATCAGCGCCGGCAGTTGACTTCGCGCCTCCATTCGGAGAGTTTCGCGGCCATTTTGTAGGTCGGGGTAGTCAAAAAGGTGTTCACGAGGAGAGGTACTCGACAATGAATTTGAGAGCTTTGGCGCTCGGTCTCGCGATCGGCTTCGTCACCGCCGTGATTCCGTCATGCAGCAGCGGCACCACGTGCAGCCCGGCGACCTGTGCGGGCTGCTGCAATGCGGCGGGCACGTGTGTTTCGACCCCGGCGAACACCAACAACACGACGTGCGGCGCCTCGGGCCGTACGTGCGACGACTGTGCGGCGAAGAGCCAGGTCTGCAACGCGCAGACGTTCACCTGCACCGGCAACGGCGGCATGGGCGGCGGCTCGGCCCAGGGTGGCGGCACCGGCACGACGGGCGGCGGTTCGGCCCAGGGTGGCGGCACGGGGTCGATGATGTGCGGCGGCGTGCCGTGTGGCAGCGGCTGCTGCAGCTCGACCAACAGCTGCACGCCGTACTCGCAGCAGCGCGCGACGCTGTGCGGCACCAACGGCGCGGCGTGCATGGCGTGCCCGGTTCCCGGGTCGACCTGCAGCCAGGGCCGCTGCATCGAGCCGGTCGACGCGGGCCCGAACCCGCCCGGCACGCTCGGCGCGACGTGCACGGCGGCGGGTCAGTGCAACATGCTGGCGACCAGCCCCGTCGGTCAGCCGGCGTTCTGCAAGACGCAGCAGGCGGGCCCTCCGGGCTACACGCCGAACCCGTACCCCGGCGGCTACTGCACGCGCCGCTGCTACTCCGACCAGCACTGCGGCGCCGACGGCACGTGCCTCTTCGGCCTCGGCCCTCTCGGCGAGCTCGAGAACATCTGCTTGAAGAAGTGCACCACCAACACCGACTGCCGCGACGGTTACGCGTGCATCAACTTCGGCTCGCAGGCGAACCCCGATCGCGCGTGCTGGATCTTCCCCGACGGCGGCTTCCCCGCGCCGGCCGACGCCGGCCAGCCGGGCGGCGCGAACACGAAGGTTCACGCGCCGTGCACGACCGACATGGAGTGCTCGCCCCCTGAAGGCGGCATCTGCTTCGCCGAGTTCCTCGCCGACGGTGGCAACACGGGCAGCTGGGGCGGCGACTGCACGGCGTTCTGCGGCGTGGGCCTCACGCCCTGGTGCGGCACGGGCGCGGTCTGCCAGCTCTTCCTCTTCAACGGCGGCGCGGGCGGCGCGATCGTCGACGGCCTGTGCCTCAAGGCGTGCACGGCGGCGAACGCGGCGACGGTCTGCCGCCCCGGCTACGTCTGCAACATCCAGATGGGTCAGACGAACGGCTACTGCGACCCCGGCCCGACGAACCCGCGCGGTGACGGTGGCACCGATGCCGGCACGCCGAGCGACGCGGGTACGGGCGACGCGGGTACGGGCGACGCGGGTACGGGCGACGCGGGCACGCCTGACGACGCGGGCACGCCTGACGATGCGGGCAGCTCCGACGCCGGCTCTGACGACGCCGGTACGGACGCAGGCTGAAGTCGTTTTCGTCTGCAGTCAGGGCGCGTCACGGCCGGTGACGCGCCCTTCGAGATGAGGCACGCAGCACGTTCATGAGCGACCGGTTCTCCATCGCCGTTGGGGTGACCGGCCTGCTCGTGCTGCTGGCCTCGGCGTGCACGAAGGTTCCCAACGTGAGCGCCTGCGGCCCGAGCACCTGCTCGGGCTGCTGCGCGACGTCGGGTGAGTGCATCACCCTCGAGCGCGACGAGCAGTGTGGTGTGGGCGGCGGCAGCTGCATCGACTGCGGCGCACTGAGCTCCAGCTGTGACGTCACCGCGCACACGTGCCGGGGGCCAGGCGATGGTGGCGTCTCGTGCAACACGTCGTGTTTTTCGGGCTGCTGCTTCAATGGCTCGTGCCTGCCATACAGCGGCCAGTCGAAGTCGAGCTGCGGTACGGGGGCACAGGCCTGCCTGGCGTGCACGACCGGCAACACGTGTGAGCTTGGGCAGTGTGTGCCCGAGGTGGCGAGCATCACGGGCAGCGCGTGCATGCTCGACGCCGAGTGCGCCGGGCTCGACGGCGGGTTCACGTGCCGCAAGCAGACGTCGTCGGGGCGCTTCAGCTACCCACAGGGGTACTGCACGCAGACGTGCGGCACATCGTCGCCGTGCGCGTACGACTCGGTGTGCGTGCTGGCCGACCCTCACGAGACGACGGCGTACTGCATGCCGCGCTGCACGGCGCCCGACACGCAGTCGACGTGCCGCGATGGCTACCTCTGCGTGTCGCTGCTGGTGGGCACGGGCGGCGTGTGCTGGCTGAACGAGCCGTATTACCCCGATGCGGGCCCGCCGTTCGACAAGGTGGGCGCCGCGTGTACGGCGAACGCCACCTGCGACCCGGCGGCGAGCGGTGGGGCCGGCAAGGGGCTCTGCATACCCGAGGCGCTCACCGACGGGGGCGCGAGCGGCTTCACCGGCGGCTACTGCACGGGCAGCTGCCTGACCGACCCGCGCACCTGCTCGACCGATGGCGGGGCCGTCTGCATCGGCCTCTCGCAGTCGAGCGCCATCTGCCAGCGCACGTGCGCGCGGCCGTGGGCGGGGCAGGGCGACTGCCGGCAGGGCTACGTCTGCTACGGGTATCGGGTGCTGACGTCTGACGGAGGCAGCCGGCCGTCGTCGAACGGCGTGTGCGAGCCGAGCTGCGACGTCGAAGGCATGTTCTCGAGCTGTGGCAGCGGTTATTACTGCGACGCGGGGTATTGCGCTCAGTGAGTGACGGTCTGGTTCGCGGCGTCTTGCCGGCGGTGAATCTGAAGTGGGCAGCCTGTGTGACGGTGGGGCTGCGCGCCGATGCGGCGAGGCTGCACGGGCTCGCCGAGGGCTCGGCGGCGATGTTGGGTGAGGCGATCAACGCGGGCGCGCTGCTCGCGGCGCTGCAGAAGGGCGAGACGCGCATCAACCTGCAGGTCGAGTGCGACGGGCCGCTGCGCGGGCTGTTCGTCGAGGCGACGGCCGAGGGCGGCGTGCGAGGCTACGTCAAGGAGCCCGAGCTCTACGGCACGGCCGCGGTGCTGGGCCGCAGCGGCTTTTTGTCGGTCTTGCGCGACCTCGGCAAGGGCGAGTACTACCGGTCGTCGGTCGATCTCTCGGTGATGGAGCTCGGGGCAGATCTCGAGCGGTACTTCGTGACCTCAGACCAGATACCGACGCGGGTCGCGCTCGCGAGCACGGGCGGTGTGCTGCTGCAGTGTCTGCCGGGCGCCGACCCGGCCGATCTCGAGACCGCGGCGAAGGGCCTGAAGGCGCGGCTGACCGAGTCGCTGAAGGCGGGCTCGGCGGCGCTGCTGGCGAAGTCGCTGTTCGGCGGCGAGCCGTTCGAGGTGCTGGCGAGCTACCCGCTCGAGTGGAAGTGTACGTGCTCGAAAGATCGGGTGCTGCGCGCCCTGACGACGATGGGGCCCGACGAGCTGGCCGACATGATCGCGAAAGAGGGCAAGGCCTCGGCGAAGTGCCAGTTCTGTGGGCAGGGCTACGAGGTCAGCGCCGACGAGCTGAAGGCGCTGATCCCCAAGGTCTAGGTACCCTTCTCGACCTTCTGCAGCTCTTCGAAGCCAGGCAGCGTCGAGAGGTCGGGCACGATCGTGATCTCGATGCGCCGGTTGAGGGCGCGGCCCTCGGGCATGTCGTTCACGCCCACCGGCTTCGTGTCGGCGTAGCTCGCGGCGCTGATGCGCTCTTTGGGCATGCCGGCATCCATCATGGCCTTCACGACGTTGGCGGCGCGAAAGGCGGCGAGCTCCCAATTGCTGGGGAACTGCGCGGTCGAGATGGGCACGTTGTCGGTGTGGCCCTCGACCTGAAAGCTGCGGTTGGGAATCGAGGCGAGCACCTGGGCCACCTCGGCGATGGCGGTCTTGCCGTCTTTCGAGAGCGAGGCCGAGCCCGAGCCGAACAAGATGTCGGTGGCGAGCACCACCACCATGCGGCCCTCGACGATGCGCACCTTCAGCTTGCCGGCGTCGATGAGCGACTTGAAGCGCGCGAGCAGGTTCTTGAACTCGTTCACGCGGGCTTCGGCCTGGGCGCGGCGCTTCTCGAGATCGGCGAGGGCGAGCGTCATCTGTTCGACGTCGGCCTTCAGCTTCGAGGCGTCTTTGGTGCGCGAGGCGGCTTCGCCGAGCGCCTTGGTGAGGCGACTGTTCAGGTCGGCCTTCTGCTCGGTGAGATCTTGCAGGGTGGCCTCGAGCTTCTTGATGGTGTCTTCGTTGGTACCGATGCGCTTGTTGGCCTCTTCGAGCGTCTTGTTGCGGGCGGCGAGCTCTTCTTCGAGGTGGTCGCGGTCGGCCTTGAGCAGGTCGTAGGTGCCCTGGGTGACGCAGCTGCTCGACAACGCCACGGTCAGCAAAGTCATCGTGCGCATGGGGTCGCCATACTACGGTCGCGCGCGTCATGGACCCTCTGAAACGCATCGTCGAGCTCCTTGAAGACGAGTCACCGCGCAAGCGCATCGCCGCGGCGGTGGTGCTCGGTGAGCTGAAGGTGAAAGACGCGGCGGTGGTGGCCCGGCTCGTCGACATGGCGAAAGACCCGGTCGATGCGTACGCCGAGGCCGCGGTCGAGGCGCTCGGCGCGATGGGGGCGATGAAGGCGCTGCCGGTGCTGCTCGAGACGCTGGGGCGCAAGGGGCTGCAGCCGCTGGCGTCGAAGGCGATCGCGGCGCTCGGTGAAGACGCGCTGCCCGAGATCAAGGCGCGGCTCGGTGACGCGACGCCCGAGATGCGCGCGGCGCTGTCGCAGCTGTTGCCGGCGGTCGGCACGAGCAAGAGCTTCGAGATGGCGCTCGAGGGCATGCGCGGCCAGCCGTGGGAGACCATCAACAAGGTCGCGCTGTCGGTGCGCGCCGAGGCGAAGGCGGGCACCGAGGCCGAGCGCAGGGTGATGCGCACGCAGGTCGAGAAGTTCATCGACAAGAAGAAGACGCAGGAAGAGGTCGACGTGCTGCGCGGGGCGCTGAAGGTGCTCGGCTACCTCGAGCTGCCCGACACCGAAAAGACGTTGCTCGAGTTCCTCGGGCGAAAGCAGGTGCCGCTGGTGCGCGTCGAGGCGGCGACGGCGCTGCGCTTCGCGATGGGCGCGAACCCGTCGAAGAAGGTGCTGCGCACGCTCATCGACCTGCTCGAAGAGCCCGACTCGTTCGTGGCGCGCGCAGCGCGCGACTCGCTGACGGTGATGAAGATGGGGCCCGAGTTCGCCGACGAGCTGGCCGAGCTGTGCAGCGCGAAGTCGGTCGACGTGTCGCTGTGGGCGATCGGCGTGCTCGGCGGCATGGCCGAGACGAAGGCGAAGCTGGTCGCGAAGACGCTGGCGCCGGTGGCGCGCGGTGGTGACCGCACGCGGGCCGAGGCGGCGTCGAAAATTCTGGCGGGGCTGCCGGGCGGGCAAGACGTGCTGGTCGAGGCGCTGGCCGACGCCGAAGAAGAGGCGGGCGCGCAGGTGCTGGCCGAGGTGCTGAACCCGCTCGCGGCGCAGCTGTCGAAGGGGCAGGTGAAGAAGCTGCTGGCGGCGGCAGGCAAGCAGCTGTCTGACTCGTTCGCCGTGGCGCGGCGGCAGCTCGAGCCGGTGCGCAACGCCGACCCCGAGGGCTGGGCCGAGCTGTTGCGCGAGAAGGTGAAGGCGCTGCAGAAAAAAGACCCGGCGCGGGCCGATGCGATCGCGCAGCTGCTGGGGCGCTCGACGGTGGCCACCGAAGAAGACAAGTACGGGTTCGCGGTGGCGCAGCTGCAGCACCACTCGCTCGACCCTCACCCGCGGGCGCGGCAGCGCGACCCGGTGCTGGCCGCGCTCGAGAAGCTGCACGCCGAGGGCTTCAAGGTCGCCGAGACGGTGAACAAAGACAAGAAGCTGTCTGACGAGGCGCGCTACTACGTGGGCGTACACTTCGCCGAGAAGCCTCAGTTCGAGCTGAAGTCGATCGGCGCTGAAATTCTCGAGGCGCTTGCCGAGTCGGGGCGGTCGAAGATGGCCAAGGCAGCCAAGAACAAGAT
>JAEUJP010000344.1 GCA_016793725.1 Myxococcaceae bacterium | reverse complement strand
GGCGCTGAACCGCAATGACGCGCACCACGAATGGGCCGTCGCGCTTCTCAAGCAGGTGCGCCCGCCCTTGCTGGTGTGCGAGGCCGTGTTGACCGAGGCCGCCTACTTCCTGAGAGAAGACGACGTCGGCGCAGACCCACTCTTTGCACTCATCGATCGCGGCGCGCTCGACGTGCGCTTCGACGTCGCTGAACATTGGCCGCGGTTGCGCACGCTGATGAAGCGCTACTCGCAGATGGACCTTGCCGACGCGTGCGTCGTTGCGATGTGCGAGCAGTCACCCAAGGCGCGCGTGCTGACGCTCGATCGAAAGGACTTCAGCGTCTACCGCCGCAACGACCGCCAGGTGATCGACTTCGTGGCGCCGCCGCAGCGATGACCGAATCACCCACTCGACCACCGCGACGTTGATGAGCCACCCCGCTCCCATCGCGAGTGCGCGGCCGGCGACGCCCGGCTTGCCGAGAACCAAGAACGGCAGGTGCGTGAAGACCTGGGTGCCGGCGCCCAGGCCGAGCGCGTAGGCCCGCATCAGCCACCGCTCATGCGTCTGAATGTCGCGGCGCCGCGCGGCAGCGACGCCCAGCACGATGCTCGCGAACATCGCGGCACCGACGACGAGCCGCATCACGACGACCGCGACACCGTCTGGCTCGACGCGCGGGTAGGCCACCGTCAGCCACACGCCAGTCACCGCCGTGGTGACGCCGCACGCGGCGAGCACGCGGCCTGCGCGCCGATGCCAGCCACCGCGGCGCAAGCTCGGCACGAACTGCAGCGCGCCGAGCAGCGCGAACAGGGTCGCCGCGACGATGTGCAGCGCGATGGGCACCGGCATCGCGAGGTAGCGCGCGTTGTCTTCGGTGACCGCGGCCCCTGAGGCGACTTCGTGAAGGCGAACCGCGCCGGCGATCGCCGGCACGAAGCCCAAGAAGATGAGACCTGACGCCAACCGCCAGCTGCCGCGCATGTGACGACAACGCTGCAGCCCCCCCAACGATTGCGCGCCCGGCGCGACCGGGGCACCCCACGATGCAGACGCACAACACACCGCCGGCCGTTCACCTGCAGGGCGCAGGGGGTTCACCGGGCCATGACATTCCTGCGGTAGACAGCTTCGAAGGCGCCGCGCTCAGTATTCGGCGCGCACGCCGATGAACGGGCGAATGGGCAGGTGGTTCACCTGGCCGCGCTCGGGCTGCATCACGCCACCGGGGGCGGTCGGGTCGGTCGTGCCCGAGCCGTAGATGTACGTGAACGCGTTCATCGCGTTCGTGACGTTCATCACCTCGGCATAGAACGCCATCTTCACGGGGCCGAAGTTCCACCGGTACTCGCCGCGCAGCGACAGCTCGTAGAACCAGGGGTAGCGCTCGCTGTTGATCGCCGCGAAGTCGGGCACCCAGCGGAGCTTGCCCTCGTCGTCGGTGATGAGCCGAAAGCCGGTGACCGGGGTGTACGGCCGCCCGCTGCGCAGGCTGAAGCGACCGCTGAACAGCCAGTGATCGTTCGGCGACCACGAGAGGCTGAAGGCCGAGGTGAACTGCTGGTCCCACGGCACCGGGTAGGTGTTGCGACCGGTCGTCGCGAGCGGGTTCGTGCGCTCGGAGGACAGCAGGCCGAGCGACAGGCCGTAGAAGAAGTGACGCGTGCGGCCCATGAAGAGCAGGTCGCCACCGCGGGCGAGGCCGGTGCCGCCGTTCACGAAGACGCGGTCACCGCGCGCCTCGCGCTCGAGCACGCCCGCATACGTGTCGGGGTTCACGACGAGGTTGTCGAGGTACTTCACCCACAGCTCGAGTCGAACGAGCGCCTCGAACGGCAACGGCTGCTCGAGACCGAGCACGACCTGCGAGCTGCGCTCGGGCGTGAGCGCCGGGTTGCCGTAGCGCTCGTCGAGCAGCAGCGGCGATTGAATCGGCTGCAGCGACACGCCCGCCGAGACCTTGATGACCGAGTGAATCGGCAGGGTCACCGCGCCAGCCACTCGCGCAGAGCCGCTGAACTGGCTCGTGCGCACCTCGAGCTGGCCGCGGCCGCCCGCTTCGAGCGTGATGTTGTCGGTGAGCTTGTGCGTGTCTTCGGCGTAGGCCGACAGCAGGTCTCGCGTGACATACGGGAGCGGCTCGATCGGCTGGTCGTACGTCGACACCGAGGGGTACTGCGCCCACGCGCCGTTGCCTCGGGTGTCGGCGATCGCCGACGAGAGCAGGCTCAGCTCGCGGTGCGCGAACTGCACGCCCGCCTGAATGCGATTCGAAGGGCCGGCGATGACGAGGTCCGACCGCAGCGTGAGGTCACCGCGCCACGCCGTCTGGCCGAAGAAGCGGTCGCTCGGCGTGTCGCCGGGCAGAACCTCGCGCACCGAGCTCGAGCTGCGGTCGTGCGTGAACGACGCCTGGAACTTGAGGTTGCTGTCGCCGCCGAGATCGATGGTGTGCTGAACCGAGCCCAGGTGCATGCGGTTCGCGA
Organism: Myxococcaceae bacterium; assembly: GCA_016793725.1. Taxonomy (GTDB): domain Bacteria; phylum Myxococcota; class Myxococcia; order Myxococcales; family Myxococcaceae; genus Xiheicaenimonas; species Xiheicaenimonas phototrophica. The sequence continues at coordinate 9,072 of JAEUJP010000344.1, read as the reverse complement.
GCCTCAGGTCGCCCGCGAAGTTGAAGAACGGGGTCTCGCCCGGGCTCGCCGAGAGGTTGATGCCGTCTTGCACGTACATGTACGTCGCCATCGTGTGGTGCCGGCCGCGGCGAAAGCTGACGCGCGCCAGCGCCTCGGTGATCTCGGGCGCGAAGAAGTTCGAGCCCACGATCTTCAGCGCCCGCAGCGCCGCGAAGTACGCCTCGAAGTAGCTGCGCCGAAACGAGACGACCGCCGACAGCCCCTCGACCCCGAGCGGCACGTCGGCCCGCAGCATCGCCGTCTGCATCGAGAGGTCGGCGAGCAGGTGCGGCTTCTTCGTCTCACCCGTCGCGTAGTGAATCTCGAGCGCGCCCGAGAGCGTCGGCTCGAACCGCGCCGGTATGCCGCCCGTGTAGAACTCGGCGGTCTCGAGCATCTGCGGGTTGAAGATGCTGAGGTAGCCGCCCAGGTGGTACGGGTTCGAGAGCGGCACGCCGTCGAGGTAGAAGATGACCTCGTCGGGCCCGCCGCCGCGCACGAAGAGCGTGCCGAGAATGTCGGGGTCGGCCGCGACGCCCGGCGCCTGCTGCACGACGCGCGTGACGTCTTCGTACGCGCCGACCGCGCGGTCGAGGTCGGCCTTCGTCACGATGAACTTGCTGACCTGCGGCGTCTTGTCGGGCTCGGGAATCGGCGGCAAGAGCCGGCTGCCCTCGACGCGGGTCTCGTACGTCTTCTCGTTCGGCAGCTGGTACCGCACGCGCGTCGTGAGCCCCGAGCGGAACACCTCGGGGAAGGCCTTGTCGCCCTTGCCGGCGAGGGCCACCTGCACCCAACCGTCACCGGGCGGCAGCTCGGGGTACGTGAGGCTGAAGTGCCCGGCGGCGTCGGTGGTGGCGGTCTTGCCGCCGAAGGTGACGGTGGCTCCGGCGAGGGGCTCGCCGAGCTCGCCGACGACGTCGCCCTCGAGCGTCCACGGCTGTAATGGCGGCGCGAAGTCGGCCGAGAGCTGAACGACCGACGGCAGCGCCTTGCCGTTCATCGTGGCCGGCTTGAACGTGCACTTCTTCGCCGACGCGATGGCGGCTTCGTCGAACGCGGGCGCGAGCGCCTGAAAGACCTCGAGCTTCGTGACCGCGCCGGTCTCGTCGATGCTGACGTTCAGCACGACCCGGCCGCCGATGCCCGTCACCTTCTCGTTCGGCGGGTAGTCGGGCGGGCCGGGGCAGTCGGCTGAGGGCGCGACGAGCCCGTCGGGCAGTTCTTGCGACAACAGCAGCGCGACGAGCAGTGCGGTCACCGGCGGCGCCGACGACTATCACGGTCTCGTGTCGATGCGGATGACGACGTGGGTGGGGTTCGCCGCGCCGCTGTTCCGCATGCGGTCGCAGAAGCGGTGCTTGAAGCGCACCCGCGTGAAGCTCTCGGTCAGTTCGTAGTCGTTCGGTGCGTTCAGGCGCTCGCGCTCGACGAAGACTTCGATGCGCTCGGGGCTCGACGGAGCGGGCTCGAACGAAAACGCGCAGACGTCTTGCGCGAGCGGGGTGAAGAGCTTCTCGAGCACGGCCTCGAGCGCAACCGGGTCGGGGGCCGAGTAGGCGTGCTGGCTGCACATGCCGGTGTCACTGTCGCAAACGCCCGGAGCGCACTCGGCGTCGGTGCCGAGGGGGCAGGTACGCGCGAAACCGGCAGCCGCCGTCGCCTCGAGCGTGGCCGAGCTCGGGCCGGTCTGAATGACGATCGTCGGCAGGTGTTTGCGCCGGAGCTCCTTCACGATCGTGGCCGGGTCGGCGTCGCAGGCGTCAGCCGCATTCGAGGTCACCAGGATGACGAAGCTGACGGCCCCCGACTCCTCAGGCAGCGCGACACCACGCATGGCCGACGTCCAGCTCGCAGCCTCACCAGAGGGCGGCGCGAGCAGCGTGCCGATGACGACCGCAGGGTCGGTGCCCGGCGGCAGCGCCCGCCCCACGCCACACTGCGCGCCTGCGACCGCCAGCCCGAAGCGGTAGTCGCTCGAACGCTTCGACATCAAGTTGATCAGCGCCGACGGAACGTCAGCGCGAGGCGAGTCGACCACGAACGTCACGTGCACGGGCTCTCGCCGCATCGCCACCTTCGCCTCGAGTTCGACGATGTGCGACGGGTCACCCTCGATGAGCTTCTGCCACGCGGCATCGCCGCCGCAGCCCATCAACACCAGCATCACGACGCCAACTCTCATGACCCGCCCGTCACCCGCAGCTCGAGCTCGACGCGCGCATCGTAGCGCGACCGCTGCAGCTTCTCGCATGCGCCGCCGAACAGCTGCACGCCGGCGGGCACGAGCTCCCAGTCGACGGGGTAGCGCAGCTTCTCGCCGTCGAGCAGCACCTCGACCTGCGCGGGCCCGGCCGGCTTCGCGGGCAGTGCATACGTGCACACCGCGATCGGCGCAGAAGGGAACAGCGCGTCGAGGCTCTGCTTCAGCGACGTCGCGTCGCGGCCGGCGAACACCTTCTTGCCGCCCACGGCCGCGACGTCGTCGAGCGTCGGTGAGGGGTAGCCCAGGTTCACCACGCGCGGGCTGATGTTGCGCCGCGAGAGCCGGCCCGCCGCGTCGACGAGATCTCCCGCGCAGAAGTCGCCGGCGGCGCCCGTCAGCAGCACCACCCAATCTTCGCGCGTCGTGTCGTGCGGCGGCAGCGCGAGCAGCGTCTCGGCCAGCGCGTTCTCTTCGGTGTCGGTCGCCGTCACGCCCCGCAGCTGCGCGAGCAGCTCCGCCACATCGCCGCCAGGGAGCACCACCGGGGCCGTCGCGCCACAGCCGGGCCCCGCCGGAGCGAGCGAGAGCCCGAACCGGTAGTCGCCCTGCCGCGCCTCGACGACCTTCGCGAGCGCCTCACCGACCTCAACCGCGCGAAACGTCAGCGCGAACGAACGATCCAACACGAGGGTCACGTTCTTCGGCACGCCGGTCGCCGCCACGCTCACCTTCTGCACACTGACCTCGGGTCGGGTGTTCTCGAACGCAGAAGGCGGCTCGATGCAGCCCAACAACACCAGCGCCGGGAAGAACCGCGTCACCCCTGCCATTCTCAGTTCTTCTACGGTAGAAGGCCACCCCGCCAAGTGACTCCCCGCAACATCGTGAAGACGCTTCCTGCGCTGATCATCACCCTCTGCCTGCCCGCCCTGACCGGCTGTGTCGGGTTCGAGGTGCGCAAGCAGAACGCCGCGCTCGGCGCGCTCGCCGAGTTCGAGGGCATGCTCTCTGACGGCGACCTGCCGATCGAAAACGGCCGCCCCCTCATCGTGCTGCTGGTGCGCGAAGACGGCGCTCAGCCGAAGGTCGAGTTCTCGCAGGTGATGTACCGCGCCGGCCGCTACCACTTCTTCGCGAACGAGGGCCGCTACTCGGTGTTCGCGTTCGCCGACCTGAACTCGAACCTCCGCATCGACGAGGGCGAGCCGCGCGTCACCTACCCGCGCCAGCTGCTGCTGCAAGAGGGCAAGCTGCGCGCGAGCATCGACCTGATGCTCAGCACCGACACCACCACGAAGCCGCACTTCGAGTGGGCGCCCATTCACGACGAGCTCGTCACCATCGCCGACGACCGCTTCCGCGAGCGAATGGGCCGCAAGGGCCACTGGGCGCCCGGCGAGTTCCGCAAAGAGGTGCCGGTCGACCGCCTGTACCTGCTCGAGCCGTACGACCCGAACAAGCTCCCCGTGCTCTACGTGCCCGGCATCGGCGGCACCCCCGACGACATGCGCGCCGTGATGGAGGGCATGGACAAGAGCCGCTACCAGCCCTGGCTCTTCTGGTACGCCTCGGGCATGCGCATGAACCTCGCTGCGCAGTCGCTCAAGAGCCTGCTCGACGAGTACCGCGTGCTGCACGACTTCCAGAACGTCGTCGTCGTCTCGCAGTGTGTCGGCGGCCTCGTCGCGCGCGACGCCGTCGCGCAGCTGCAAGATCGCGATCACAAGTTCAACGTCGCCGCGCTCGTCACCTTCTCGACGCCTTGGGGCGGCCACGGCATGGCCGAGAGCGGCACCACCATCTCTCCGATGACCGTGCCCATCTGGTACGACATGAAAGAGGGCAGCGAGTTTCAGAAGCAGACCATCGCCACCGCGATTCCCTCGGTGCCGCACTACATGTTCTTCAGCTACGGCCAGGGCTCGAACGTGGGCGACGACGGCACCGTCGCGCTCAACAGCGAGCTCGACGTCACCATGCAACAGCGCGCCACCGAGGTGATCGGCTTCGGCGTCGACCACATGGGCATCGTCACGCTGCCGCAGCCGCTGCAGCACTTTCAGAACGTGCTCGGCCGCGTGCGCGAGCGCGTCGCGGCAGGCCAGGCCGGCCCTGCCGGCGCTTCATCGTCGCGCTGACGTCGCGCCAACACCGCGGTTCAATACGTCACGTCGACGTCGCGCTCGTCGCCCTCGGCGACGCAGCTCGTCGCGCTCTTCTTGCCGAGCTGCTTCATCGTCACGTCGAGGCGAAAGCAGCCCGCGGGAAATGGCCCGATGCGCGCCATGCCCGAGCGGCCGATCGCAGCCGCCGCGAGCGGCAGGTCGGGCGCCGTCACCTCGCCCTCGAGCTCGACGCTGCCCGGCGCCGACACGCGCACGCGCACGAATGCACCGGGCCGCGCGTCGACGTCACCGACGTCGGCGAGCTTCGTCGCTGCGATCTGCACCGGCACGAGCGTCACCTTGTTCTTCGTCGGCGCCACGAACAGCTCGTACGCGCCCGGGTCGAGCCCATCGATGCGAAACACGCACGCTTCATCGGGCCTGACCTGCACCGACGTGTCGCCCACGACGCCGACCACCGCGTCGCCGTCGCAGCCAGCCGCCACGCCGCGCACCGAGCCCACCACGAGCGGCCGGTTGTCGAGCCCGCCGCACGCGCACGCGACGCCGAGGCCGCTGAGCAGGAGCGCCCTCAAAACCGGTACCCCGCTCCGGCGAACGCCGAGAAGAAGCCGATCGCCCGGCTCTCACCGTCGACCGACATGAGCCCGAGCAGCGCGCGCGCCCGCGCCGAGAGCTCGAAGTGCTCGTAGAAGATGTACGCGAGCCCTACCGACACGCCGGGCATCACCGTGATCACGTTCTGGGCGCCCACGTAGCTCTCGAGCGCAAATGACCTCGCGAGCCACAGACCGGCCACCTCGGGCCCGCCGAACAGCTGCAGGCTGCCGCGCTGCCACAGGTAGTCGATGCCCACGCTGCCGGTGACGAGCTGATACCGAAACGGCGCGTTCTCGAGCAGCGTGTGCGTGCCGAAGCTGCCCGCGAGGCCGAGCTGCAGCGCGAGCGGCGCATCGAACAGGCGCTCCCACCGAAACGTCAGACCCGCCGTCGCCACGGCCGGGAGCAGCCCGGCGCGGCTCGCTTCATCGGCGAACCCGAACGCGCCGCCGGTCAACGTCACGCTGCGGCGCGGCTCGGTGCGGCGCAGCAGCGCGTCGAGCTCGATGCGTTCGCCCTCGGCCACCACCACAGGCCCGTCGAACAGCGGCACACCGCCCTTCGTCAGCTCGACCCGCCGTGTACCCGGAGCGACCGCCGCCCCACCCGGCAGCTCGGTCTTCACCTCGCCGTCGACCTTCAGCTCGAAGCCGTCGAGCCGCTGGCTGTAGCTGAACAGCTCGGGGTTGCCGAAGCGCCTCACGGCGCCCGACAGCACGATGGGGTCTGCCCCCACCTCGAGAATTTCGGCCGACGGCCGCTGCCGCCCCTTCGTGAAGGTGTAGGTGCGCCGGCGCGCCCAGTCGTGCGCCTCGGTCGCGGTCACCGCGCCGTCGCCGTTGCGGTCACCGCTGGCCAGCGCCTCGACGAAAAAGTGGGTGTAGATGTCGTTCTCGAGCTGCTCGTCTTCGCGCGCCGTCTCGCCCCAGTCGCTCGCCGAGAGCACCACCGACGCGCGGCTCGCCTCTTCGAGCGGCGGCGCGTAGAAGCCGGCCTTCAGCGTCGCGAGCTCGGCCTCGACCTCGCGCGGCAGCAGCGACTTGCCGCCGCCCGAGTGACAGGTGGCCAGCACGAGCAGGCGCCGCCGCGACGGCAGCTGCTTGAAGCTGGCCTCGAGCGCGTCCATCGAGAGCGCCGTCTGTGACGCCCGCTCGACGATCGCGTCGCTGGTCACGAGGTAGCGCCGCAGCACCCCACGCTCGTCGCGCGCGAGCGTGCCGTGCGCCGAGACGTAGACGACCACCACGTCGTCGGGCCGGGTCGCCTTTCGCGCGAGCTGCGCCACCGCGTCGAGCAGGCCGGCACGGGTGGTGGCGTCTCGCGAAGTGACGACCTGCACGTCGTCGAAGTGGCCCACGGCCGGGTCGCGCAGCGCGACCGAGAGATCGCTCGCGTCTTTTTCGGCGTACCGCAGCGTGCGAAAGCCCTCGTCGGCCGTCTGCGAGATGCCGACGAGCAGCGCGAAGCGGCGCGGGCGGTACGCGTCGTCGAGCGCGCCCTGCTCGACCTTCAGCTTCACGAGCCCGCCCTTCTCGAGCGCACCCGTCGCGCAGCCGGCGGCCAAGAGAGCGAACACCGCGCTGCAGAGGCTACGGGCCGACATTCACCTCGAGCTCCGCCGCAGAGCCTACCGCTTCGACCCGCACCACCACGCGGCCCCGCTCGCCTTCGAGCGAGAGCCCGAGCAGGGCCCCTTCACGGGTGAGGTCATGTGTGCCGCTCTCGAGCGACACCGCGCCGAGCTCTTCGCGGCGGCCGTCGCGTACGACCGCGAGCTTCGCCTGGGCCGCGTCCGACGCGTGGTAGCGCAGCAGCAGCGTGCCCGCGGCCGCGATCGTCTGGCCGCGCTCGACGCGGGTCAGCGCGCCTTCGGCCGACTTCACGACGCCCGAGAGCTCGAGCGTGAGGTGCGGCCCTCCCTTGATGCCCGAGGCGCCTTCTTCTTTCGGCTTCAGCACGAGCAGGGCGGCGCCGAGCACGGCGAGCAGCACGGCGGCGAGCGCGAGCCCCCACGGTGTTTCTCGCCGGCCGTCGGCAGTTCCGGGTACTCCGCCCCGCTGTGACGCTGTCGCGTCACCGCTGACCGCCGGCCGACTTCCCTGTCGGCCGTCGGCAGTTCCGGGTACTCCGCCCCGCTGTGACGCTGTCGCGTCACCGCTGACCGCCGGCCGACGGGGCTCTCTGATGCGCGCGTACGTCGCCGCGGCGCGCGCGTCGTCGTTCGTGGCGCGGGGGCCGTGGAGCAGCCCGGCGTCGGTGACCCCGTCGAGCAGCGGGTGCGGCTCGCCGGCGAGAAACGCCTCACACGTTTCGCAGCCCGACTTCAGGTGCTCGAACAGCTCGGGCTCGCTGCGAGGGTTCGCGAGGAGCCGCGCCCAGCTCTCTTTCGTCAGGTGGCCCATCGGGTCTCCAGCAAACGTCGCAGCAGCACGCGCTTCACGCGCGCGCGAAACCGCTCGAGGCGCATCGTCACCGCGCTCTTGCCGACACCTTCGCGGTCGGCGATCTCGCGCGCGGTCAGGTTGCCCTCGACGTAGAAGAGCCGCGCCGTCTCTTTTTCGGGCCCGTCGGGCAGCGCGGCGATCACCTCGCGCACCACCTCGGTGGCCGCCTCGACCCTGAGCGCCTCGGGCACGAGCTCGAACGGCTCGGGGTCTTCGTGCTCGAGCTCGGCCTTGACCTTCGCCGCGGTCGTCTTGCGCGCGATCGCCGTGAGCGCGCGGTTGCGCGCGATGGCGTAGAGCCACGGCTCGAAGGCGGCGGGCGTCTTCAGCTGGCTGACGCGGCGAAAGGCCCTCACGAACGACTCCTGAACCACGTCTTCAATCTCGTCATCGTCGAGCACCGCAAACCCCGCACACAGACGCACCACCCCCTGCCGGAAGCCGCGGTAGAGCCACCGAAATGCGGTCTCGTCACCTGTCGCTGCCCGCTGGAGTACCCGGGACAGCTCCTGCATGTCTTCCATGACCTCGGGTTCCCGCGAGCGGCCACTGTTCGTGGCCGGCGTGTGCGAGCGCGGGTCTAAGCCGGCATGCGAGCGCTCACAATCGTGGTGTTGTTGGCGGCAGCGGGGTGTCAGTGCGGAGGCCCGGTTCCCCCGGGCGGGAGCGACGCGGCCGTGTGCGTGGCGGCAGGCGAGCCCTGCAGCGCCACCACGCCCTGCTGCGGCACCTGCAGCGGCTCGGTGTGCACCGCGAGCACCTTCTGCAGGTCGGCCGGTGACTCCTGTACCTCGGCGACCGAGTGCTGCCTCAACAGCTGCGTGAACGGCGCCTGTGGGGCCAGGGCCTGCGGCGACGTCGGCGCGCCCTGCGCCAGCGGCGCCGAGTGCTGCACCCAGACCTGTACGAACGGCGCCTGCGCGACGCTCGGCGGCGGCACCTGCAAGGTGCTCGGGCAGGCGTGCGGCTCGGGCGGCGAGTGCTGCTCGTCGAACTGCCAGGCCGGCGTCTGCGCGAAGGCGTACTACTGCCAGCCGAACGGCGACGTGTGCACGAGCGACGACGAGTGCTGCGGGCACGCCTGCTCGGGCAGCAGCGGCGCGCCGGGGCGCTGCGAGATGGTGACCGGCGGCGGCGGCGGCGGGTGCATTCAAGAGGGCAACCCGTGCAGCGGCGGCAGCAACTGCTGCTCGCGCATCTGCTTCGACCCGGGCTCGGGCGTGTCGGTGTGCCTGCCGGCCGGCGGGTGCCGGCTCACCGGCACGTGGTGCAACAGCGCACAAGACTGCTGCGGCGGCGGCACGAACCCGAACGGCTCGGTGATGTGCAGCGGCGGCCGCTGCGACAACGGCCAGTCGTGCAACCCGGTCGGCAACATCTGCGGTGCGCCGGTGCTGCCCGACGGCGGCAAGATCAACGCGTCGCAGAACTGCTGCGACGGCATGAAAGAGGTCTGCAAGCCCGACAGCTCGGGCATACCCCGGTGCTTCGGCGGCGGCTCGACGGCGTGCCCCACCGGCTACACCGGCGAGGCGCCGTGCTGCATCGCCGCTGGCGACACCTGCCAGTTCAAAGACCAGTGCTGCGACGGCCTGCCGTGCGTGCCGGGCGACGGCGGCGTGCTGCGCTGCCAGGGCCAGACGTGCAAGCCGGCGGGCGCGACCTGCGCCGCGAC
>JAEUJP010000496.1 GCA_016793725.1 Myxococcaceae bacterium | reverse complement strand
GCCACCGACAGCGTAGCGCTCCACCACCAGAAGCCGCTCGCCCCCGAACAGCACGAGCTCCTCACGATGCGCTCCACGTTGATGCCGGGCGTGCCGAGGGCGTTCCCCTTCTCGTTCACCTGCCTCGCGCCCGGCCGCTCGCACGAGTCCGCCTACGTCGACGTGCCGAACGACCCGCGCACGCGCGACGACCGCTCGGTCATACGCTTCGACCTCGGCATCATCCAGTGTGGTGGCCAGGGCGACGCCATCATGCTCTCTGACAACACCCGGCTGTCGCGCACCGGCGACGTGTGGAGCGCCCAGCCGACCGGAGTCACCGCGAACCTCATCGCCGCCACCGACGCGATGGCCCCGTTCTTCGGCGCGCTGAACGACGAGTCCGTCGGCTACGACCAGATCGCCACGTTCAACAGCCGGCTCGGCTTTCCGCGCGTTCGTCTGCAGTCGAGCGCGCAGACCGCGACGTTCACGCACAACGGCGCTCGCTACGCGCAGACCGGCCTCGTCGGCGCACCGGCGTACGCGGCGGCAGACACGCTCACCGTGACCGGGCTGCTGCTCGACGGCGGCGTCGCCACCTTCTTCGACGGCGGAGCGGCGGTCGTCACCGTGCCCGCCCCTGTGCCGCTGCCGGCGCCGGCGCAGCTCTTCGGGCCGCGGGCCTCGCTCGCCACGCCGATTCAGCTGCCCGACGGCACGTTCGACGTCCTCTACGTCTCGCTCGGCGCCCCGAGCCAGCGCGGCGGCGAGGGCGGGCTCTTTCGCACCGTGCCGGCCAGCGCGATGGCGCTCGATGCCGGCATCCGCTCTGCGCCGCTGCTCGACGCCGAGGCATTGCGCGCGCTCGCGAGCTGGGGCCTCGACGCCGGCACCGTGTACATCGCCGCCTACCGCCAGGTCGAGGTCGACGGCTTCTTCACCCAGACCGACGGCGGCCGGCGGCCCGTGCCGGTTCAGGCCGGGCGCATGGTTCAGGTGGCCGTGCCTGACCTGGCTCCATGACGTTCGCCGTGCCAGGCGCGATGGGCAGCGCCGCGACCCGGCGCTGCGCGTGCGACAGATTCTGCGCAGGTCCGTCGCTCACAAAATGCGACTCGCGCTGCTCTGCCTGGCCGTGCTCCCTGCCTGCCTCTCGACCGAAGCCACGGTCGCGACAGCCCCGCTTGCGCCGGTCGTCGCGCCTCCGGCGCTCGACGCCCTCGACGAAGAAGACGTGGCCTGGGTGCTCCGAGAAGCCGAGCGATATCAAACAGTTCGCCAGTACACCGACGCCGAGCGCCGCGAGCTGGTCGAGCAGCTCACCCGCGTGCGCCGCTTCGAGGCCCTCGACCGCACCGCGCCGATGCCCGAAGCCGAGGAGCCCCGATGAGGGCCCTGGTGCTCGCCGCGCTGCTCGGCGGCCTGCCCTGCGCGGCGCAGGTCACGCTCGCGAACCTCGCGAACCTCCGCAGCAGCCCCCAGTGCGCACAGCGCCCGACCGTCGGGGCGGGCCTCTACGCCGCCATCGTCGCGCAGCGCGCCTCGGGCGGGCTCACCGACGCGCAGGTGCTGATGCACGCGGCCTCGCGGCTGGGCTTCGGCCCGGGCCCGCACGGCCCGCTCACGCTGATGAAGGCCAGCGACTGCACCACCGTGTTCGTCGCCGACGAGCTCGCGCGCCAGCTCGCCGCGCTCACCAGCGCGCCCGTCGACTCCGCCGACGTCACCGAGGTGCGCAACCGCACGCTCGCGCTCACCACCTTCACGCGCTTCGAGCTCAACACCAGTGTGGTGCGCCAGCAGGCCGACCCCCGAGGCGTCGAGCTGAACTCCTGGGGCACCTATTGGTACGACGCCCGCCGTCAGCTCAGCTTCTTGAAAGAGCTGCGCGAGCTGGTGGGCAGTCAGAGCCGCAGCGCCACCGGCACCGTCGACGACCGCCAGCTCGCCCTCTACGAGGTGCTGCACGAGCTGTGGCTGAACCACTTCAACGTCAACACCGAGAAGTCGACCACCTATTACTACGGCTCCGATGGCTACCCGATGCAGCTGGGCAGCGCGCTCGGTGGCACGTTCGAGGCGCTCTTGGTGAAGGTGCTGCGCGAGCCGGGCATGCTGTACTACCTCGACAACGCGTCGAACCGCTGCGACCCGGTGACGGGCGTGGCGAGCAACCAGAACCTCGCGCGCGAGCTGCTCGAGCTGCACACGCTCGGCATCGGCCCCGAGGCCGGCGTCTACGGTCAGGCCGACGTCGAAGGCGCAGCCGCCGCGCTCTGCGGGTGGAATGCGCACCCCTACACCGCGGTGTCGAGCGGAGTGAGCGGCTTCGTCTACAACTCCGCGCTCGCCAGCCCGAAGACGGTGCGGGTGCTCGGCGTCGACTACCCGCCGTCGGCGACGCGCGTCGAAGCGCTCGCGAAGGACCTCGCGAAGCACCCCCTCACCCGCACGAACGTATGCAAGAAGCTGGTGGCCCGCTTCTATGCGCCCGCACTGCGGGCGGCGGCCCAGACCGCGTGCGAGACGAGCTGGGGCGCCACCGGCAACCTCACCACCGTCGTCACCGCGCTCGTCTCGCGCAACGCCTTCTGGGCGCAGGCGAACTACCGCAACCTGCAGCGCTCACCCGTCGAGCTGCCGCTGGCCGTCGCCCGCGCCCAGGGTGTGAACCTCATCGACCTGCGCGATGCCGCGGTGGCGGGGGCCCTGACCCGCGCCGACTTCGCGCCCGCGACCATCACGCCCGACGAGGTCATCGCTCGCTGCACGGCGCTGCGCTCCACGACGGCGCACAAGCTCCTCGACCGCATCATGCAGCAGAGCAACACGCTGCTGGGCGCGGTGCGCACCGAGGTGGGCCCGCCCATCGGCTACCGGCTCGACGGAGCGGCCTACGTCTCGTCGGCGTTCATCGACGACGCCAGCCGCCTCGGCCTCGAGGTGGGCAGCGCGTTCGACCTGCTCGCGCCGGCGGCGCGCAGAGACCTGGGCTCGCCTACCGCGCGCACCGCCCTCGACCAGCGCCGCACGAGCTCGGGCAGCAACGCCGCGCTCGAGTGGTACGTCGAGACCCAGCTCGGCTTCGGCGATGTCGTCGGCGCCGCCGGCTCGCAGGCCTTCGTCTTCCCCGCTGCGCAGCAGTCGGTGATGCGCGCCGTGTTCGCGAACACCGCCTCGTGGGCGTACCACCTGAACTCGAGCACCAACAAGCGCAGCCACAACACGCTGCTCGGCCTCACCCTCGGCACCCAGGAGCTCTTGTGGAGATGAACGTGCGTCGCCGCGACTTCTTGACCGCCGCCGGGGCCTTCACCGCGCTGTGGGGTACCCGGGCGCGCGCCGCGAGCACCGCGCCGCGCCTCATCTTCGTCTTCTTGCGCGGGGGCGCCGACGCGCTCAGCCTGGCGGCTCCCGGAGGCTCGGCGTTCTCTGCGTTTCAGGCGTTGCGGCCGAACATCGCCATGGCGAACCCGCTGGCGTTCGCTGGGCTGAACTTTCACCCCGCGATGCAGCCGCTGCTCGCCGCGGGGCCCGCCGCGAACCTGGGCCTCGTGCTGCACGCGGGCGGCACCGCCGACAACCGCTCTCACTTCGACCAGCAGTACCGCATCGAGTCGGGTGACCCCAGCGGAGCCACCACCACCGGCGTGCTCGGCCGGGCCGTGACGGCGCTCGGCCGCCGCTGTGCCTGCGTGACGCGCGCGGTGCCGCAGAGCGTTCGCGGCGTCGCCGACCCGCTGCTGATGTCAGACCCGGCGCGCGTTCCGCCGATGTACGCGGCGGGCTCGCCGAGGCCGGGGTGGACTCGCGCGCAGCGGCTGTCGAGCTATGTGGGCTCGCCGGAGGCCGCGGTGAGCGCCGCCGCCCGGAGCGCCGAGCTCGACGGCAACCTGCTCGCAGGCGAGCTCGCCGGCGTGACCAGCGCGAGCCTCACCGCCCAGCATGGGTACGTGACGTCGAACACCCAGTTCGCGCAGCGGCTCGCGCTGGCGGCCGAGCTCTGCGACACGAGCCTCGACCCGGCCATCGTCACGGTCGACGGCGAACAGTTCTGGGACAGCCACGCGAGCCAGTTCACGAACGACCCGACCAAGTACAAGGCCGTCTACAAGAGCATCGACGACCTCGCGGTGAACCTGGCCGCGCTGAGGGTCGACCTTCAGGCCCGCGGGCTGTGGAGCCACACCGTGGTCGCCGTCATGTCGGAGTTCGGGCGCACCGTGCGCGAGAACCAGAACCAGGGCACCGACCACGGGCGCGGCGGCCTGATGATGCTGCTCGGTGGGCCGGTGAGGCCCTTCACCGACGCGGGCTACCTCGGAGCACGCACGTGGAGCCTGCCCGCTTCGCCCACCGCGAGCTCGGCGCTGTCGGTGGTGCACGATTACCGGCTCGTGCTCGCCGAGCTGCTGGAGCGCCACCTGGGCCTGCCGCGCGCTGCGGTCAGCTCGGTGTTCCAGGGGCAGGTGCCCCTGACGTCCGGTTACCTCGGCACCCTCTACTGAAAGCCGGGCGGGAGCGCCGGCGGCTACTGCCTTCGTCTCGCGCCCGCGCACGAGCGTGAATACGCCACCATGACGCGCGGCTCGCCGCTCTTGCGAATCGGGTCGAACAGCTGCTTCATCGATCGCGGCCGGGCCGAGGTGTCCGGTCATGCAACGCGGCTCACTCGCCGTCGAGCAGCTGGGGGTTTTCGGCGAGGTGCCTCGCGAGCGCGAGCGCCAGCGCCTCTTCGTGGGTGTCGGTGATGCGCTCGAGCGCGCGGTTGATGGCGCCGTACATCGCGGCCAGCAAGACGTAGAGCCGCTCGCGCCGCAGCTTGCCTTCGGCCAGCGCGCGCTGCACCTGCGGGTGCTCGGCGTCGAGCAGCACCAGCTTGCGCCGAACGTCGTAGTGCACCGGCTGCGCGCCCCCGAGCTTCCTCAGCCGCACGTCGTCGAGGTCTTCGGGCGACAGCGCGCCGAGCGCCCCGGCCCGCAAGAGCCGAACGTCGCGGCGCAGCCGCCCCAGCGACCACGCCTCACGGCTGCCCTCGGGCGGGTCTTCCTCCGACAGCTTCTCGCGCCACAGCCCCGCGTCTTTCACCGGCTCGAGCGAGCCTTTGCCCAGCACGCCCTCGAGCGCTGCCAGCCACGGCTCGTCGTGTGACTTCACCGCCAGCCCCAGCACGCCGCCGGTGTCGGGCTTCAAGAACGTCTTCGTGAACACCGCGAGCCGGCCGCGCCGCCGCACCTCTTCCGCCAGCACCGCCAGCCCCACCCACTCGCCGCCAGCCGTCTCGAACACGGGCGCGCGCGCGAGCTCGGCGCTGACGCCGCTCAAGCGATCGAACGAAGCCGCCTGGCTCACGCCCGCATGTCTCACCCACGCGAGCACGTGCCTGCGCGCCGCGGGCCGCTCGGCCTTCGCCATCGACGGCACCCGCTTGCACAGCGCCATCATCAGCGCGTCGACGTGCTGCTCGATTTGCTCGCGGTCGGGCGGAGCCAGATCGCCGCGGCTCCAGTCTTCGTTCACCAGCAGGTCGCGCACGTCGACGACACCCACCACGCCCGGCGCCAGCACGCGCGGCAGCGTCTGCACGCCGATGCCCTCTTTGACGAGCATCACCTCGGCGTCGGTCTCGCCCGCCGGCAGCGCGAGCTCGCCGCTCACGCCCGGCCCCTCGACCTTCATGCGCACCAGCGCCTCGCCCGCCCACGCGAGCTGCGACACGCGCCGCGCCTGCCGCTGCGCTTCGGCCTCGCCCTGCTTCAAGAGCTCGTCCGACACGTCTTTCACCGTCACGCGCAGCGCCTCGAGCAGCTGCCGCGCCTTCGCCGAGTCCTTCAGAATCAGCCGGCCCTCGGGGGCCTTGCCTTCGGCCGCCACCGCGATGCGCCGCGAGCGCGTGTACTCGGCGACCACGGTGCCCACGGTGACGGCGTCGCCGGCCAGCGACTCGAACAGCGGCAGGCCAGGCACCACGTCGGCGACGGGGCCTCCGCGCTCTTCGGCGTGCTTCACGGCGTTCAGCGCCCACGCCTCCCAGCCGTCACGGCCGCTCTGCAGCCGCCGCGCGAGCGCGCGCTCGAGCGCCTTCTCGACCTGCAGCATCACCTCTCGAAACTGTGCGTTACGGGCCGCCTTGGTCCACGTCGCGTTCGGCTTGAGCCCGTCACAGTTCACCGCGGCAGCGCCCCCGAACGTGTGCACGTCTTCGTAGCGCTCGAGCAGCGCGTGCTCCTGGTGCAGGTCGACGTTCAGCAGCTCGCTGGGCAGCGCCGGCAGCGCGACCTCGCCCGTGACCCCGTTCATGTCGATGCGCTCGCGCTCGGTGCTCTCGAGCGGGGCCCGCAGCGCCGCCACCTTCGGTCGCGCCCGCACGCGGTCGGCCTGCTCGAGCTCGCCGGTCACGTCGCGCAGCTCGAAGCCCAGCGGCTCGAGCCACTCCCGCTGTTCCCGGCTCGCGTGCCAGACCGGCTTGCCATCGAGCAGCGCGCCGCTGCGGCTCGCCCACAGCACCTTGCCGTGGTTCTTCGAGTCGGCCTCGACGAGCGCACGCACGGTGAGCTCGCGACGGTCGGTCGTGCCGAGCAGCGGTATGTCGAACAGCGGGTGCAGCTTCTTCTTCTTGCGGCGCTCGGCGCCGTACAGCGCGCACAGCCGCAGGGCGCTCTCGACGGCCGCGGGGTGCGTGCGCAGCTCAGCCCAGCGCGCGGCGAGGTCGCCCCCGAGCACAGGAGCCTCTTTCATCGCGGCGTCGACGACCTTCTGAAACGCGGCGTCGCGCTCGACGCGGTCGTGCAGCGGCGACGGGGTCAGCCGGTCGAAGTTCAGCGCCGCGGCGAGCGGCAGCGGCAGCGCGCCGGGAATCGTGCACAGGGGCCGCCGGTCGACGAACAGCTCGAGCCGCCCCTCCGCCGAAGGCGCCAGCACCACCTCACCCTCGATGGAGCCGAACATCGGGCGCCTCACCAGCGCCTCGCCGCTGAAGCGAATCTGCTCGGCCTGCGCGAGCTTCTCGTGCGCCGCACGCGCGCTCAGCTCGGCGACGAGCAGGTCGGTGACCTCTTCCCGAGCAAAGCGGCGCAGCCCCGCGAACACCTCGGCCTCGAGCGCGAGCACGACCGGAGCGCCCGAGCGCGGCGACCCGTGAACCTGCTTCGTCACGTACTGCACGCTGGCGTGGCGCTCGAGCTCGGCCGCGCTGC
>JAEUJP010000327.1 GCA_016793725.1 Myxococcaceae bacterium | reverse complement strand
CGACTGGGGCACGCTCATCTTCAACTTCGGCCGCAACGAGGTGCGCAACTTTCTCGTCGCGAGCGCGCTGTTCTGGCTCGACCAGTACCACATCGACGGGCTGCGCGTAGACGCCGTGGCCTCGATGCTCTACCGCGACTACTCGCGCAAGGCCGGCGAGTGGGTGCCCAACAAGTGGGGCGGCCGCGAGAACGAAGAGGCGATCGGGTTCATGCGGCAGGTGAACACCGTCGTGCGCCAGCGCTACCCCGGCACGCTGATGATCGCCGAAGAGTCGACTGCCTGGCCGAAGGTCAGCGCGCCGGTGAACGACGGCGGCCTCGGCTTCACCGAGAAGTGGAACATGGGGTGGATGCACGACACCCTGAGCTACTTCTCGAAAGACCCGTTCTTTCGAAAGCACCACCACAACCAGCTCACGTTCGGCACGCTCTACGCCTGGAGCGAAAACTTCGTGCTCCCGCTGAGCCACGACGAGGTGGTGCACGGCAAGGGGTCGCTCATCGGCAAGATGCCGGGTGACGACTGGCAGAAGCTCGCGAACCTGCGCGCGCTCTACGGGTGGATGTGGGCCCACCCCGGCAAGAAGCTGTTGTTCATGGGCGGCGAGCTCGCGCAGCACCACGAGTGGAACAACGACGCGAGCCTCGACTGGCACCTGCTCGAGCAGCCCGGCCACCAGGGCATCATGGCGCTGGTGAGCGAGCTGAACCGCGTCATGCGCGAAGAGCCGGCGCTCTACCGGTGGGACTTCAAGCCCGAGGGCTTTGCATGGGTGCAGGCCGACAGCCGCGACCTGAATACGTTCGCGTTTCTGCGCAAGGCCCACGACGCGCGGCAGGTGCTCGTGGTGGCGAACTTCTCGCCGGTCGTGCGCGAGGGCTACCGCGTCGGAGCGCCCCACGGCGGCAAGTGGCGCGTGCTGCTCGACTCCGACGGGCGCATGTTCGGTGGGTCGGGCGTGAACCTCGAGGTCTCGCGCGCTGACGGCCCTCCGTGGGACGGGCAGCCGGCGTCGCTGACGCTGACGTTGCCGCCGCTCGGGGTTGTCTGGCTCGTTCCCGAATAGGTGGGTAAGGTGGGTGCGTGTTTCGCGCATGCCTCCTCACGTTGTTCGTCGCGGCCCCGGTGTTCGCGGCCGAGAAGAAGCCCAAGCTCGATCTCGGTTTGAAGGTCGACTTGAACAGCAACATTCCCAAGGGCGACAACCTCGCGAAGCCGAAAGAGAAGCAGCAGCAGACGGGCTCGAGCCAGGCGCCCACCGACGTGAGCTGGTCGGTGGTGAAGGTGCAGCACGGCAAGCAGTTCATGCGCGGGCCGGGCGGAGCGGTAGCGTCGCCGTACGAGGTGGCGGGCAGCGGGTCACCGTTCATGACCGAGAAGTTCACGACGGTGGTGCGGGTGAAGTGCCCGCAGAAGGTCGACGCGTCGATCGAGCTGGCGGTGCTCGACGGTCGAGACAACTCGATCATGGAAGGTTCGGGCCGCATCTACTTTCGCGGCGAGAAGACCGACGAGGCCGACTACGCGCTGGATTGGGACTCGACGCCCTTTCGCGGCCCCGGCACGTACAAGCTCCTGGTGAAGATTGCGGGCAACGTTTCCGGCACGTTCCCGTTCCGGATCGTGGACAAGAACGCGCCGAAGGGCGGCGACGCGGGCGGGTGAAAGCTGTATAGAGCCAGCCGCTATGGCTCATACCGATCGCGTTCGTCAGATCCTCTCGTGGTACCCCTCCGACAACCCGGGCACCCTGGCGCAGCTCGCGCGCATGATGAATCACGGCACGCTCGCCGGCACCGGCAAGATGGTGATTCTGCCGGTCGACCAGGGCTTCGAGCACGGGCCGGCGCGCAGCTTTCAGCCGAACCCCGCGGGCTATGACCCCGACTACCACGCGCAGCTCGCGATCGACTCGGGCTGCAACGCGTACGCGGCGCCGCTCGGCTTTCTCGAGGCGGTCGCGGGCAAGCTCCAGGGCGAGCTGCCGCTCATTCTCAAGCTGAACAACTCCGACACGCTGGCGAAGGTGCCCGAGCCGCACTCGGCGCTGACGGGCTCCGTCAAAGACGCCGTGCGGCTGGGCTGCTCGGCGATCGGCTACACGATCTACCCGGGCTCGGGTCAGCGCAATCAGATGTACCAAGACCTGCGCGATCTGATCGCCGAGGCGAAGTCGTACGGTCTTCCGACGGTGCTGTGGGCGTACCCGCGCGGCAGCGGGCTGTCGAAAGAAGGCGAGCAGGCGATCGACGTGACGGCGTACGCGGCGCAGATCTCGGCGCAGCTGGGCGCGCACGTGATCAAGGTGAAGCCGCCGAAAGAGCACGTGGAGCAGCCCGAAGCGAAGAAGGTGTTCGAGAAGTACAACATCCCCATCAAGACGTTGACCGACCGGGTGAAGCACGTGGTGCAGAGCGCGTTCAACGGCAAGCGCATCGTGATCTTCTCGGGCGGCGAGTCGAAAGAGACGCCGGCGCTGATGGAAGAGATCAAGGGCCTGGCGGCGGGTGGCGCGTTCGGCTCGATCATGGGCCGCAACGCGTTTCAGCGGCCGCGTGAAGAGGCAGTGAAGCTTTTGAAAGACGTGATGTCAGTGTTCAAGGCGTAGACCCTGAAAGGACTCGACTCGAAAATGTTCCGGAATCTGGTGGTGGCAGTGGCTGTACTGTTCTCGTTCGCGGTGATGGCCGGTGAGCCGGGCACTCCGCCGCCGCAGCCGATCAAGTCGCCGCCGCCGGGTGGGCAGCCGGCCCAGGGCCAGCCGCCGCCGGGGCAGCCGGCGCAGCCGCCCCCTGCGACGCCGCTGACGCCGAAAGAGATCAACGACGCGCTGTACGGCCTGGGTATGGATCTCGGCCGCAACATCTCGGCGTTCGGGCTGTCGAAGGCCGAGCTGCAAGAGGTCATCAAGGGCATGACCGACGAGGTGACCGAGGCTCCGAACAAGCGGGTGAAGTTCGACGAGGTTCGCCCCAAGCTGCAGCAGCTGTTCAACGATCGCCGCCTGGTGAAGTCGCAGGCAGACATCAAGAAGGGCGAGGCGTACCAGGCGACGGCGGCGAAAGAAGCGGGCGCCGAGAAGACGGCGTCGGGCCTCATCATCAAGCACCTGACGCAGGGCAAGGGCGCGTCGCCGGCGCCGACCGACACGGTGAGCGTGCACTACAAGGGCACGCTGATCGACGGCACCGAGTTCGACTCGTCGTACAAGCGCAACCAGCCGGCCGAGTTCCCGCTGAACGGCGTGATCCCCTGCTGGACGGAAGGGGTCGGCAAGATGAAGGTGGGCGGCAAGGCGAAGCTGACGTGCCCGTACAAGATCGCGTACGGCGAGCAGGGCCGGCCCCCGCAGATTCCCGGTGGTGCGACGCTGGTGTTCGAGGTCGAGCTGCTCGGCATCAAGGGCAAGTGAGCCGTTCGTAGGTGATGGTGCGTACCGTCGCCGTGCTCGCGCTGCTGTCGATGGCCGCCTGCGAGCGCGGCGACTGCCCACAGCCGGTGCCCAAGCCGCTGCAAGGCGGCGGGGTCGGCGAGCCGTGCGGCGCCAACGACAACTGCGGGCCGGGGCTCGAGTGCCGGCCGACGTACCTGACGCCGGGCTACGACGTGCCCTCGTTCGGGAGCAACGCGTGCACGCTGCCGTGCGATGCGGGCTGCCCGGGAAACGGCACCTGCGCGCCGATGCCGGGGCCGCCGCCGTTCTCGACGTGCCTGCGCGCGTGCAACGTCGACGATGACTGCCGGCGCAGCACCTCGGCGGGCGTGTGCGATGCGGGCGCGTGCTACCGGGTGCAGTGCACCGCGAACGCGCAGTGCCCGACGGGGTTCACGTGCGAGATACCGGCGATCGTGTGCTGCCCGAAGCAGGGCGCGTGTGGGTTCGAGGGGGCGGTTGCCGGGTACTGTCGCAGGGGCTGACGGCGACGCCATGTGAGCAGGCGCGCGTGAGTGGAGCGCCGCTGCTCCTTCTGCTGAAACGACCGCGCGTTGCGCAGGGCGCATGCGTTGCAGCCGGTGAAGTTCTCGCCCGCCGGTGGGCCTGAAGCTACTGTCCGCCCCGCGGGGCCGGCGCGATCAACGAAAGGTTCACAGTTGAGAGCATCTCTTTGTGCGGGCGCGCTGGTGTTCGTGGCGTGCAGCGGTGGTGTTTCGCCCGGTGGCGATGCGGGCATCGATGCGGGGCCGCAGCCGAAGCTGAGCGCCCTCCCCGACTGCGGCACGGCGCCGAGCGACGCGGGCACGGCGAACGACCTCTACACGAACATCGTGGTGCCCTACGGCTGCGCGTCCGGCGGCTGCCACGGAGGAACGCCCCCCAACCATTTCGAGATCCTCGATGGGCCCACCTTCCGTACGGTGATGCTCGAGGAAAGTGATCAGGTTCCTGGGCTGCCGCGCGTCACGCCCGGCAACCTTCACCGGAGCTACGTCATGTACAAGCTGCTCGATCAGCACAAAGACGCCGGCTACTCGGGGAGCGGGGAGCGCATGCCGTTCGGCGGCCCGTACCTGAGCGACAGCGAGGTCTGCTCGGTGGCGAACTGGATCACCGCGGGCGCGCCGTGACTTTCGATTGACGCACCTTTCAGAAGTACTAAACACCCGGGCCGGTAGATTTTCTCAAGCGAGGGGTCAAACACATGAAGCGAAGTCTGTTGGTTCTCAGCGTGGCGGTGGCCTGTTCGATGGTTGGCGCTCCGATGATGACGGCCTGTAGCGGCGGCGGCGGCGGCGGTACTGCTGGCGGCGGCTCCGGCACGGCAGGTGGCTCTGGCACCGCGGGTGGCAGCAGCGCAGCGGGCGGCACCGCGACTGCGGGCGGTTCGTCGGCGGGTGGCACTGCGACGGCGGGTGGCACTGCGACGGCGGGTGGCACTGCGACCGCCGGTGGCACTGCGACGGCCGGTGGCACTGCGACGGCCGGCGGTTCCGGCACGGCAGGTGGCGGCACGGCGGGCGGTGCGGGCAACGCTGCGACCTGCGCGGCCTATTGCGCGACGATCGCGACCAACTGTGGCGCCGCAATGACCACGCAGTACACGACGACCGCCGTGTGCCTCGCGGCCTGCGCGAAGTTCCCGCAGGGCACGATTGGCGCGATGGCTGGCAACAGCCTCGAGTGCCGCAACTACCACGCTGGCGCTGCAGCGGGCAGCATGGCGAACGCGACGCTCCACTGTCCGCATGCAGGTCCCGGCGGAAACGGCGCGTGTGGCACGAACTGCGAAGGGTTCTGCAGCATCGCCGTGGGCTCTTGCCCCGACAGCATGGACGCGGGGACCCGGCCGTACGCGGACAACGCGACGTGCCTTACGGAGTGCGCGGGCTTCACGATGGCGACCGGTACCGCGTTCAACACCACGTTCCAGAGCGGAAACAACCTGATGTGCCGCATATACCACGCGACGGTCGCGTCGCAGGGCGCCGGAAATGCCACGACGCACTGCCCGCACATCGACAACCCTGCGATGGGCGGCTGCAACTGACCTGACGTCATCACGAGGTTCATCGAGGGGCGGTCCGGGCAACACGCCGGGCCGCCCTTCGGCTTTTCAGCTCGCCGGCGCCTTCGTCGCGAACTTCTTCTGCAGCGACTGCAGCTGCTGCCTCAAACCATCGGCCATATGCGCGACGTCGTCGAAGCCCTTCTCTTTCGACAACCCGACGAGCTGCTCGGCGCGAGCGGCAAGCGCCGACACGTCATTCGCCACATCGACCACCGCCGGAGCCGGCTGCTGCAGCTTCGCGTTCAGCTCGGCCGCGCCGGTGCCGAGCGACTCGAACTGAACGATCAGATCTCGAAACTCGATCGACCGATCTTTCAGCTGCTCGGCCTTCTGCCGAATCTCGTTCACGCGCGCGAGCTGGCGGTCGCGCGTCGCGGCCACGGCCTGCACGAGCGCCTGAATCTGGCCGCCCATGGCTGCCTCGCTCTGCGCGAGGTCTTCGAGCATCTTGCCGGCCCGATCGAGGTTCTTCTTCGAGCTCAGCGACAGCTTCGTGAAGTCGCCGACGCCCTCTTCGAACCGCTGCAGCTCTGCGTCGAGATCTGAAGCCGCCTGCACCAGCTCGCTGAGCGTGTTCGCCGTCTTCGCCATGCCGTGCTTCTACCGGCCCAGAAATGAAAAAGCCCGCGGGCTTCGCGGGCTTCTTAGTGGAGCCAGGCGGGATCGAACCGCCGACCTCCTGAATGCCATTCAGGCGCTCTCCCAGCTGAGCTATGACCCCAAAGGGAACTTCGGGTGCTGCGTCTACCGCTTCTTGGGCGCTGTGGCCAGCTTCCCTTTCAACCGACTCGCGACCTCGGCGCCTTCTGACAACAGGTCGTTGATGCTCGCGTTCTGCTCCTGAATCTTCTTCGTCACCACCTCGAGCGCCTTCAGAACCGTGCCCAGCTCCTTGGGAAGTTGCAACCGGCCGCGCGAGACCTGCGCCCAGACCGCCTCGCCGAGCTCTTTGTAGGCCCGCTCGAGATCGCGCTCGAGGAAGTTCGACGTCACCTTCGCCTGGGCCATCTTGGCCGAGAGATCGACCTGTTCGCGCAGCTCGGCGAGCTGGGTCTGTGCCGCCTCCCAGGCCTCCTGAATCTGCTTCATCGTCTCTTGGCGCGGGTCGGGCATGGGGGCCGGGGGTTATC
>JAEUJP010000331.1 GCA_016793725.1 Myxococcaceae bacterium | reverse complement strand
CGGGCGAGCTCGACGTGTCACCCTCGGCGGTGAGCCAGGCGGTGCGCGCGCTCGAGGCCGAGCTGGGGCTGCCGCTGCTCTCGCGCACGACCCGGAGCGTCGCGCCGACCGAGGCCGGGGCGCGGCTGCTGGCGGCGGCGTCTCCGGCGCTGCGACAGCTGAAGGCGGCGCTGGAGTCGGCGGCCCCCGGGCCGGACGTGGTGGCGGGCAAGCTGCGGCTCAACGTGCCGTCGCTGGCGCTGCGCACGGCGCTGCCGCGGCTGCTGCGCGAGTTTCACCGGCGCCACCCGCGCGTCGCGCTCGAGGTGGTCAGCGAAGACCAGCTGGTCGACATCGTGGCCGACGGCTTCGACGCGGGGGTGCGGCTGTCTGAGGCGGTGGAGCAGGACATGGTGGCGGTGCAGATCTGGCCGCCGTTCGCGTTCGGGCCGTACGGTTCGCCCACGTACCTCGAGGCGCACGGCACCCCGAAGCACCCGCGCGAGCTGAAGGGTCACGCGTGCATCGCCTTCCGCTCTCCGACCACCGGCAAGCGCTACCACTGGGAGCTCGAGCGCGGTGGCCGCTCGTGGCGCGTCGCGATCGATGGGCCGTTGCTCACGAACGGCGAGCCGGTGATGGTGGCGGGCGCCGTCGAGGGCCTTGGCCTCGCGTACCTCGCCGAGCCGACCGCGGCGCCATACGTGAAGAGCGGGCAGCTCACGAAGGTGCTGGGCGCGTACCACGCGCGTGTGCCGGGCCTGTTCCTCTACTTCCCGAGCCGCTCGCAGATGTCTCCGCCGCTGAAGGCGCTGGTCGAGGTCGCGCGCACGCTGCGCAAGGGCTGAGCGGCGGGGTTCGACGGCGTCACCGCGGCTTCAAGCGGGCTGGGGCGCGCGGTGCTCCGGGGCGGCCGGCCGCCACAGCCGCAGCGCGGCGTGAAGCGCGTAGAGCGTGACGCCGAGGCCGATGGCGATGCCGTTGGCGGGGCCGACGTCGGCTCCGGCCAGCGTGGCGAGCGACGCGAGGGTGCCCAGAGCGCCGGCGCCGAGCAGCGCCTTGGCGAGCAGGCCCTTTCGCTCGTCCCAGAACACCAGCAGCGTGCCCACGCCGAACGCGAAGGTGCCGGCGATGAAGCAGAGGTCGAAGAACGCCTTCGCGAGCGGGAAGGCGGCGCCCGGCTGCAGACCGCGCGCGGCCAGCCCGTCGGCGAACGTGAAGATGAGCCCTGACATCGCCGCGAGCGCCCAGCCGAGCGGGGCGAGGCCCTTCGTGGTGCGCACGAGCACGAGCGCGGCGCCGGTCAAGACGAGATCGGCGGCGACGCCGACCGCCCCACCGAAGGCGAGCAGGCGGCCCTGGCCCTCGGTCGCGAGGGCGAGCGCCTCGGGGATGCGGGCGAGCGGCACCGGCAGCGCGAGCGCCTCGGGGCTGAGCGCGTAGCAGGTCGAGGTGACGATGATGCCGGCGGCGCCGAGCAGCACGAACGCCCACGACCACTTCTCGAGTCGAACGTCCACGGTCAGCCCTCCACCGCGAACGAGATTCGGGTGTCGCCCTGCACCACGAACGCAGCGGCCTCGAACTTCGGGCCGAGGGCGGCGCGGGCTCCGTTGGAGGCACCCCACGCTTCCTGCGGAGCTCCAAAGAGGCCCTTCTTCAGCTTCCCGTCGCCATCGGCGTCGTGGAAGGCGATGGCCGCGTAGGTGCCGGCCGGCAGGTCGTCGAGCTTCACGGTCGCGCGGCCCCTCACAATCTTCAGCGCGACGCGCCTCACCGCGAGCTCGTCTCGCTCGGGCCAGCCTTCCCGGCTCGAGAACACCGCGAGCCGCACCTCACCGGCGTCACTGGCCAGCCCGGTGATGGTCACCTCGAGGCTTGGGTTGGCTGCGAGCAACAGCATCACCGTCGTCATCATGCGCAATTCTCCCCGGCCCAATGTGAACACCGACAACATTGATAGCGCCACGATGTTGTCGTTGTCAACATCGCGACCCGGGCGCTAGGGTCGAGCGGCGCATGGCGCGAGAGCGAATCAACCGCAAGACCGCGTACCACCACGGCGATCTGCGCCGCACGCTGGTGCTCGCCGCGCGCCGGCTGATCGAGACGAAGGGCCCGGCGCACCTGAGCTTGAGGGGCGCGGCGCGGCTCGCCGGTGTGAGCGCGGCGGCGCCGTACCGCCACTTCGCCGACAAGAGCGCGCTGCTCGCGGCGGTGCTTCAAGAGGGCTTCGCGCAGCTCGCGAAAGAGCTCGCCGGGGCCCGGGCACGCGCGAAGGGGCCGGTTCCCGCGCTGGTCGCGGTCGGCAACCAGTACGTGCGCTTCGCCGAGGCCAACACGAGCGTGTACCGGCTGATGTTCGGCCCGACGCTCGACAAGGCGCAGCACCCCGAGCTGCAGGCGGCGGGGCTCTCGGCGCTGGGTGAGCTCCTCGGCGCGGTCACGGTGTGCCACGAAGCCGGTCTGCTCGAGAAGAACGTCGAGGTTCACGAGCTCGCGCTCGGAGGCTGGGCGCTCTGCCACGGGCTCGCGTCGCTGCACGTCGACGGAGCGCTCGGCCAGACGCTACCCGTCGACGTTCATGCCGTCGGTGACACGCTGATTCACTTCATGCTGAACGGTGCGCTGAAGTCTTCGCGAAGGTGACCCGCGCAGCCACAGGTCAGCCGGCGCCGGTTGCGTAGAATCGCCGGCTCGAAAGCCTGACGATTATTGAGTTTGGCCAAAGATAGGATCGCGGCGCACGCCGCAGGCCACGATGGTCCATGACTTCGAGACTCGGCTACGTGTTGCTGTTGGCGATGGCGTGTGCCCCGGCGCTGCCGGAAGCCGGCGATGGTGGCAGCACGGCAGGCGGTGGCGACACGGCAGGCGGCGGCAGCACGGCAGGCGGCGGCGACACGGCAGGCGGCGGCGACACGGCAGGCGGCGGCAACACGGCAGGCGGCGGCAGTACGGCAGGCGGCAGCAACGCGGCGTGGGTTGCGACGAAGTGGGTGACTCCGAGCGGGTCGGCCACGAGCGCGTGCGCGCAGGCCACGCCGTGCACGCTCGAGCGGGCGATGGCGCTGGCGACTGCGGGTGACCAGGTACGTGTCGCCGACGGCGTGTACCAGCGTGCGTGCCCGACGCAGAACCGCAGGTCGACTCCGGCCTTCTTTCCTGCAAACGACGGCACGGCGTCGGCGCCCATCGTCTTCTTCGCCGAGCACCGGGCGGCGCTGGGAGGGCTGCAGCGCTCCGAGGTTCGCAACACCGCGACGGCGATCGACACCGGCTGCCCGGCGATCGGCGCGCTCGACAACACGTTCATCGTCTTCGACGGCTTCTACGTCGACGAGGCGCGCTCGCCGTCGACGCCCGACACCGGGCCGGTGACGGTGTGGGCCTCCGACGACGTGACGGTGCAGTACTTCGACATTCGGGGCACCGCGATTCCCCGGATGGACAACCACAGCGGCATTCGCATCGAGGTGACGCGGCGGCCCGTGCTGCGGCACAACCGCATCTCGGGGTTTCACCTGCCGAACAGCGGCGGCGAAAACCACACGGGCATCATGGCCTACGACGCGATCAACGGGCTCATCGAGAACAACACGCTCGACAACAACGGCGGCGGCATCTTCATCAAGGGTGACCACGACCTTCCCGGCTACGGGCTGGGCGGCTTCACGGTGCGCAACAACCTCATCACGAACGCTCGCCGCGTCGGCATCGAGCTCGGCGGCATCAAGGTCGGGCCCGGCTACGGCCGCACCACCCTCTCGCACAACGTGGTGTCGGGCGGTCAGTTCGGCATGATGTTCAAGTCGTACGACCCCCTCTCGCCGCGCGACTTCACCGCGCGCAACAACACGTTCGTCGGCCTGTACAGCGGGTTCCAGCTCACCAGCCCCGCCGGCGCGAACCCCTCGTGCTTCACGATGGTCGAGCTGCGCGACAACCTCTTCGCGACCACGCAGTGGGGCATCGAGCTGCACTGGAACACGGCCCAGCGTGGGGTCATTCTCGCGGCGGGCTTTCAGAGCAACGGCAACTTCTTCTCTTCGGTCGACCACATCGGCTGCCTCGAGACGTGGTCGACCGACGGCGCTCCGGCCTACGACACGCTGGCGGCGTGGCGAACCGCGAGTGGCGTCGACGCGACCTCGACCACGGGCGCCGTGACGTTCGTCGCGCCGGCGACCCTCGACTACCGGCTCACGGCCGGCTCGCCGGCGCAGGGCAAGGGCGCCTACGTCACCGGGAGCGAGGTCATCGGCGTCTCGCCCTGATGTTGGCGGCCCCATGTGCTTCGCCGAGCGGGTGGCGGTCGCCGTGGGTGTTCGTCGCCTGCGCGACCCACGGCGCGTGGTCTCGCATTCGCCCCGCTGGTGCAGGGCCAGCGGCTCGCGCCCGGCACCTACGCGGGGCCAGCGCGGTCTTCGCGCGTGGCGTGGCGTTCTGCGAGCGAATCATCTCGGCGTCAGCGGTCAGCCAGATGGGTTCGTCTGGTGCTTCGACCCTGATGGTCCCACCCATCGGCCGCGCGACTCCGCGGCTGAGATCTGCGATTCCCTCCAGCAACGGGCGCAGCTCGAACGACGCGCGCTTGATGGGCATCGTGCTGGTCTAGAGCCTGCTGATGTCCCCGCCGAGTAGCCGCGATGCCCGCTCACACCACCACCGTCAACATCGAGAAGTGCGAGACGAAGTCTTCGAGGGGCAGCCTGAACACGCCGTCGTTGACGCCGTCGTCGCCCCCTTCGCCCGAACCGTGCGGGTTGCGCAAGATGACCCAGCGCTGGCCGTCACGCTCCTCGTAGCCGAGCACCGAGTATGCGTGGCTCGCAGCGAGGCCCGTGCCGGTCGTGTCTTTGTGGAACTCCGGGAGGGTGCCTGCCGCAACCGGGTTCTTGCCGTCGACGGCCCGCGTGAGCGTCGCCCACACCGCGTCTGGCGAGTGCAGGCCGGGAAAGAACAGGGTGTCGGTCGGCCGGCCGGTGAGCGTCGAGAGCGCGCCGCCCAGAAGCCCGCCGCCGCCGATGTCGTCGTAGCCGCCCCAGTGCTGGGCGTACGCCTTCTCGACCAACGCCACCCACTTCTCGCCGTCGGGTGTCTCCTTCGCGTAGTACGGGGTGCCGCTGCCGTTCGTGTAGAAGTCGGCGTCGACGGTCACCTCGACCTTCGCGAAGCGGCCCATGAGCCTGTCGAGCACGCTGCGCTCGTAGAAGGTCACCGTGAACGTGCCGTCATGGTTGTCACGCACCATGTTGCGAACGGCCTCGGGGTCGGTCTGCGCCAGCGCAGCGAGGCTCGCGAGAAGGTAGCAGTCACCCAGTGCACCCTGCGTGACATCGTCGGCGCTCGGCCCGTCGACGAACACCGGCGCACTGCTCTTCTCGAGAGGCGTCGTCTGCGAGGCGAGCCACTCGCCCCAGGTCAGGTCGGGCGGAGGGTCGGCCAGGTCGACCCCCGGGAGGTCGAGCAACTGCCGGGCGCGCTCGAGCTCAGCGGCGTTGAACGAGCCCTCCAGGCGCTCCAGCAGCGACTCGCCGTTTCGCCGCTTGAAGGCCGCCGCGAGCACGCGCCGCGACTCGGGCGAGCCCTCTTCGAGCAGCTTCATGACCGCCGCTTCGTCGACCACCCAGCCGTCGAGCGCGTCTTCGAGCGTCGCGACCCGGTACCCGTCGGGAGTGCCGAAGATGAGCTCGAAAATTCTCTCGGCCTTGACGCCCTCGACCGACGTCGAGACGGTCGTGCGCAGGTCACGGCCGAACTGCGCGACGAACTCTGCTTCGATGAGCGAAATCTCTTCGCGCGACTTCCCCTCGAGCACACCGAGCACCACCTCGGCGTCAGCAGGCCGGCCCGACAGGGCGTCGTGCAATACCTTCGCGTCGCGCGCTGCTCGACCCGGCTCGTTGGCGCCTGCCGGTGCCGCATCGGCGACGAGCATCGCCCCCAGCTCAGGGCTCACGTTCGCGGCGGCGAGGGCGAGCTCCCGCGGCTTCCCCGGGGCAGCTTCGAACACCTTGGCGGCCGCGACGGCCGACAACGTGCCCGCCTCCCGGTAGTGCGGGCTCGCGCTCAAGCAGTCGGCGAGGCTCTCGTGGCTGCGGCCGGTCGCGGGGTCGAGCACCCGCGTACCCTGGCGAATGACGACGTGCCCCGACGCACCCTCGTGGGAGGGGCGAAGGTCGCGCAGAAAGATGAGCTCCGAGCGGGCGCGCAGCGCCGGGGTGGCGAGCGCTACCCACCGGGCGGCGTGCTCGAGGCAGTTCGTCGACCCGTCGCCGAGGCGCTCCGTGAGCAGCGAGGTCGCTGCTGCGCCGCGGGTGATCGACGGCCTCACGCCGCCCGCCTCGAAGCCGGCGTCGCGGGTGGGCAGACCCGTGCCCGCCTCGCGCGACTCCAGCGATGGGGCCGGCTCTCGCGGCCGCAGCGCAGTGAAGGCACCCGATCTGATCTTCATGCCCCGAGGACGGTGGCCGGGCGGTTCTGTCGCAACATCGTCTCGACCGCGAACCACGACCGCCACGACGGGCCAGATGCGGAGCAGCTTCGACGTCACGAGCCCGGGACGGGCGCACGCCCCGGGCTGTCGCAAAAAGTTCACTCCGTCCGCACGTCGACTGCCCGGCGCGCCATGCTCTCCCGAGCTCTCTGCTGCAACGTGTGGCGCTGCTGTCGTGAAGGGTCACTCGCGTTGGCATGGCGGGTCACTGCGACCGGCTGGCACCTGCGCGTACCTTGCGCGCATGGTCAACCGCACAGCGCTGTCGAACCGGCTCCAGACGTTCACGGCGGCGTTGGGCCTCACGCGCCAGCCTGGCGTCGCGCCGCAGGAGCCGTGGGCCAAGGCGCTCGAGGTGAAGCCCGCCAAGGTCGACCTCGGCGGGTCGCTGGCGTCGAACCGCTACGACGCGGCGAGCGGCGCCACGAACCAGCTCTCGGGTCAGAGCGCGACGATCGCGCACGTCGCGCAGCGCGACGTCGGCTACGAGGCGGGGCCGGTGAAGCTCACCCGCGCCGAGACGCTCGAGCGGCTGGCCAAGGCCGCGCGGGCGAACGGCGTCGACGCGCTGCAGGTCAAGAAGATGCTCGAGTCCGACCCGCTGGCGCTCGGGGTGCTCGGGCCGAAAGGCCTGAAGGGGGCCGACCTCAGGGGTGCCGACCTGCGGGGCATGAAGACCGATTGTTTCGACGGCAAACACGTCGAGCTCGTCGGGGTGAAGCTCGCCGGGGCAGACCTGACCGACGCGCTGATTCAGCAGCCGCTGCCGGGGGTCGACCTGTCGGGCTGCAACCTCACGCGCGCGAGGCTCCTGGGCCACGACCTCACCGGCGCGAAGCTCGACGGCGCGAAGCTCACCGGCGCCGAGGTCTGGTCGGACCTGCGCGGCGTCTCGGCGCGCGGAGCCGACTTCACGGCCGCACGGCTTCGAGGCAACCTCGTCGACGCCGATCTCGAGGGCGCGGTGTTCGATCGCGCCGAGCTCGACGTCGACTTCACCGGCGCCAACCTGAAGGGCGCACGCATGCGGGGCGCGACCATCGGCAACCGGGTGAGCTTCGCGGCCACGAACCTCAACGGCGCGATGATCGAGGGGCTGACGGTGAAGGGGGCAGCCGACTTCGCCGGAGCAGACGCCCGCAACGCGACGCTGTCGATCGACGTCGACAGCCCTCAGAAGCGGAGCATCGACTTCGCAGCGACGAAGCTCGACGGCGCGCGCATCACGCTGTCGAGCAAGTACGGCGCCGAGAGTCGCGACGCGATCGTCGCAGCGCTCAGCCGGGCCGACCTCTCGAAGGCCACCGTGCACGAAGACACGCTGCGCCACGCGAGGTCGCTGCCGAAGTCGGCGCGGGCGGCAGCCTCGCTGACCGAGCTGCACCGGGTCGCCAAGGGCGCGGCCGGCGAGGTGCGCCTCGACGGCGAGGCGCTGCTGTCGGTCGACCTGAGCCGAGGGGCCCACGCCCCCGACGTGAAGATCCCCGTGGTGCCCGAGGGCTGGCACTTCATCGAGCGCGCGCTCGGCGGCGTTCACCCCGAGACCCACCTGTATCGGCCCGGCGATGTGCGCCAGGGCGAGAACGAGAGGGTGCTGGCCGTGCGGCTGCAGCATACGCCCGAGGGCACGGTCATCTCGGGTGACGCTTCGATCACGGCCGTGGCGGAGCAGGCGAGGCCGGCCTCGGGCGAGCTCATCATCAGCGGCCGGGCCCGGAGCGGCGCCTCGCCCGACGTGCGCTCGTCAACGCTCATCGACAACCAGACCTTGCGGGTGAAGTTCTTCGCCGCGCTCGACGACGCCGTGGTGCTCCGGTGGAGCGGTGAGCTCGACGGCAGGCTGCCTCCGAACGCCACGCTCTTCGTCGAGCGAATCGGCAGCGAGACGAAGAAGCCGAAGCTCGAGCGGCACCTCGACTTCGACCTCGGCGCCATCAAAGACCACGCCCGCCAGAAGTTCGGCACCCGCGAGGGCAAGGTCAGGCTGTACGTGCTCGAAGCGCAACAGCACCACACGCTGGTGCTCTGAGCGCCGTCACTCGAAGCTCAGGGCGCGCTCGAAGTCGGCCTGGTTCGAGGCGCCGGCCCGCGCATCGTGAATGTCGGACACGCGCGTCATCGCGAAGGGGCCGCCGAAGACCACCGGCTCCCCAAGGGAGCGCCTTCGCCGAAGAGAACGTGCAGCCCGCTTGTGCCGGCCTGAAAGCGCACGAGCTCGGCGTCGCGCGCGAACAACACCGCCTCGTGCGCACCCAGGGCCTGCCCTTCATCGCTCGGCTGCTCGAGCTTCACACCGGCGACGCCGCCAAGGCGGCGCGCGGTGACGGCACCCCCGAATCTGACCTCGAGCCCTCACCCGCTTCGGGCCGTTCAGCCCTGCGGCATCACTTCGACCTGCAGCCCCGTGCGCTTGCGGAGCCGCTCCCCGAGCGGCACCTGGCGCCGACGTCGATGGCAAGGTTCGCCCCGCCTGGCCGCGAAGCGACCGCGCATCGACGCTCCTGTTCACCTCGATCGCCTGCCCGCCCGCGTCTCTCTCGCGTGGTACGCTGCCGCATCGTGCGTCTCGCTACTTCCGTGCCCGCGAAAAGACCGCCGCTCGTCGCGCTGTCGGTGAAGAACCACGCCGGGCAGAAGTCACTCGACGAGCCCATCGACGCGATCATGGCCATGGCCTACAAACTCCGCTCGCGTTGGTCGTCATGAAAATCTTCCAGCTCGAAGACATCGAAACCGATGCTCGCTACTGCTTCGTCGACCCGGCGCTGCCGTGCGGTCCCGACATCAGTCAGGGGCTTCCCGCGACCCCCGAGCTCGAGCGGCTCGGGCTCGCCGTGCTCGACCTGCCCCTCGACGAGACCCACGGCGGGCTCGAGCTGCCCGACTATGTGAGCAACACCGTCAACATGCTGGTCTTGCGGCGCCGCTGTGCCGAAGCGATCGCGACCCAGTTCGCGATCGGCGATCACGAGAGGCTCGCGGCGAGGCTCATCAACGAGAAGCAGCGCGTTCATGCCGAGGACTACGAGATCTGCAATCCGCTTGGCTCGTTCGACTGCGTCGACCAGAAGCGCTCCGACATGCAGCCGGGTCCGTGGGTGAATCCCTACGGCAAGTGGTACCTGAGCCGCGCGCTGCTGCCTGCCGACCGCGATCTGTTCCGCGTCGATCACGTCGGCGGGTACTTCTTCACCGAACGTCTGGTGGCGTTCGTGCGAGCCCGGGGCTTCACGAACTTCGCGTTCAAGCCAGTCTTGCTCTGCTGACGGTGTCTGCCCAGGTCAACCGGCGGCTGGCGCCGAAAGCTCGAGCCCGCGACGTGTGTGGCTACCGGTGACTATTCGCCCCGCAGCTCTTCGAGCGACTTCTTCCACCGCGCGCGCCACCACTTCGGCCAGTCGGTCACCTTCGTCTTCGGCTTCACCAGCTTCTCGAGCACCGCCGCTGCCGCCGGCTTCGACGACAGCCGCACCAGCCCCGGCAGCGCCGCGCGCCCGAGCTCGAGCAGCTTCGCCTCGTCGCCCTTCTCGAGCAGCTCGTCGACCGACGCCGGCAGGCACTGCCACTTCTCGACGTCGAGGTGCCGCACCTTGAACTTCTCTTCGCTCTTCTGCCGCTTCCCGCCCGCTTCGAAGTCGTAGTACCGCCCCTCGACCATCACCGCGCCCTTGCAGTCGAACGACTTCGGCACGTACGCGATGGTCTGCGAGCCGCCCGCCAGGTCGAAGTAGACGAACTTCTTGCCCTCGACGCCGGCGATCGGGTGCTGCGCGATGACCGTCGCGATGCTGCCGTCGAGCACGAAGTCGTCTGCCGAACCCGATGAAGCCGTCATCGCGACCACCGCCACGAGCTCGAGCATACCTTCAGCAACCATCACACCCGCTTAGCAGTAATGTGCGCCGCATGTTCCGCGCCCTCATCGCCGCGCTGCTCCTCGCCGCTACCTCGTGTGGCACCGTACCCTCCAGCTGTCAGACCGCCACGGCCTGCGCCTGCACCGGTGGGCCCTGCAACACGAGCTGCGGTGACAGCTGCAGCGTCGCCTGCACCATCACGTCGACCTGCAGCGTCACGGCCGGTGCGAGCGCCAGCGTCGGCTGCTCGAACTCTGCGACCTGCAACGGCGTCGTCGGCGACGGCTCGACGGTCTCGTGCGCCAACACCTCGCGCTGCGACATCGTCTCGAGCGGCAAGGTCACCGCCGGCTGCTCGAACGACGCGAACTGCAGCATCGACGGCGCCGGCGGCAGCAGCTTGACGTGCAGCAACTCCGCCGAGTGCGACCTCGAGTGCAAGAGCGGCACGTGCACCATGACCTGCTCGAACGACGCGAAGTGCCGCTGCCAGGGAGACTGCACCATGACGTGTCAGTCGGGCCAGCCCACCACGTGCCCCGACGGTCGCAAGGTCTGCGGCCGCGCCTGCTAGAAAAAGGGGACAGGCTACATTTCTGCGCAACGCGGCACGGGGCTTGCGCCGTTGCGCAATAAAGTAGCCTGTCCCCTTTATTGCGCAGCTCAGTCTGACGTCGTCAGAAACGTCGCGAAGCCGCCCGTCTCGGCGCTCACCCCCACGTCCCATTCGCCCACCACGACCGAGCGCTCGACCGCCGGCGTCAGCATCAGCGACACCGTGTAGCCGTCGTCGCTGCGGTGCAGGTGCTTCAGCGCCGCCGCGGGCACGACGGCCGGGCTCGTCGCGAACGTGCAGCTCACCACCACCCAGCGCGCCTTCGGCTTCGCCGACATCACCGTGACGCTGACCGGCGTCATGGGCGCATCGTCCCAGAGAACGGTGAAGTCGGCGCCGCGCCGCAGCGTGCCGCCGCCCGTCGCCTCGAGCTTCACCTCACGCGGAGCCACGAGCTCCGCCGAAAACGCCGGCACCACCCCGCCCGGCGCCGAGACGGTGAGCGTCTCGCCACCCTCCCACGCCCGCCCGCTGAACGACACCGAACCCCCGCGAAGGGTCAGCGGCCCCGTGCGCAGCCCCGCCACCTCGATGTCACCGGCGCTC
Source organism: Myxococcaceae bacterium (assembly GCA_016793725.1). GTDB lineage: Bacteria > Myxococcota > Myxococcia > Myxococcales > Myxococcaceae > Xiheicaenimonas > Xiheicaenimonas phototrophica. The sequence continues at coordinate 15,609 of JAEUJP010000331.1, read as the reverse complement.
ACCTCTTCGCCGTTCAGCGCGTCACCCACGCGCTCGCACTCGGTCACCCGACAGCCCGCGACCGCCGCCTTCGTGCACCGCGACGGCGCCGACGAGAAGACGGCCGATGCCGACACCGTGCACCGCTCGCCGTCGCACACCTGGCTCAGCACGACGCTGCCGGCCGGTCGCACCGGAGCCCCGCCGCACCCCACCAGCACCACCAGCACACCGTGAGTGAGTCGCATGCCCCCTCACAGAGCACCGCGCGTGCCCCGCGCGAGCGCAGCGCCCACCGGCGCTTGCGGCCGTGCGCCACCCACTGTCGCGTGCGCGCGGCACGTCGGCGGCGACCTGCAGGCTCGACCCTACAGCGACACGCCGACGACGAGCGGCACCTGAATTTCGGCCTCTTCGTCGCCATCGAACGGCGGAAACACCATGCGCTTCGCGCGCGTCATCAGGCACGCGCCCCACTCGCTCGTCTCGTGCACTTTCGGCGCAATCGACGCGCTCTTCACCGTGCCCGACGGAGCGACCGTCACCGCCATCGCCACCTTGCCCACCTTCAGGTTCGGGTTTCGACGCAGGCCCGACTCGATGCAGTCTTGAAACGCCATCTGCGAGTGCGCGACCACCTTCGCCGCGTCGGTCTCGTCGAGCCCGCCCGCGTGCGCCTTCGCCGCGCTGTCGTCGCCGGCGCGCACCTTCGGGCCTTTGTCTTTCTTTTCGGTGTCGCCGTAGAACGCGCCGAGCGAGCCCGTCACGCTGCCCATCTTTTCGGTCTCGCCCGGGCCGGTGCCCTTGCGCTGGCCCAGCCCCACGTCGGCGTCGACCGACTTCGCGCCGTCGAGCGGCGACGGCGCAGCAGCGGCCAGCGCCTTCTTCGCCTCGGCCCGCGCCTTCGCTTCGGCGCGCTTCTCGGCCGCCTTGCCCGACAGCACGTCGCCGAGCGCCGACACGCCCTCGCCGGTGAAGAACGACTGCTTCACCTCTTCGCCCTGCTCGTTCACGACCGTCACGCCGACGACGTTGAACGTCGACAGCAGGAACAAGATGCCGATGGGCACGCCGACGAACCCCACCACGAACAGCGCAATCTTCCACGGCGGGTTGCGCTTGTTCGCGCCCGACTGGTTGATGAAGTGGCGCGTCACCTCGCCGATGGCGTTCGGGTCGGTCGAGGCCGGCGGCCGCGAGGGCGCGTCGGGCACCGCGGCGAGCGACTCTTCGCCGGCGGCCCTCGCGGCTTCGATCATCTCGGGTGTGACCTCGAACACCTGCTGGCACGCCTTGCACTTCACACGGAGCTTGATGCCAGGCACCGCCGACCCCGCCGGCAGTACGTAGGCCTTCCCACAGCCCGTGCACGAGACGTTCACGAGGGCGGCAGCATAGTGCGGATCGTTTTGTCCCGCTCCGGCAACCTCGTACGACTCATGTCGATGACCCGCGCCCTCTTCGTTCTGCTCTTCTTCTGCGCCTGCGCCGGCCCCTCGGTCGACCTCGCCGGCTACGACGCCGCTGCGCTCGTCGTCACCGTCTACCCCGAGCGCGCCACGCTGCCCGACGGCCCCAAGCGCCTCACCGTCGAGCTCGCGCAGCGCTCGGGCGACTGCCAGGCCCTCGGGGGCGGCATCACCGCGACCGCGAGCGGCCGTGCCCTCGGCGCAGGTCACCCCGGCGGCTGGGTCGCCGCGCCGCGCATCGGCTCGGGCGCGAGCCTGCAGAACCGCGAGTGCAACTCGGCGACGTTCTCGATGACCCTCGACGACGACGCCCAGGTCGACGCGGTCGACCTGAACCCCGTCTTCACCGTGAGCGACGCCTCGCGCACGCTGACGTTCGAGCTCGTGCAGCCCCTCGCCGCGCGGCCCGCGACGCGCGTCGGCTCGGGGCCGATTCGCCCCGGCGACGTGCTCGAGCTCTCGTGGTCGCCCGCCGCCGCCTACGGCGCCGGCGCGACGCTCTCGCTCGTCTACGGCGCCGCGCTGCCCGGCCCGCCGCTCGAGGGCACCGCCACCGACTCGGGCGTGCGCTTCACGGTGCCCGCCGACGCCCCCTTTGGCCCCGCGACCGTCACCGTCAACGGCCTCGACTTCACGACGGTGCGCTGCGAGGGCGCTCCTTCGTGCCGCTGGCAGCCGCTCTGGCGCCGAGGCCGCACCGCGCTGACCTTCGACGTCACACCCTGACCGGTGCTATCGACCGGCGCATGAAGCGCCTCGCCCTCGTCGTCGCTGTCGCAGCGTGTGGTGGCTCGCCGGTGATGAAGCCCGCCGTCGTGGTCGCGCAGTTCGAGCCCGGCCTCACCGACCCGAAGCTGCCGCTGCCGAACGTGCTCGCCGTCGACCCCGACACGAGCCTCATCGACGCCGCCGACCCCGCCGACGCGAACGACGCCGAGAAGGCGTTCTACGCGTGGCTGCGCACGCTGCACGGCTTCCCCCTCACCAGCCTCGCGACGGTCGACTTCAGCGGCGAGCTGAACCCCGACACCGTCAACACGGCGAACGTGACGCTGTGGGGCGTGACGCAGACGGGCGTCGAGAAGCTGACGCCGAAGACCATCTCGTACGACGCCGAGAAGCGGCAGGTGGCGGTCGACTACGACTGGCAGCCGGCGCGCACGTACGCCGTCACGGTGATGGGCGGCCCGAGCGGCGTGAAGGGCGCGAACGGCGAGACGGTCGTCGGCTCGGGGGCGCTCGACCTCTTGCGGGCGAAGTACCCGCTCGTGTCTTGCAGCAACCTCGCCGACCCCACGTGCCGCAGCACGAACCCCGGCATTCGCGGCAAGTCGTTCGAAGACGAGCGCAAGAAGGCGCTGAAGATGGAAAAGGCGCGGCTTCAGGCGAAGCCGGTGCTCGAGGCCATCGAGGCCGGCGGGGCGCCGCGCGAGAACCTCGCCGCCCTGTGGAGCTTCCGCACCCAGAGCCACGCCATGACGAACCCCACCGTGCGGTTCGACCCCGCGGTGCGCACGATTCCTTTTCCCTGCGACGCGCTCTTGAAGAACGGCAAGGTGTCGGTGCCCGCCGAAGACGGCGACGACGCGCTGGCGCTGCAGACGAAGGCTGACCTCGGCGAGCTCGACGGGTTCTCGACGACGGCCTCGATCGTGACCGAGCGCAACTTCGAAGAGGGCGCGGTGGGGCTGGGGCTCCAGGCGTCGACGCTCGAGGCGGCGCAGCTGCAGCTGCTCGACCTCGACGACAACAACGCGGCGGCGCCGTTCACGCTGGTGAAGAAGACGAACCCCGACCAGGTGGTGCTGAAGCCGACGCGCGCGCTGAAAGGGCACCACCGGTACGCGGTGCTGTGGACGAAGGGTGCGAAGGCGCTCGACGGGCGCGACGTGACGGCGGCTCCGGCGCTGGCGATGTTGTCGGCGGGCGCGCCGTTCGTGGGCGAAGACGGCAAGAGCCGCATTCGTACGCTCGACGACGGGCGGGCGGGCGACCTCGAGCGGCTGCGCAGGTCGGTGGCGGCGGCGGTGGCGGCGGCCGACGCGAAGGGCGTGGCGCGCGGCGACCTGCTGCACGCGTGGTCGTTCACGACGGTGACGACGGGGCCGACGCTGGTCGAGCTGAAAGACAAGCCGGCGCAGTGGAACCTGCCGACGGCGGCGAGCGACACGGCGCCGCTGGCGCTGGTGAACAGCCTGAACCTGGTGTCGGCGTTCAGCGGCAAAGACTTTCACTCGCAGGTGCGTGAGGGCCGCGAGGGCACGTTCATCACGGGCAACGCGCTGAACCTCGAGGGCACCGAGCTCGACCTGACGAACCCGAACGCGCCGGTGGCGGCGGGCACGGAAGGCCCCTTCACGGCGAGCGGGCTCGCGACGCCGCGGCAAGAGGCGCTCAAGTTCCTGCTGGTGCTGCCGCGCACGCCGAAGCACGCCGACGGCCGCATTCCCATCATCATCTTTCAGCACGGCATCACGCGGTGGCGGCGCGACTCGCTGTTCATCGCGAACTCCATCGCGAGGGGCGGGTTCGCGATGCTGGCGATCGACCACCCGATGCACGGCGACCGCAGCTACTGCACGAAGAACGCCGACTGTGCGATGGGCGCGATGTGCACGGGGCACCGCTGCCCGCCGGGGCAGTACGCGCCGACGGCGGGCACCGAGGGCATGCTGCTGGGCACGCCGGCGGTGACGGGGCTGAAGTTCAGCTCGACGACGAACCTGGCGGCGACGCGCGACCAGATTCGGCAGCTGATCATCGACACGGCGCAGCTGGTGCGCGTGGTGAAAGACACGACGGCGGGCATCGGGGCGCTGAACGTCGACGACCCGGGCACGGCGGTGGTCGAGCGGCTCGACACGACCGAGCTCGGCTACATCGGCATGTCGCTGGGCAGCGTGATGGGCTCGCTCGCGGTGGCGGCGAACCCCGACATCACGCGCGCGGTGTTCAACGTCGGCGGGGCGTCGCCGGCCGACATTCTGTCGCAGGCGCAGGTGGCGTTTCTGGCCGAGAAGAAGCAGCGGCTCGACGCGTACCTGCTGGCGGCGCGCGGCATCGCGGCGGGCACGCAGCGGTACGACGACTTCTACGACATCGCCAGGTGGATGTTGGACACCGCCGACGTGCAGAACTTCGGGCGCAACTACATCGACGAGCCGCTGCCGTCGTACCCGAAGAAGCGCATCTTCGTGCAGTGGGTCGAGAACGACCCGTGGATTCCCAACGCCACCACGCAGGTGCTCATCGACAGCATCGACCGCACGAGCGCGCCGATGAACTTCGGCGAGCACCGCTGGGGCGGCGCGGCGGCCGGCGACCACGCGTTCTTGATGAACCCGAACTTCGCCGACGTGCTGATGGCGCAAGACGAATGTGTGAGTTGGGTCGGTCGCTGAGCCTCACCACGCCGGCGCGGTACAGCCAGGGGAAGCCGGCCCATCGGCTCTTTCAGGGCTGAGTGGTGCTGGTGTTCCGGAAGATGCGAATTTCGCCCGTCGTGCCTTGCGGTGCCACGAGGTCGACCTTGCCGTCTGCGTCGACGTCGGCGGCGGCGAGGCTCGATGGCGTCCCTCCGGGGAATCGCAGCGGCGGAGCGAACGAGCCGTCGCCCAGGTTCGCGAGCACCACGGTTTCCCGCCCATTCGTCGCGGCGATGTCGTTCACACCATCGCCGTTGAAGTCTTGAACGACGACGCCGTTGGCTGAAGCCGGGTCGGCGGTGAGAAACACCGGCCCGTCGAAGAGGTCGTCGTCGCGGCCCCTGGCCAACAAGACCAGCCCGTTCGACGGGAGCACCAGGTCGAGCGGGCCACGGCCGTCGAGGTCGGCCACTCGCGCGGGGCCGGTCGAGGCGCCGGCGAGTGGTACGACGGTGACCGAGAGCGTCGCCGGCACCGTGAGTGAGCGGCCAATCATCACCTGCCGCTGCATCACGGTTCCACCGACGACGGCAGGCCTGGGGTCGGTGCCAACCTGGGCGATGGTCGGAAACTGCGTCGACGTACCGGTGACCACCGACTGGGGTACGAAGCTGCCGTCACCTGCGCCGATCAGCAGACTCGTCATGCCGACGAAGCCTCCGATGACGACATCGACCACCCCGTCGCCAGAGACATCGCCCACCGCCGCTCCAGAGCGAGGCTCACCCGTCGCCAGGGTGGTTACCGAGCGGGTCGGCGACATCACGTTGCGAATGAGGATGACGACGGGTCGGTCGACGAAGGTCACGACCGCGTCGAGCAGCCCATCACCGTCGAAGTTGCCGACGACCGGGAAAAAAGGCCCCCCGCTCACGGGAACCGGCAGGGGAGCGCCCAGCGTGAGGTCCGCCTGAATCGGGTAGACCGCCACTTCCATCGAGTCGACCTGCGCGGCGATGACCTCCATCGACCCGTTGCCGTCGAGGTCGGCCACGGCGACGTGAAAAATCTGGCGCCCGTTGGTCGACACGACGGGCTGCGCGAACGAGAGGTCCACGGCGATGACGCTCAAGACGGTGCGCGAGACCGCGCCCACGGCGTCATCGTTCACCACCTCGACGGTGACGGGGCGGCCGGTGAGCCCGAGCAGGGGCGCCTCGAAGGTCAGCTCGCTGCTCGAGACGACGTTCACCCGCTCGGCCTGTTTTCCATCGACGCGCACGTGCAGGCCAGTGCGAAAGCGGGTGCCTCGCAGAGTCACGATTGAACGGCGAGCCCCGAACACGCGCGCAGGCGTGGCGCTGGTGATGGTGGGGAGGCCCTCACACTGCCCCATCACGCAGGCGAACGGCCCGCATGCGACGCCGCAGGCGCCACAGTGGCGAGCGTCGGTGTTCACGTCGACGCAGTCGGCCCCGCAGGCTCGAGTGTTCGCGGAGCAGCCCGCGCACACCCCGTTGGAGCACGTCGGCGTCGCCCCTGCCGCGGCCGAGCAGAGGCGCCGGCACCCGCCGCAGTGGGTCGCGGACGTTCGCACGTCGGTCTCACAGCCGGTGCTCGAGTCGCCGTCGCAGTCGGCGAACCCGGCGGTGCACGCCGCGACACACCGGCCGTCGACGCACGCGGCGACGCCGTTGGAGCTCGAGGAGCAGGCCATGCCGCACTGGCCGCAGTGCCGCGGAGACGTCGACAGCTCGACGCAGCGGCCATCACAGCGGGTCTGGCCGTCGGGGCACGTTTCGGAGGGCGCCACCGACTGACAGGAGCAGCCCTGAACGACGATGAGCAGGCACGCGGCGACGAGGCGGGTCATACCGCGACCCTACGGGCAGTCGGGGCGAACGGCCCCTCTGCCCCCTCAAAGGTCCTACGGCGTCGTCTCGCCCCGGGCTCGCTCGTGGGCTCGAGCAGCCGCGATATGGTGATGCAGGCGAGGCATGCGTCGTTCAGACGACATTTCGGTGCTCGAACACGCCTACGACCTGACGCTGTCGCCAGGACAGTGGCTCGACACCATTCACCAGAAGTTCGTGAGCCGGCTCGACCAGGGGTTCGGCGTCAGCATCGGCTCGTGGGCGGTCGCCGGGCCGACGTTCGAGTTCGTCGAGCAGAGCCCGCTGCACGGTGACGCGCACCCAATCGCCAACCAGGCCATGGCCGAGGTCGTCGGAGCGCTCTCCCCCGAGCAGCGCTCCCGCTTCTACGGCCCGGGCGCCATCGACTTCATCGGCTCGGCGTCGGACTTCGGCCTGAGCGACGCGATGCAGGCGGCGTGCGCGAGGTTGGGGTTGCGCACGGTGCGCGACGGTCTCGGCATGCTGTTGGTGTGTGGCGCGGCGCGGTGTGGGTTGGTGGTGATTGCGCTGTCGAAGCAGCCGGTGGCGCTGCGCCTCGCCGAGCGGCGGCGGCTGCGACGAATCGTGACGCACGTGACGGCGGCGTTTCGGCTGCGCGAGTCGCTGCGAAACCGCCCCCTCGCTCCGGCCGCGGTCTTCTCACCCGATGGAGCCCTGTTGCATGCCGAAGGTGCAGCGACGGGGCGGTCGGCACGCCGGGCCCTCGAGGCGGCAGTGCGGCACATCGACCGGAGCCGTGGGCGGCTGCGTCGCACCAGCCCAGAAGAGGCGCTGTCGATGTGGAAGGGCCTGGTGAACGGCACCTGGACCATCGTGGACTGGGTGGACACCGACGCCCGCCGCTTCGTCGTCGCGCACGAGAACCACTTCTCTGCCCGGTCGCTGCGTGCGTTGTCGCCGCGCGAGGTGGACGTCGCGGAGTACCTGGCGCAGGGCCGCAGCACGAGTGAGATTGGGTACGCGCTCGGGCTGCAGGTGGGCACCGTGAGCCGCATCGCGAGAACGGTGCTCGAGAAGCTGGGCGTCAGAGACCGGTCGGTGCTCTCGGGGCTGTTCGGCGACGTGCCGCCGTTGAGGGCCGAGGTCAACCAGCATGAAGACCTGTTCGTGCTCGCTCCAGCGGCCCACCCGACCCATTGGCAACGCATGACACCGTCCGAGCGGGTCGTCGTCGAGCACGCGCTGCGCGGGCACTCGTTGGCGCGCATCGCCCAACGCCGCGGGTCGACGGTGAAGACCGTGAAGAACCTGCTCGGCCGCGTCTATGCGCGCTTCGGTGTGCGCGGGAAGTCAGAGCTCGCCACCGTGCTCGGCGGGCCCCCTGGCCCACGTTGAGCCTCGAGCTGCCGTTCGACGCTCATTCTGGAGGTCCAGGCGGCGAACTGTGCTCTCATGTGACCCACCTGCCGTGTGGCTCTGGAAGACCAGTCTCGCTGTGCTCGTCTCGAGCGCCTCGGCCGGCGGCGTCGAGGTGCCTCAGCCTCGAGTCGCGGTGCACCCGATGATTGCCATCGGCGTCGAAGCCTCGTCGCTGACTCCGTTGCAAGACGCGTTTCGAGTGTCTGCGGCGCGCGAGCAGCTCGATGCGGTGGCGAGCTTCGAGGTGCGCGAGGCGCTCGCCGATGCACCTGAGAGCTGCGTGGGAGATCGCGAGCCGGCGTGCTTCGCGCATCTGGCCGCGAAAACCGGTGCCGATTGGTTGCTCGTGCCGGCCGTGAAGTCAGAGCCGGCGTCGTATCGGCTCTCGGTGCGGGTGGTCGAGCCCAACGGTCGGACGTTTCGAGAGGCTTCCCAGTCGCTCAAGCGCGCGGGCCGCCCGTCGAGGCCAGACATCGAAGCGGCGTTCACCGCGCTGCTGGGGCAGCTCGACCTTGCGAGCGTGCCCCGACAGTTCGCCGCCCCCGCGGTCGTCGAGGTTCGCCCCGCACCGCCGGGCCAGCCTCCTGCGCCGAGCACACCTTTTCCACCCGCTTCGACCCCCGCGCCCGTGCCGGCATTGCGAAGCCCGCTGCTGTCGGCGCTCAAGTTCAGCACCTTGGCGCTCGGGGCTGCGGGCACCGTGTCGGGCGGGGTGCTGCTTGGCGTGGCCGGCGGGCAGCTTGCCGAGTTGAACGGCCGCGTGTCAGGCGGGGTGTTCCCCGACGACGCCGTGGCTCGGCGCGCGAGAGAGGCCGAAGTGATGTGGGTGGCCGGTCAGGTGGCGCTCACCGCGGGGCTGGTCTTGCTGGTGACTTCAGCGGTGACGTGGTGGTGGTCGAGCAGCGTCACGTCTTCATCGGAGGCGACCGCGGCGCAATGATGAAGAGGTTCGCGCTCTGTTGCACGGCGGTCTGGTTCGGCCTGGAAGGCTGCCGCTACCCGGTCGACGTGACGCGCTGCGACCCCGGAGCATGCCCCGCTGGCAGCCGCTGCGTCGCCGGCTTCTGCACCGCCGACGGGCTGGCACCCGATGCCGGAGTCGATGCCGGAGTCGATGGCGGCACCGACGGCGGAGCAGATGCCGGTGCGACCACGTGCGCACTGCGACCGCTCTACCCCCACATCGATGGCGGCCCCGGCCTGGTCACCTGCGCCGGTGGCTGCTTCGTTCGCGACGGCACCATTCGCGTCGAGGTGCCTGACGCTGGCTTCACGCTGTGGTTGAGCGACGGTGGCCGCCTTGCCTCGACGAGCACCTGCGACGGAGGGTGCTGCTTGCTCGAGGCCTCGGCCTCGTCGTTTTCGATGGCGGGCGAACGTGCTCAGGTGGCGGTGGGCGTGGGCGACCAACCTCTTGCGCTGCTCGAAGTGACGCGGCGGCGTCATGTGCTCACGGGCGACGGCACGGTGCTGGGCGTCGCTGCACACGCCAATGGCGAGCTGGTGGTGGCCTTCAACTTCAACGACGTGCTCGTGATACACAACCATTCGCCTCGGGGTGAGTTGCGGGAGCGGGCAACGTACCCGCAGAAAGGGTTCGGCCCGCCGCTCATCGACCCGGCATCGGCCAGGGCCTATGTGCGGGTGAGCGACGGAGTGGTCGCGTTTCCTCCCGACAGCGGGCGAATCACGACGCCGCGCGCGGCGCTCGACGATGACTCGCTGCTCGCGCTCGCGGAGGGCGGCGCGGTGGTGTCGTCAACGCCGGGTGGGCTGTACATCGGCGACCTGCGCGTCGACGCGGGGAACCTCGTCGACGGAGGCGGAGCCCCCGTGAGGCCGTCGAACGCAGGGGCGGTGCTCGTGGCGGGGGGCTCGGTGTTCGCGTTCTACACCTCCAACCAGCCCCCCCCGGCGTTTCGCCTTCAGCGGTGCACGCTGAGCGGCGCGTGCACCGGCTTTGGCGGGGGGTCTATCTACGAGGAGCACCTGATGGCGGCCTCGGCGATGACCCTCGGCGAACAGAACTCGGCCTCCTTCGGCATGCGGCTGCTCGGCGGTGACGGCACAGAGCTCGGCAGCGGCAACGTGGCTCCCGGCGAACCGGGCCCGTCGCCCTTTCACGTGTTGATGACGACGGCGCAGCGGGTGACCGGAATCTCACGGCACGCGCTCGACGCCTCGGTGCCGGTTCAGCCCGACCAGCTGGCGGAGCTGCAGGTCGGCGGGCAGATCATTTACCAGCCGGCGACCCGGCGGGTGCGCATCGCTGGCGCTTTCATCGCCGAGCGGATGCCGCCGGCTCCCGTGCAGATCATCTGGTACGTCGATGGCGTGCTCGAGGAGCTCGGCCCCGGAGGAGGCGTGCGCACCGAGCCTCTGCCGCCGGGCCATACCGCCCTTTCGACAGCGACCTTGACCTGCTCGCGCGCCGAGTCCGATGGCGGCACGACGTCGGTCGTCTACCTGCCATCGAATGGCGACGCAGGCTGGTCGGTCTCTGCGTTGATTCTCGACGTGAGAGGCCCACGCGAGACTTCGCCGTGGCCGATGTGGGGTCATGACCCCGCGAACACCCGCAGACTCGAAACCCCGCTGGCCCCATACGTCTGCCCGTAGGTCGTACGGCTCTCGGCTAGACTGGCTTGCGTCGTGTCCGCACCTCCGAGCCCGAAAGGCGCGCCCGTCGACCCTCTGATCGGCGAACGGGTCGGCGACCACGTCGTCGAAGCCATCATCGGGTCCGGTGGCATGGGGCTGGTGTACCGGGCGATTCACCCCCTCATTCAGCGCAAGGTCGCGGTGAAAGTATTGAAGCCCGAGGTCGCCGCAAACCCCGAGTTCAAGCGGCGCTTCCTCGCCGAGGCGCAGGCGCTGGCCGCCATCAAGCACCGCGGCATCACCGACATCATCAGCTTCGGCACGCTGCGCGACGGGCGCGAGTACCTGGTGATGGAGTTTCTCGAGGGCGAGTCGCTCGAGAGCCTGCTCGCTCGCGAAGGCCAGCTCGACCCGATGCGGGCGCTGTCGCTGTGCGACGAAATTCTCGACGCGCTCTCAGCGGCGCACGGCGCCGGCATCGTGCACCGCGACTTGAAGCCCGCCAACGTCTTCTTGCTCGAGCAGAGCAACGGCTCGGTGGTGGTCAAGCTGGTGGACTTCGGACTGGCCCGCGTCACCGATGCCGCGCTGGTGCGCAACTCGGGCAAAGAGTCGCTGGTGGCGGGAACCCCCGAGTACATCTCACCCGAGCAGGCTCAGGGTTATGCCGCAGTTCCTCAGAGCGACCTCTACAGCCTCGGGGCGATGCTCTACGAGCTGCTCACCGGTCAGTTGCCGTTCGAGGCTCAGGGCGTGTACGCGCTGATGAAGGCCCACGTCGAGCAAGTTCCACCTCGACTGTCGGCACGCCTCAGCGTGCCGAAGTCGCTCGACGACCTCGCCTTTGGGCTGCTCGAAAAAGAGCCACAGCGCCGCCCCCCGAGCGCGAACGTGGTTCGCAATCGAATCAAGGCCATCGCTCGGGAGCTGCAGCAGGAAACGACCCGTCTCGACGGGCGCAGCCTGCCCGAAGTGCCAGGCGCCTCCGCGCCCGCCACCACGCGGCCTGCCGCCTCCGACACCGACGTGCAGCCCCCGACTTCGTTTTCGACCCGGCCTGCCGCCGCCGACACCGACGTGCAGCCCCGCGCCCGGCCGCCGCAGAACCGAACGTGGCTGGGTGCTGGCGCCGCGTTGCTGGGTGTCGCGCTGGTCGGCGTCATCGGTGCGGTGCTGTTCTACGGCGAGCCGCCGGCCGTTGAGCCGCGGAGCCCGGGGCTCCCCGCCCGAACACTCCACTCGGACCCGGTTGACCCGCCGCCCCTCGAAGTGTCGGCGGTGCGCGAACCACCTGCGGTCGACCTGGCAGAAGCCTCAGAACCAGTGCGGGCGACGCCGCAGGCACCGCCGGCTCCGGTCGCCAAAGCCGGGCCCAAGCGCATCGACGCCGCCGTGAAGCGGTGGTGTTCGAAAGACTCTTGGAAGCACGACATCTCAGTGGCCGCCGCGAGGGCTGGCCGCAGCCTGCTCAAAGATGGAAACACCGCGGCAGAGAACAAGCTCAGCCTCATGGTCCAGAAGCTGCGCGAGTCTTCTGCCACCCAGGACTCGTGCGCCAAAAGCGCCCCAGAGCTCGATCGCCTGCTCCGCCGGGGCGGGGAGCAATGATCAGCGCGCGACCGCTCCAGTGACGACGCAGCGGCACCGACCCCAAGCTCGCCCTGGGAAGCGAAGCGCAGAGGTCGGGCCGCTACAGGCTTTGCTCGTCAGTTTTTGTACGTGGTGCCACCGAGGTAGTCGGTGGTCTTGAAGGCCGTATGGCACCCGTGGCACATCGCGACGTTTTCACCCGAAGGGCCCGCGGTGTCGACCGTACCATCGAGCTTACGAACCTCGTAGAACCAGGTGTCGGTCGAACGTTTCACCATCACGTAGCGCGCGCTGGCAGCCATCTGCGGGTCGTACGTCTCTTTGATGGCCACGGTGCCGACGGGCACGTTGCCGGTGAAGGCGTCTTTCACGTTGTTCGAGAACCAGGTGCGCTGCAGCTTGTGCACGAACTTGGCCGCGTCCATGCCCGAGTTGTCGATGGGAGTCGTCAGCAGTGAGAAGAAGCCCGTCGTCTTGAAGTCATTCTGGTACGCGCCCGGCCCGGTAACGGGCACCGGCGTTCCACCACCACATGCTGAGAACAGACCCACCACTCCCAACGTCGCAACCCATCGCTGCATGTGTGCCCTCCTGAAAATACGTTTGCATCGAGACGTGGGGCGACCGCGGAGGTTACCGACCGGTTGTTCGATTTTTCTGTGTCACGCTGCAGGAAAACTGAGGCAGGGTGCGACGCCTGCGCCGAGTCGGAGCTCATCGCCTTAACGCAGGACCGGGGCCAGGTTCGGCGGGGTCGCCCGCTCAGGGCTTCAGCACGAGCTTGCGCCACACGAGCCACACGGGCAGCGCCACCCCGGCGACGAACGCGAGCGCGAGCACGATGTGCAGCGCGGCGTGAACGTACGCGTGCTCCTCGGGCCGCATCGTCGACATGTGCGCGAAGAACGCGGGGAAGGTGTCGTAGCCCCACGACCACTCGACCTTGTCGCCGCCGTCGGCCAGCTGCAGCCGCGTCATCATGCGGTGCGGGTAGATGGGCACCACGAGCGCGACCACCAGGCCGACCGCGACGCTGACCGCGATGCCGAGCTGGCGCTTCATCGGCAGCGCAGCGAGCACGACGCCGGCGTCTTCGATGGGTCGATGAAGTCGGCGCACGCCTGGGCCTTGCGCTCGCTCGAGCACGCCGAGGCCTGGCTCAGGTCGAACGCCTTGCCGGTGTCGGCGCCGGTGCAGAGCTCGTCTTGGCTGACCTTCTCGTCGCACTTCGCCTGGGCGGCCACGAGCGGGCGGCAGGCCTCGAGGCTCGTGCCGTACGCGCCGCGAAAGCCGTCGCTCGTCTTCACCGCGTCGGGCTCACACTCGAAGCGGCGCGTGCACTCGAGGTCGACGCCGCGGTGACAGATTTCGGCCGGCGACGGCACACACGCGACGAGAGAAGAGACCAGGGCGAGGGAGGCGAGGCGCATCGAAACGCCAGGGCTCATAGCTGGGCGGCCGCCGCCGGGTCCAGCCAGAGGCGCGCGATGCCCTCGGCTTCACGCAGCACGCGGCCGACGGGCAGCTGCGAGTCGGGGCGGAGCGCCTGCGCCATCATCGCCGCCTTCGCCTGCCCGGCCACCATCACCCAGACCTCGTTCGAGGCGCAGATTTCGGGCAGCGACAGGGTCAGCCGCCGCGGAGGTGGCTTCGGCGAGTCGTCGACCGCGAACGCCCGCTTGTTCGTGACGTCGAGCCCCTCGTGACCGGGGAACAGCGACGCGACGTGCCCGTCGGGGCCGACGCCGAGCAGCGCCACGTCGAGCCGCAGCGGCAGCTGGGCCGCGTACTCGGCGACCGAGTGAAACGGGTGCGCGATGGCGGGCACCTTCGACAGCCACAGGTCGTTCGCGGCCTTGAAGTTCGAGTCGGGGTGCGACTGCGGTACGACGCGCTCGTCGACCCACCACACGTGCACGCGCGACCAGTCGAGCGCGGCCTCGGCGAACGAGGGGAAGAGCAGCGTCGCCACCGAGCCGCCCGGCACGGCGATGTGAAACGCGCCGCGCAGCTCGAGCGCCTCGGCGGCCGCGCGCGTGAGCCGAAGCCTCGCCTCGATGGCGAGGTGACCCTCACTGGCGACCAGGTACTCCACTTGCGGGGCGTCTTAACGCCCGAGCCAAGAGCGCATCGAGAGAATAACGACCGGGCCCGGTCACGAAGAGCAGCACGCAGATGCAGCCGTAGATGCCGGCGAGCTCGCTGACGGCGGAATCAGCTTGGCGAACATCGCTCACCGGAATTAGCACCATCGACGCATGCTGCTCGTCGGAGACATCGGTGGCACCAACACCCGCATCGCCGTGCTGCCACCGAAGGGCGGCGCTGCGGTGCACGAGGCGCGGGTGCCCAGTCAGACCTTCCCCACGTTCGGGCACGCGCTCAAAGCGGCGCTGGCCGGCACGAAGTTCAAGCTGACGGGGGCGTGCTTCGGCATCGCGGGGCCGGTCATCGGCAACCGCTGCGTGGCGACGAACCTGCCGTGGGTCATCGACGGCAACGCGCTCGCGAAGGCGCTCAAGGTGAAGAAGGTGCGGCTGGTGAACGACCTGGTCGCGATCGCGGTCGGGGCGGTGAACACGCCGAAGAAGCAGCTGGTGCCGCTGAACGGCGACCTCATGCCGCAGCCGAAGGGCCAGAACGTGGCCATCATCGCGGCAGGCACGGGGCTGGGCGAAGCGGCGTTGATTTGGGACGGTGAGACGGGCCGCCACGTGGCGCTGGGCACCGAGGGCAGCCACGGCGACTACGCGCCGCGCGAGCCCATCGAAGAAGAGCTGCGCGAGTTCTTGTCGGCGCGGCACGGGCGCGTGAGCACCGAGCGGGTGGTGAGCGGGCCGGGCTTAAAGGCGCTGTACGAGTTCTTCCGCGACGTGAAGAAGCTGCCCGAGAACGAGGCGCCGAACACGGGCGCAGACGTCGACTTCAGCGCCGAGGTGACCCGGCTCGCGCTCAGCGATGCGAACCCGTGCGCGCGCGCGGCGGTCGACCTGTTCACGCGCGCGTACGGCGCCGAGGCCGGCAACATGGTGCTGCGCTACCTGGCGACGGGCGGCATCTACGTGGCGGGCAACATCGCGAACGTGCTCGAGGCGCGGCTGAAGTCGCCGATGTTCCGCGATGCGTTCGTCACGAAGGGTCGGTTCTCGCCGCTGCTCGAGAAGACGGCCGTTGCCCTCGTCGACGCGGCGGGGGTCGGGCTGAAGGGCGCTGCCGCCATCGCGATGCAGCGGTAGGTGTTCGTGGGGTTGCTCGTCCCTTAAGACCGGGGACGGGGCCGGGGCCGGGGACGCCTGCCGGGCACGGAGCTGCCGGCTGCCGGGTCAGTGC
>JAEUJP010000276.1 GCA_016793725.1 Myxococcaceae bacterium | reverse complement strand
GCGCCCTCGGCATTCGAGTCATCGGAGGCTGCGAGCTCACGCTGAACTTCGAGCCGCACCCGACCGTGCGGCTGTACGTCGCCGACTTCGCCGGTTACCAGTCGCTGTGCTCGCTGCTGACGCTCGGGCACACGCGGCGCGTGAAGGGTAAGGCGCGTGACGCCGCCACCGGCGCTCCGCGGAATTGTTACTGCGAGGTCTCGATCGAAGAGATCTGCGCGCGCGCCGCCGGGCTCTGGGTCATCGCCGATGCGTTCGAGCTCTCTCGGCTCCACGAGCTGCGCGAGGCGTTCGGCCCTCGCTTCTCTCTGCGCGTCTACCGCCAGCACGACGGCTTCGACGCCGCCCGCGAACGTGCCGCGCTCGGCGCCTCTCGCGAGCTTCAAGCCCCCATCGTCGCGACGAATGCGGTCAGGTACGGCACCCGCGAAGACAAGCAGCTCTTCGACGTCGCCCACTGCATTCGTGAAGGCCTCACGCTCGAGAGCGCCGGCCGCTCGCTGAGCTGCAACGCCGAGGCATTTCTCAAGGCCGAATCCCAGATGGTCGCCCTCTTCTCTGACCGCCCGCGCTGGCTCGAGCGCAGCGTCGAGATCGCCGAGGCCTGCCGCTTCGAGCTGAGCGAGCTGCGCTACAGCTTCCCCTCCGAGATCGAGGCGCTCGGCCCGCCCGAAGAAAAACCGTTCGCGACGCTGAAGCGCCTCGTCGAGCAGGGCCTGCCCGATCGCTACCCGAAGGGCGCGCCTCCGAACGTGCGTGCGCTGCTCGAAAAAGAGCTCGCGCTCATCGAGCAGCTCGACGTCGCTCCGTTCTTCTTGAGCGTCTTCGCCATCGTGAAGATCGCCCGCGAGCGCGACATTCTCTGCCAGGGCCGCGGCAGCGCCGCGAACAGCGCCGTCTGCTACGTGCTCGGCATCACCGCGGTCGACCCTTCGCGCGCCGCCACCCTGTTCGAGCGCTTCATGTCGCCCGAGCGCAAGGAGCCCCCCGACATCGACGTCGACTTCGAGCACGAGCGCCGCGAAGAGGTCATTCAAGAGATCTACCGCCGCTACGGCCGCGACCGCGCCGCCATGGTCAGCGAGGTCATCTGCTACCGCGGCCGCTCGGCCATGCGCGAGGTCGCCAAGGTCTTCGGCTACTCGCTCGAAGAGGCCAACCGCCTCGCGAGCCTGCTCCACTGGTGGAACGAGGTCGACGACGTGCGCGACCAGCGCTTCGCCGAGGCCGGCTTCACCGTCGACGCGCGGCTGAAGCAGGTCGTCGACCTCGCGTCGCGCATTCAGGGCTTCCCCCGCCACCTCTCGATTCACGTCGGGGGCTTCGTGCTCAGCGCGCGGCCGCTCACCGAGGTCGCTCCGGTCGAGCCGGCCACGATGCCCGACCGCACCGTGATTCCCTGGAACAAAGACGACCTCGACGTGCTCGGGTTCTTCAAGGTCGACGTGCTCTCGCTCGGCATGCTCACCGCGATTCGCAAGTGCCTCGCGCTCTGCCAGCACGACGAGCGCGTCGCCGCCGACACCGCCATCGAGCGGCTCGCCCGAATCCCCTCCGAAGACCCGGTCGCGTACGAGGCCGCGTGCAAGGCCGACACGGTCGGCGTCTTTCAGATCGAGAGCCGCGCGCAGATGTCGATGTTGCCGCGGCTCAGGCCGAAGAAGTTCTACGACATCGTGGTGCAGGTCGCGATCGTGCGGCCGGGCCCGATTCAGGGCGGCATGGTGCACCCGTACCTGCGCCGCCGCATGGGGCTCGAGAAGATCGAGCTGCCGCACCCGAAGCTCGCTCCGATTCTCGAGCGCACGTTCGGCGTGCCCATCTTTCAAGAGCAGGCGATGCAGATCGCCATCGTGGGGGCGGGCTACTCGGGCGGCGAGGCCGACCAGCTGCGCCGCGACATGGCCGCGTGGCGCCGCAACGGCAAGCTCGAGGGCCACCGCGACAAGCTGATTCGCGGCTTCTTGAAGAACGGCATCTCGCAGCGGTTCGCCGACGCGCTGTTTCGCCAGATTCAGGGCTTCGGCGAGTACGGCTTCCCCGAGAGCCACGCCGCGTCGTTCGCGCTGCTCGCGTACGCGAGCCTGTGGCTGAAGGTGCACCACCCGGCCGAGTTCGCGGCGGCGCTCATCAACAGCCAGCCGATGGGCTTCTACTCGCCGAACACCATCATGCAAGACGCGCAGCGGCACGGCGTCGAGCTGTTGCCCGTGTGCGTGCACCAGAGCACGTGGGACTGCAGCGTGCCGTCACACCACCAGCTGCGCGCAGGCCTGCGGCTCGTGCGCGGGCTGCGCGAGGCGACGGTGCGGCGCATCGAGCAGCTGCGGCCGTTCACCAGCATCGATGACCTCGCGGCGCGCACGCACGCGGGCACGAGAGATCTCACGCTGCTCGCGCAGTCGGGCGCGCTCGACGCGCTCGAGCCCGACCGGCGTCAGGCCATCTGGCTCGCGCGGGTGCCGCGGCTCGACGGGCTGCTCGAGGGGGCTGACGCTCCGACGCGGCGCGGGGCGTTCAAGAAGCTCTCACGGCTCGAGCAGCTCAAGCTCGACTTCTTCACCACCGGCGTGTCGGTGAACGATCACCCGATGAAGCTGTTGCGGCCGAAGCTGCCGCCGCACGTGTGGTCGAGCGCGCAGGTGAACGCCGGCGCCGACGGCGAGAAGGTCTCGGCCGCCGGCATGGTGATCGTGCGGCAGCGGCCCGGCACCGCGAAGGGCATCGTCTTCATGACCCTCGAAGACGAGCTCGGCTTCTCGAACCTCGTCTTCTACGAAGACGTGTTCGAGCGTCTGTTCAACCTCGCCACCGGCGTGCAGATGCTCATCGTGCACGGCACGCTGCAGCGCGCGGGCGACGTCGTGCACGTCGTCGTCGAAGAGCTCGAGCGCCTCACCGAGGGCCGCTTCGCGCAGAGCCACGACTTTCATTGAGGGTTCGGTGCTCCCGGGAAATGACCCGTAAAAATCACCGTGATCGGTAAGCCCGTTTGCAATGTAGGAGAGCGACCCACGTTCTCGTTTTCTCGATACCTGGGCATGACGACCATTTGCGGCGGAACGAACTCGAATCTCCCAGGCATGAACTCGGGCTGCGTGCCCGACTACCAGTCGCTCCCCGAGGGCTACCCGGCGAACCCGGCCGACCCGACGGGCACGGCAGGTCAGATCGACCCGACGACGGGGCAGCCGTTCGTGCGGCCGCCGGTCGTCGACGAGCGGCAGCAGTTTCACGAGGCCGTTCAGACGGTGAAGGCGAACTTCGACAAGCTCGACGGCTTCTCGATGTTCGGCATCGGCGCCGACTTCGACGTGAACACGCTCTACAAGGCGGCGAGCGACCCGAGCAACCCGCAGCTGCAGAAGGCCGCCAAGTTCCTGCTCGCGAACTCCGAGATGTTGAACGAGCTCGACACGGCGAAGCACGGCGGCGGCGCCGACGGCACCATCAGCCTGGGCGACGTCGACGCGAAGCTCAGCTCGCTCGACCGCGAGATGCAGATTCGTGAGCTGGCGACCGACCCGCGCCTGAAAGACCTCACCACACACCTCGGCACCATCAACCAGTACTGGGACGTGCTCGACACCGCGAACAGCCCGTTCAAGTTCTTCCGCGACGGCAAGGTCTCGCTCGACGACCTGAACAAGCTCGCGATCGACGCGAACGCGCCGCCCGAGCTGCGCGACGCGGCCTACTTCTTCAGCCGCCACCCCGATCTGCGCGGCATGCTCGACGTCGCGAAAGAGGGCGGCAGCACCGACAACCTCATCAGCCGCGAAGACCTGACCACGTTCCAGACGCAGTTCCAGAACATGCTCGACTCGATGCCGAAGTACGACCGCATCCCCGGCGTGGGCGCGCGGTACTGAGCCCCGCGCAGCGACCAAAGCTCTAGACGCAGAGTTTCCCCTTCTCTGTGTCCGGGCGTGGCAAGCCGTCGAGGGCCGGCTTGCTGCGCCCGTCTCTCTTGGCAGGAGGTTTCACTCGTGTCGGCGCCCGTTCTCGAGAAGCCCCGGGACGGGGCCGGGGCCGGGGACGTTTAGCGGGCTCGGGCTGCTCGTTCGAACACTTCTGCGAACCGTCTTGCTTTGTACGCCTCTTCCAGCTCGGTGTGCTTGCCTGCGCGGAGCTCTTCGAGCAGCTCGTACTTGCGAGAGTGGTAAGCCGCCACGGTCCACGCCAGCTTCAGGCCTTCGAGACCGCCGCGCCACGCGGCACCTTTGATGAACGCGTCGCGAAGGAACATCGCCGGCCGCTGCAGCCACGGCAGCTTCCCGCGCCGCTGCTCTGCGTTCGCACGTACCGCCCAGAGCAGGGCGTAGGTCTCTTCTTTTTCGACGCGCTGCGGAATGGCGGTGGCGAAGCGGTGCTCGATGGGTGCGTTCAGCCTCACCGCGTCAGGCCGGCCCAGCGCTTCGTGCACGATCATCTCGGGCTTCCACGTCGCGAGCTCTCGCCGCACGAGCCGCGCCCGGTGGTGCGTGCGGTAGAGAAAGCGACCCGTCGGCAGCTCGGCCCAGTCGTGCACGGGTAAGAGGTGTGCCGGAGCCCGTGAGCCGCTCGTCTTCCACGCCCTCAACGTCTCGCGTGCCGCTTCGCCGAGCCGCTCGTCGGAGTCGAGGTACAGCACCCACTCGCAGCCATCGAGCGCGCGCACCGCGGCGGCCCGCGCCGAGCCATAACCCTCCCACGCGTGTTTGATCGTCCGAACTTCGGTGCGAGGCGCCGCATCGCCCGAGTCGATCGCCACCACCTCGTCGGCCACCGCCTTCAGGCTGTCGAGGCAGGCAGGCAGCGTCGACACGTCACTGCCGTGAATGACGAACCCGCCGAGTCGCACGCCGCGCTCGATACCACGCTCACCGATGCCCGGAAGCCGTCAACGGCATGCGTCCCCGGCCCCGTCCCCGTCCCCGTCTTCGCGTGCTAGGCACCCAGGCGAATGTCGTCCTCCAGCACGAGCACGAGCACGATCGGCCGCACGCTCTTCCGCTGGCGCTCGCTCACGCCCATTCCGGTGATCGTGCTCATCGCGTACCTGCTCTACCGCTCGCGAGGGCACGATACTCCGCTCGCGCTGCTCATCGCCGGAGCGCTCACCAGCCTCGCCGGTCAGCTCTTGCGCTTCTACACGCTCGCCCAGGCGCGCGACGGCACCTCGGGTCAAGACGACGTGCTCGAGGCCCGCGCCCTCAACACCCGCGGCCCCTACGCGCACGTGCGCAACCCGCTCTACGTCGGCAACCTCCTCATCTGCGCCGGCCTCATGCTCGGCGCGAACGACGTGCTCGCCGCCGCCGTCGGGCTCACGTTCTTCTTCGGTGAGTACTTCTTCATCATTCGGGCCGAAGAGGCCTTTCTGCGCGGCCAGCACGGCGCGCAGTACGAGCAGTACCTGCGCGACGTGCCGCGCTGGGTGCCTCGCTTCACCGCTGCCTACCCCGGGCGCCTCAACGACCGCTTCGACTGGCGCCGCGCCCTGAAGAAAGAGCACAACCCCTTCACCGCCTGGAGCCTCGGCTTCATCGCCCTCATCGCGTGGGAACGGCTCGCGCGCGGCGCGGCGTTTCAGTCGCTATGGCCACTCGCAGCCCTCGCAGCCGCGGTTCTCGTCTTCTTCGCCGCGGTGAAAACCTGGAAGCGCGGCTGGCTTTCGAAGGCATAGTTCGCCGCACCATGAGAACTGCACTGCTGTTCGCGGCGGTGGTCGCTCTTCCGGCGTTCGCCGAAGCTCCGCTGAGCCTCACCGCCAGCGACGGCTCGGGCTTGAACCTCGTGTCGCTCGAAGGCCGCGCCGTCGTCTCGGGCCCGCTCGCCTTCACCGAGCTCAAGCTCGTCTTCGAGAACCCTCGAGACCGCGTCATCGAGGGCACGTTTCACGTCGTGCTCCCGCCGCTCGCCACCGTCAGCCGCTTCGCCATGAAGCTCGACAACCGGTGGCAAGAGGGTGAGGTCGTCGAGAAGCAGGCCGCACGCCGCGCGTACGAAGACTTCCTGCACCGCCGCCAAGACCCCGCGCTGCTCGAGCAGTCGGCCGGCAACGCGTTCGATGCACGCGTCTTCCCCATACCCGCGCGCGGTCGCAAAGAGCTCATCTTGAGCTACTCGCACGCGCCCGCGGCGACGTACGTGCTGCCGCTCAAGGGCCTGCCCGCCGTCGCCACGCTCGACGTGCAGTCGTTCATCGACGGCAAGCCGGGCCCGAGCCTGCAGAAGAAGGGCTGGGCGCCCGACGCCGATCTCGTCTTCGACCTGCCGAAGAGCTCGAGCAGCGCCCTGCGCGCCGGCGACTGGGTCGTCGCGAAGGTGAAGCCGGTCGCCGCCTCGCAGCCCGACGCCATCGATGCCGTCACCGTGCTGTTCGACACCAGCGCCTCGCGCGCCCTCGGCTACGGCGAGCAGGTCGCGCTGCTGCAGAGGCTGGCGACGGGCCTCGGCAAGGCGCGCGTCGTCGTCGCTGCCTTCGACCAGGGCCTCGAGAAGATCTACGACGGCCCCGGCTCGGGCCTCGGCGACGACGTCGTGAAGAAGCTGAAGGCGCGCAAGGCGCTCGGCGCGTCAGACCTCGAGGCCGCGCTGAAGTGGGCCGGCACCACCAAAACCGCGCGCGTCGTCGTCATCTCAGACGGCGTCGCCACCGCCGGCGCCGACACGGGCGACCTGCTCATCGCCGCCGTGAAGGGCCTCAAGGCCGCCGGCGTTCAGCGCCTCGACACCATCGCCCTCGGCGGCCTGCGCGACGTCGCGACCCTGCGCCAGCTCGTCACCGCCGGCCTGCCGCGCGACGGCGCCGTCATCGACGGAGATCTCGGCGCCCCCACCGCCCTCCGCCGGCTCAACGAGAAGACGTTCAGCAAGCTCGCCGTCGCCGTCGACAAGGCGCGCTTCGTGTGGCCCACGAGCCTCGACGGCGTGCAGGCCGGCGACGACGTGCTGCTCGTGGCCGAGCTGCCCGCGGGCGAGAAGCTGAAGGTCACCCTCGACGGCAAGCCGTTCAACCTCGAGGTCTCGGGCCTCACGCCCGAGGCGCCGCTGCTCGAGCGCGCCGTGGCGCAGGCGAAGATCGCTTCGCTGCAAGAGCGCATCGATCGCGTCGCCGACGGCCCGAAAGAGAAGCAGGCGCTGAAAGACGAGGCGGTGAAGCTCTCGACGAAGTACCGCGTGCTCAGCGCGTACACCGCGCTGCTCGTGCTCGAGACCGAGGCCGACTACGCGCGCTTCGGCATCGACCGCAAGGCGCTCGCCGACATTCTCGTCGTGAGAGACGGGCGCGTCGCGATGCAGAAGCGCGGGCCCGAGTCGTTTCCGCCGCCGCCTCCACCCGTCGTGAAGAAGCCCTCGCCGCCGCTCGAGAGCGAGAAGCTCAAGGCGAAGGAAGACAAGAAGATGGCCGAAGAGGCGAAGCCCGCCAAGGCGTCGAAGCGCGACGAGGCGAAAGAAGACGAAGAGGTCGCCGAGGCGCCGAAGATGGAGCTGCCCGCCGAGCCCGAGCCGTCGACGACGCCCGCGCCGCCTCCTCCTCCGGCTCCGCGGCCCGCGCAGGCGCCGCAGGGGCAGCCGGCACCGAGGGCGGCGGCGGAGGCTCCGGCGCCAGCGCGGCCGATGAACCCCGCCCTGAACGTCGAGCGGCGCGACAGCAACGCGCTGCCGCCCGAGCTGCAGCAGGGCACGCAGCCGTACGACGGCCCGTTCAAGGCCGTGATGGAGCTCGTGACGGCGAAAAAAGTCGACGACGCCGTCGCGAAGGCGCGCGGGTGGCGTGAAGAACAGCCTGGCGACGTGCTCGCGCTGATCGCGCTGGGCGAGGCGCTCGAGGCGAAGGGTGACGAGCCCGAAGCCGCGCGCGCGTACGGCTCGGTCATCGACCTCTTCCCCGGCCGCGCCGACCTGCGAAGGTTTGCGGGCGTGCGGCTCGAGCGGCTGAAGGCCAGAGAGGCGCTGGCGCTCGCCGCCGACGCCTACGCGAAGGCGGCCGCGCAGCGCGGCGATCACCCGGCGAGCCACCGGCTGCTCGCGTTCACGTGGCTCAAGCTCGGCGAGCCCGCGAAGGCGTTCGCGGCGATCGAGCAGGGCGCGGGGCGCGAGTACCCGAGCGGTCGCTTTCTCGGCGTCGATCGCATTCTGCGCGAAGACGCCGGCCTCATCGGCATGGCGTTGATCAAGGCCGACCCCACGAAGCGCGGCGAGGTGCTCGAGCGGCTCAAGAAGCTCGGCGCAGCGCTCGAAGACAAGCCGTCGCTGCGCTTCGTCTTGAACTGGGAGACCGACGCGAACGACGTCGACTTTCACATCGTCGACGGCAAGAACGGCCACGCCTGGTACAGCCAGAAGCAGCTCGCGAGCGGCGGTGAGCTCTACGCCGACGTCACGACCGGCTACGGGCCCGAGTGCTTCACCATTCGCAACGCGCCGGGCGCGCGCGCGTACCCGTACAAGCTCATGGCGCATTACTACTCGCGCGGGCCGATGGGCTACGGCATGGGCAAGCTCGAGATCATCGACCACGACGGCAAGGGCGGCCTCAAGTTCATCGAGCGCCCGTACGTCGTCATGGTCGACCGCGCGTACCTGGACCTCGGCACCGTCGACGCCGCGACGCTCAAATAGTTGCTGCAGAGCAACACGGCGCGCCGCCGTGCCCTTTGCCGTGGCATGTTGCATCGCAACACGAACTGGCGTACGAGCGCAGCCCATGAGGCTGACCCTCCTCCTCATCGCGCTCAGCGCCTGCGGCGTGCCGACGCCCGAAGACGCGCGCTTCGAGACCCGGCGCGACGCGCTCGACGCGGTGACCAACTTCGGCACGAACCCGGGCGCGCTGCGCATGTACCGCTACGTGCCGGCGAACCTCGAGGCGAACCGCCCGGTCGTCGTCGTGCTGCACGGCTGCGGTGATACGGCGAACAACTTCTCGACGGCCTGGTCGACGTGGTCGACGCTCGCCGACGCGCGCCGCTTCTCGATGGTGTGGCCCGAGCAGCAGGCGTCGAACAACTCGGGCACCTGCTTCAACTGGTTCGAGGCGGGCGACCAGCTGAGAGATCAGGGCGAGCTCGCCTCGGTGAAGCAGATGGTCGACCGCACCATCACCGACACGGCCGGCAGCACGCGCTGGTACGTGGTCGGCTTCTCGGCGGGCGCGGCCTCGGCGACGAACCTGCTGGCGGCGTACCCCGACTCCATCGCGGCGGGGGCGGTCGCGGCGGGCGTCGCCTACAAGTGCGCTACCAACGTCACCGAGGCGTTCACCTGCATGGGCGGCAGCGGCGGTCAGACGCCCGCGACGTGGGCGATGCGCGCGCGGCTCGCGTACCCCACGTTCAGCGGCGCGTGGCCGAAGGTCGCCGTGTGGCAGGGGCTGAACGACGGCACCGTCGTGCCGTCGAACCGCATCGAGCTCGTCGAGCAGTTCACCGCGCTGCACGGCGTCGACCAGACCGCCGACGGCACCGCGGCCATCGCGAGCGGCGGCACGCGCAGCTTCTTCAAGACCGCCGGCGGCGAGACCGTCGTCGAGCTCGACGAGGTGCCCGGCGCCGGCCACACCGTGCGGCTCGGCTGGGCGACCGACATGGCCGACTTCTTCGGCCTCGCCGCGCCCGCCACCGCCGGGGGGGCTGGTGGCGGCAGCGGCACCGCCGGAGGTGGCACCGCGGGCGGCGGCAACACCGCAGGCGGCAACACCGCCGGTGGAGCTGACGCCGCCGGCGGCGGCGAGACCGCGGGCGGCTCTGCAGGGGGCTCGGCCACCGCGGGCGGTAGTGCGACCGCGGGCGGCGGTTCTGTTACGACGCCCGCTCCGGGCGGGTGCAGCTCCGCGCCCGGTGACATCACGGCGTTGCTGTTTCTGGCGACGGCCCTCACCCGGAGAAGAGATGCCCAAGATCGTTCGGCGCCCTCACGTCGATAGAGCCGAGCCGGCGAAGCCCGCCGTCGACGCCGACCCCGTCGTGAAGGCCGACGCGAAGCCGGTGCGCAACGATGGCTTCGCGCCCGGCGCGCCGGTCGACCGCGATAGGCCGTCGAGCCCACACGCCGTGAAAGGCCCGTTCGCGGCGCTCGCGAAGCGCGGTGACTTCACCGGCTACGTCACCACCGCGTCGGGCACCGACGTGTTCGTCAGCATCAAGCTCGCGAAGAACCCGGCCGCGAACCGCCCGGTGGTGCTGCTCGACGGCGTCGCCGCGCGCTACGAGCGCAACTCGGCGTTCGAGGGTCTCGTTGCCGCGAAAGACCAGTCGATCATCTCGATCTTCTTGCCCGGTCAGGGCGAGACGCTCGCTCGCGACATGGAAAAGGGCGGCCGCTCGCTGAAGAGCGACATCGAGCAAGAGGCGCAGGCGAAGGTCGTCATCGAGACGCTCGACGCCCTCGGCGTGAAAGAGCCGGTCGGCGTGCTGGGCCTCAGCTACGGCGGCGCGATCGCGGCGCAGGTCGAGAAGCAGTTCCCCGACCGCGTCGCGAAGGTGATGCTCGTCGCGCCGTTCGTGCGCAGCCAGGGCAAGTCGTCGCCCATGTACGACATGATGATGAACAACCCGTGGAACCCGCTCGGGCCCACGATGTACCGGTCGGCGGCCAAGAGCACTCTGGAGCGCACGTTCAACCACGTGCCCGACGTGCTGAAGGCGCACCGCGGCGCGTTTCACGAGGGGCTCTTTCGCCTCTCGATGGGCCTCGAAGACTACGACCTCAAAGACACCGTGAAGGGCATGAGAGAGGTGCACTTTCTCGTGGTGCCCGAAGACGGCGCGTCAGACCCGAACGACAACCTTGCCGCCTTCAAGGGTGCTGCGACCGGCTCGTTCGCCGTCGCGCCCGACACCGACGCGGGCAAACACGATCTCATTCGGGGCGACGGCAACCTCGTCGCGACCTGGGCCGCCGACGTCATGGCCGGCCGGTGGAAGGCTCAAGACGCGGGCGAGGCCGCGACCAAGGCCGAGCGCGCGTTGAACGGAGGCAAACGATGAGCATTGCAGCGACGGTGACGGTTTCGATGTCGATGGATCTGACGGCATTGATCGACGCGGTAGCGCGGCAGGGCAAGGCGGTCGCCGGCGAGGCGCCGCTGCACGAAGACGAGCTCGCGGCCGTTCGCGCGGCCGTCGTGCTCGACGTGAAAGAAGAGCTGCAGCGCGGCAACGAGGCCGTGCGCGAGCGCATCACCGCGTCGCTCGGCAAGGGCATCAAGCTGCTCGGCGTCTCGAGCGACCACGAAGGCCTCGTCGTCACCTCGCACACGCGCCTCGCGGTCGATGATCTCGCGCTGCTGCCCGACGTCGTGCTCGCCGGCGAGCAGCCCGGCGCCGATCACAAGCCCTTCGCCGGTTTCAAGGTCACCGCCAACAGCGTCGAAGGTCACTCGCCGAAGCTGCCCGCCGCGCCCGGCGCGAAGGGCGAGCTCGTGCTCGTGCTCGAGACCGCGAAGGCGCCGGCCTCGCACAACGCGACGAAAGCCGATGGCGGCCGCCTCGAGTGGCGCGGCCCGCTCGGCGGCGCCGGCTTCCCCGTGCAGGTGAAGTTCGAGAGCTGATGTGCCCGGCTCCGATTCGGCCGCAGAGGCCCGGCCTCTCGATTCCGGTCGGTGCGCCCGAGCCGAAGCGGCCGCCGGAGCGCGGCCCGTCGCTGCAGCCGCCCGACGGCTTCGCCCCGGTGAAGGGTGGCCCGTTTTCGGTGCTCGCCGCGATGGGCAGGTTCGACAGCTACGTCACGACCGCGTCGGGCGTCGACGTGTACGTGCGCGTTCGCCCCGGCCGAAACGCCGCGAACACCGCGCCGCTCGTCTTTCTCGACGGGCTGAACGGCGCGGCCTCGCGCTCGAAGCGCCTCGACGCGCTCGTCGACACCCACGGCATCACGCTCGTCAGCCTGTCGCTCGTGGGGCAGGGTGAGACGCTGAACCGCGACCTCGAGCGCACCGGAGGCCGCTCGGTGCAGGCCGACATCGACCCCGCCGCGCAGGCGAAGCTCGTGCTCGAGACGCTCGACGCCCTCGGCGCCCGCGCGCCCGTCGACGTCGCCGGCCTCTCGTACGGCGGAGGCATCGCCGCGCTCGTCAAGCACCTCGCCCCCGACCGCGTCAGCCGCCTGCTGCTCGCCGCGCCCTACACCGTCAGCGCCATGCAGCACGACCCGGTGCGCGCCGCGATGGGCGCGCTGCTGAACGACAACCCGTTCAACCCGCTCGGGCCCGCCCTCTACCGCGCGACCGTTCGCGCGACGCTCGCCGCCACCGTGCCGCCGCCCGAGCCCATCAAGAGCTCCGCGCAGCGCATTGCCTTCGCCGAAGCCGTCTATCGCCTCACGATGGGCATGGAGTCGTTCGAGCTCGGCAAGGCCCTGAAGGGCGCCCGCGACGTGCACCTGCTCACCGTGCCGCTCGACCCGATTGTGCCGCCCGCACTCGCCGAGCGGCAAGCCCGCGCTGCCGAGCACGTCACGGTCACCTCGGCCGGCGCATTCAGCACGCTCGCCCATGATCTCATCGACCGGCGCCCGTCGACGCTCGTCGAGTGGCTCGCGAAGACCCTCAGCGCGCCTTCGGGCGCTTGATCAGCTCGCTGAGCAGAAACGCGAACGTGCCGGTCAAGAACGCGATGTTCACCTCGCGCGCGAACGGCGGCGCGCCCTCGGGCCACACCTGCCCGAGCCAGACGGGAATGTTGACGACCAGCAGCACGAGCAGGGCGACGCGTCGCATGGTTCAGCTAGGGCTGCCCGTAGGTCTCGAGCTTCGCGACGACCCGCTGAATTTCGGCGTCGTCGAGCAGCACCGGCTGCCCCGCCTGCAGCGCGTGCCAGTACAGGGCCGCGACGTTCTCGATCTCGAACGCCACCTTCGTCGCCTCTTTCAACGTGCGCCCCAGCGCGATGAGCCCGTGGTTCGCGAGCAGGCACGCCTTCGCGCCGTCGAGCGCCTTCAGGGCGTTCTGGCCGAGCTCGGCGGTGCCGTACGTCGCATAGTCGGCGCAGCGCACCTGCGACACGCCGGCCGCCGCGATCATGTAGTGCACCGCGGGAATCGGCCGGCGCAGGCACGAGATCGTGGTCGCGTAGCGCGAGTGCGTGTGCACGATCGCGTTCACCTCGGGCCGCCGCTCGTAGATCTGCTCGTGAAAGCGCCACTCCGACGAGGGCACCGGTGAGAACGCCCGCAGCGGTCTGCCCCCCGGCTCGAGCTCGACGAGGTCAGACGGCGTGAGCTCCGGGTACTGCACGCCGCTCGGCGTGATGAGCAGGCCGCGTGGCGTGCGCATCGACAGGTTGCCCGAGGTGCCGGGCATGAGCCCGCCCTCCCAACAGTGCTGCGCCGCCTTCACGAGGGCGAGCCCGTCTTTGATCACGTGCGCACGCCCTTCTCGGTGATGATCGCCGTCACCAGCCTCGCGGGCGTCACGTCGAACGCGGGGTTGCCCACCGGCACCGCGTCGGGGAAGAGCTTCGCCCCGTTCCACCCGCGCACCTCTGACCCGTCGCGCTCTTCGATGGGTATCTGCGCGCCGCTCGCCAGCGTCGCGTCGATCGTCGACTCGGGCGCCGCCACGTAGAAGGGTATGCCGTTGTCTTTCGCCGCCAGCGCCTTGAGGTACGTGCCCACCTTGTTGCAGACGTCGCCGTTCGCCGCGATGCGGTCGGCGCCGACGATGCACACGTCGACCTCACCGCGCATCATGAGCAGCCCGCCCGCGTTGTCGACGATGAGCTGGTGCGGCACGCCCGCCTCGCCGAGCTCCCACGCGGTCAGCCCGCCCTGGTTGCGCGGCCGCGTCTCGTCGACCCACACGTGCAGCTTCAGGCCCGCAGCCTTCGCGGCGTAGATGGGCGCGAGCGCCGTGCCCCAGTCGCCCGTCGCGAGCCAGCCCGCGTTGCAGTGCGTGAGCACGCGGAGCGTGTCGCCGCGCCGCGCCTTCTCGAGCAGCGGCAGCCCGAAGTCGCCGATGCGCCGGCACGCTTCCGATTCAGACGCAGCGATCTCGCGCGCCGCCGCCCAGAGGTCTCTCGACGTGCGCACCTTGTCGAGCGCCCACGCCAGGTTCACCGCCGTCGGCCGCGTGGCCTTCAGCAGGTCGTAGGCGCCCGCATTCATCGCCAGGCCGTACGCGGCCGTCACCCCGATCAGCGGCGCGCCGCGCACCACCATCGTCTTGATCGCGTGCGCGACCTCTTCGGCCGTGCGCAGCGTCACCCACTGAAGAGCGAACGGCAGCTTCGTCTGGTCGATGACCTCGATCGCCCGGCCACTCGAGGCCTCACGCAGCGCCTTCACGTCAGTCGCCCTCGAACGTCACCAGGCTGTGCACCGGAGCGCCCGCCGCCTCGAGCCGCTTTCGCCCGCCCAGGTCGGGCAGCTCGATGACGAAGCACGCCTCGACCACGACCGCCTCTTTCAGGCGCGCGAGCTTGATCGCCGCCTCGGCCGTGCCGCCGGTCGCGATCAGGTCGTCGACGATGACGACGCGCTCGCCGCGCTTGAGGCCCTCTTCACGAATTTCGACCGCGTCGGTGCCGTACTCGAGGGCGTACTCCATGCGCAGCGTCGCGCCGGGCAGCTTGCCCTTCTTGCGCACCGGAGCGAACCCGCACCCCAGCTCGACCGCCATCGCGCCGCCGATGATGAAGCCGCGCGCGTCGATGCCCATGATCTTGTCGATGCGCTGCCCGCGGTAGCGGTCGACCAGCGCGCGCACGGTGCGCTTCAGCCCCGGCCCGTCTTCGAGCAGCGTCGTGATGTCGCGAAACTGAATGCCCTTCTTGGGGAAGTCGGGCACCGTGCGAATCAGCTTTGCGAGCGAGTGCGGGTCATGCTTCGGCGCCTCGACCTCGATGCGCAGGCCGGCGCTCTTCAGCATGCGCTGCCGCAGCTGATCTCTCACCCCCGGCGCCGTCATCAC
Source organism: Myxococcaceae bacterium (assembly GCA_016793725.1). Taxonomy (GTDB): domain Bacteria; phylum Myxococcota; class Myxococcia; order Myxococcales; family Myxococcaceae; genus Xiheicaenimonas; species Xiheicaenimonas phototrophica. Next base: position 5,779 of record JAEUJP010000276.1, on the reverse strand, counting down.
CGCCGAGTCGAGCGCGCGGTCGCAGCCCTTCGGGCACACTGAAGGGTGCTTCGCGAGCAGGGGAATCACGCGGCGCACCACGTCGCGCGCGAACGCGGCGTTCTTCGTGAAGGTCTCGGCCACCTGCGCCGCCGTCACCGCGTCGTGGTCGGGGTGCCAACAGTCGAAGTCGGTGACCATCGCCAGCGTCGCGAAGCAGAGCTCGGCCTCACGCGCGAGCTTCGCCTCGGGCATGTTCGTCATGCCGATGACGTGCGCGCCCCACGAACGGTAGATGTTCGACTCGGCCTTCGACGAGAACTGGGGCCCTTCCATGCAGACGTACGTGCCGCCGCGGCGAAACGAGACCTTCGCGCCCTCGAGCGCCTGCGTCGCGGCGTCGCCCACGCGGCTGCACACCGGGTGCGCCATCGAGACGTGGCCGACCAGGCCCTCGTCGAAGAACGTCGACGTGCGGCCCTTCGTGAGATCGATGAACTGATCGACGACCACGAACGTGCCGGGCGGCAGGTCTTCTTTCAGCGAGCCCACCGCCGACAGCGCCAGCACGTCGGTCACGCCGAGCTGTTTCAGCGCCGAGATGTTCGCGCGCACGTTGAGCTGCGTCGGCGGTATGCGGTGCCCGCGCCCGTGCCGCGGCAAGAACGCGACCTGCACCCCGTCGAGCTCGCCGACGAGCACCTGGTCTGACGGCTTGCCGAAGGGCGTGTCGATCTCGCGCCACTGCGCGTTCTTCAGGCCCTCGAGCTCATAGATGCCACTCCCACCGATGATGCCGAGCATTGTGATGCAGGCGTGTAGTGGAATTCGCCGCTATTGCCCAGCATCGGGAGGCGCCGCGAGCAGCGGCGGCACCTCGCTCGGCACGACGTCGATGACGTGCATCTTCGTCAGCGCGCCGACCCACTGCACGCCGTCGACGACGATGCGCCACTGAAACGCGTACTGCCCCGGTTGCAGCGGCGCGGTGATGGGGAAGCGGAACGTGACGTTCTGCCCAGGCGCGACCTCGTGCGGCAGCTCGACGCGCGCGCGGCCCCACTGCGAGTTGTCTTGCGGCGCCTGCGCGCCCAGCCGCACACCCACGCCCATCGGCCACGGCTTCGGGCCCAGGTTCTTGTAGGTCACCTCGACGTCGGCCTGCGCGCCCGTCGGCAGCTTCGCCGGCGCCTGCATCGACACGAACTCGGAGCCGAAGTTCGGGCCTTCGTTGAACCCGACGCGCGCCCAGCACGGCTTCTTGCCCTTCAGCTTCGGCTGCGACTGGAACCAGTAGCTCGCCGCCTGCTGCACGCGCTGCTCGTCGTTCGGGCTGCGCAGGTCGGTGTCGCCGAGCGGCCAGTTCTTCGGGCTCTGGCCCGAGTAGCCGTTGACGGTCGGCACGCCCGCGACCAGCGACGCCCACATCGCGTCGAGCTGGTACTTCCAGTACGGGCCGTAGCCCTGCACCGGGCTCATCAACATCACCTCGCAGCCCGGCTCGATGGCGGCGACGACGGCGGCGATGTCGCGCCGGTTGTCGGCCTTCGAGAACGCGGGCGTGTTGTAGCCCTGCTCGTAGACGAGCAGCGCGCCGATCGGCAGCACGGCCCACTTCAGCTGCTCGTTCTTCGCGAGCGCGGTGAGCGCGGCGGCGACGGCGACCGAGATGCCCAGCATGTAGACGATCGAAGCGCGCGACACCGCGCGAATCGCCTTCGCCGCGGGGAAGTACTCGTACACGATGCGCCACGGCGTGGTGCCGTCGGCCGAGTAGAGCGTGGTGGTCGCGAGCAGCACGACGAGCAGCACGCCGACGTAGATGACGCGCGGGTCTTTGCGCTGCTGCCAGAACGTGAGCGCCGCGAGCCCGCTGGCGATGAGGCCGAAGCCGCAGCGCTGCTCGTGCTCCATCGAGATGCCCTTGAACGTGGGCCACGACGCGAGCGAGCCCCACAGCCAGCTGTCTTTGCCCATGTGCAGCCAGGTGGTCGGCATCGGCAACATCGTGAGCACTTCGTTGAACGGCCGGCCGCCGAACTCTTTTTCGACGGCGAGGTAGCGCCAGCCCATCGGCAGCAGCACGGCGACGCCGAGCGCGAGGGCGAGGGCCCAGCTCCACGGGTGGTTCTTGAGCAGGGGCCAGAACTCTTGGCGCGGCTTTTCCCAGCACAGGCCCAAGGCCAGGCCCACCGCGAGCACGAAGACGAGGAACCAGCCGAGGTAGATGCTCGACCAGAGCTGGCCGACGGTGGCGCCGACGAGCAGGAAGATGTGACCGACGCGCTGCTGCTCGGTGAGCTTCGACGCCGCGGCGAGGCGGTAGGCCGCGTAGAGCGCGATCGGCGTGTAGAAGTGGGGGAACAGCTGCCAGTGCATCGTCTGGTTGATGCGCACGGCAGAGAACGCGAACAGCGCCGAGCCGACCGACGCGCCGAGCGTCGAGAACGAGAAGCCGCGCTTGAGCAGCAGGTAGGCGGCGAAGAAGTTGAGCGCGCCGAGCGCGAGGCCCCACGCCTGAAAGGCGTCGTGCGGGTCGAAAAGAATGCGAAACGGCACGTACACCCAGATGGCGCCGGCCATGGTCTCGCTCCACGCGCCGTGGCCCTGGGCTGGTGCGAAGTACGGCGGGCTCCAGAAGTCGGCGTGGAGCGGGTTGCCGAGCAGCCACTGCAGCCCGTGCTCGAGCAGGTAGTGCACGAAGCGCGTGTCGCCGAGATCGTTCTGGGTGACGGCGAAGCCCGACAGCACCATCTCGTGGTGGGCGAGCACGAGCCCCGCGACGCAGATGACCACCGGCGCCCAGCGGTCGATGAGCTTTGGGTTCAAGCGGGGCAGGGTCTAGCGTAAGCCCACCGCGCATGGCGCAATTCTTCGCAGAGGGCGGTTTTGCGATGTGGCCCATCGCCCTGGTGGGGCTGTTCGCCGTGATTCTCGGCGGCGTCGGCTTGGGCACACGCTCGAAGGGCGCGGCGCTCGGCGCGCTCGGTTGTGCGGCGGCCGTCACGCTGCTCGGCGTGGGCGGCATGATGTGGGGCCGCATGAAGACCGACGAGGCGATCGCGTACGTCGAGCCGAGGTACGCCGAAGAGCTTCGCGCGCAGGGGCACCGTGAGGCGAACCGGCCGCTGCAGCTCGCAGGCGGCTTCGTGGTGCTCGGGGCAGCGCTCGGGCTCGCCGGGTTCACGCGCGCGACCTCCCGAAACGTTCTGTGACGGTGCGTCTGTCGCGGCTTGAGCGCTGCCGAGCTCGCGGGCGGCAAGTCGACGCTCGTGATGCCCGGCGACCAGCTCAAGATCGCCGAGGCGCTGCTCGCCCACATCGAGCAGAACCACAAGGTGGCCTACGCCGCGCTCGTCGCCGGGGGCGCCGGCGGCGCTGCGTACATCGCGTACACGAAGGGCTCGGCCGGCCTGAACGCTCAAGGTGTGCCCACGAGCGCGAACGGCACGGTGAAGGGCTTCGACCTGAAGCTCGGCACGACGTTCGAGTCGGGCTTCGACAACCTCAAGGTGAGCGGCGGGGCCGGGCGCAGCTTCGGGAAGTACGGGAAGGTCTCGGTCGACGCGACCGGCAGCGCCGACGGCTTCGAGAAGGGCTCGGCGAGCTACAAGGTCGGCGACGAGACGTCGGCGAGCGTCGGGGTCACCGCGAACGAAGACGGCGTCGAGACGGTGTCGGGCGGTGTGACGGTGAAGGCGGGGCGGGTGACGGTCGGCGCGAACCGCAGCCACAACGTGCAGAACGGCAACTCGTCGGGCTCGGCGAGCGTGAACGTACAGGTTCGGCCGAACGTGAGGGCCGGCGTGAGCGCGAACGGCTCAGTCGCAGCGGCGGCGAGCGCGCAGGAGCCCGCCGGGAAGAAGAAGGTCAGCGTGACCGGCGACGTGACCGTCACGACGAAGCGCACCGACATCGTGGTGTCGGGGCGCGCGGGGCCCGATGAGAAGTACGTGGGCGTTGGGGTGAAGGTCGATCTCGATCGCGGCTCGACTCCGAAGAAGGTGGCTCCGAAGAAGGGGCCGTCGGTGAACGAAGACGTGATGGGGCGGGCTCAGGCTGCGGGCGCGAAGGCGGTGAACGCGTCGGAGCTGCGGCCGAAGGAGATGCCGGCCGGCAACGAGATCGAGCCTGGGGCGCTGGCGGGTGAGCTCGCGAGCCGCGTCGCCGACGCGGTCAAGGCTGGCACGACGAGCATCGAGCTCTCGTTGCCGGAGGACTACCAGAAGCTGGGCGCTGCCGAGCGGAAGCAGATCGCGGCAGCGGTGGCGAAGATCGCGCGCGCTGCGGCCGGCGAGGTGCCCGGCGGCGGCGACATCGCGAGCATCAAGGTGAACTTCGGCGGCAAGACGAATGAGTACGTGTCGCTGAGGGAGTGAGCAGGGGCCGGCGACTTCGACCCGTGTTTCGTACTTCGACCGGCGGGCTGGCTCCGGTCAGCGCCTGCCGGCGCGCCTCGAGGCGCCCTTCGGGCTGACCTGCCCGCGCACGCCCGACAGCGGGTGAGCGACGGCCGTCGGGTTCACCGCGCTGCAGTCGCGAAGAGGCCTGAGTGGCAGGGTCCGCCGTCGGCGGGGCAGCGAGGAGAATTTCTCCTCACCGGTGGGCGACCCCTCCCGCATGAGACGACTGTCTCCTCACGAGAGAGGGCCGGGGCAGTGAGGAGAATTTCTCCTCACCGGTGGGCGACCTCGCCCGCATGAGACGACTGTCTCCTCGCGAGAGAGGGCCGGGGCAGTGAGGAGAATTTCTCCTCGTGGGCCTGGTCGTCGAAGCCGTCGCCCGGCGAGGTGGTGTCCGTGGCGGAACACTCACGCCCCACGGCACTCGACTGAGCGGCCACGACCTGCCGTCGCATGTTCGTCTGCCAGCGCGTTCAACGTCGAGCATCGCCAGAAGCGTACGCGGCTCACGCGCGCTCGGGTTCGCGCGTGCCTCATGAAGAAGGCCCGCATCAGGCCGGAGGCCACGCCTCCGACCCAACCGACCACCGCTCACTGCAGAACTTTGCCCTTCTTGTCCTTGCAGTCTTTTTCGGTGACCAGCACCCAGCCCTTGCCCTTGCACTCGTTCGTGCCGGCACAGCTCGCGCCCTTGTCGTTACCGCAGGCGCCCTTGCCCTTGCACTCGTTGATGCCCTCACACTTCACCTGGGCGGCCGCCTTCTTCTCGTCTTTCTTCGGCGCCTTGTCGGCACCGAAGGCCTGCGAGCACAGCAGCGCAGCAACCGCAAACGGGAGCGTCTTCAATTGGGCACCATCCTCGGGAAGTAGGGGCAGCTGAAGTCGACGTTGCATTGATCGACGTTGAACTCCTTACCATCGGTCGACATGTAGCGGCCCATCGTGCCGAACATGAACCCGCCGAGGTCCCACATCGCATCGGGCTTCGGCGCGTCGAACCCGTGTTTCCCCGTCGGCACCGGCATCGGCAACATCATGCCGCTGTAGCCGCCCAGCTTCGGGCTCTGCTTCTGCAGCCGCAGCGGCGGGCTCAGCCGCGGCACATCGAACCCGTCGTCGCGCGTCTGCACCGCCGAGTAGTGGTCGACGTCCATCAGCACCGGCTCGCCGCGCGAGTTCGTATACGGACCCGCGCGCTCGACCGCCTCGAGCACGTGGTTGTCGATCAGCACCCGGTTCGGCGTCTTGCCGTAGCGCGGGTCTTTCTGCGTCAGGTCGATGAACCCCGCCGCGCGCGCGATCTGCACGCCCGTCGCCATCGGCACGTTCATGTCGCCGATGGTGTTGATCACCATCGCCCGCGTGCGCACCTCTTCGCCCGTGCCGTACTTCAAGAG
>JAEUJP010000311.1 GCA_016793725.1 Myxococcaceae bacterium | reverse complement strand
GGCCCCGCGTACGGAGTCAGCAGGTTCGGAGGGAACAGCTCATCGGGCGGCGTGCCCCCCTGCATCGCGTACGCCTTCACCATGCACGCCACGCGGGCCACCGCCTCGACATCAGCCTTCGGCCACACCTTGCCGTCTTTCGGCATGCGCGCGAGCTTGTCGGTCGTGACCAACCGGTCGACCAGCGAGCCCGGCTTGTCGTCGAAGTAACCCGCCTGGTGCGCCTGGTGAAACGTGTCGGCTCCGTCGGCCACCACGCGGAACATGCGGCCCTGCCCCGGCGCGTGACACGACACGCAGCCGTCGGCGCCCACGCGGTTCATCGCCGGCTGCACCTCGCTCGCGAACCGCGCAGCGATCGCCTCGAGCCGCACGCCCGCATACACCGACGGGTCGCACGCGAGGTTCGGAGCCTCGCCCGGCACCTCGGGGTCGACGGGAACCGGGTTGTTCGGATCGATCGGAACCACGACGGGCGCGCCGCGTGACGTGATGCTCGCTTCACACCCGGCCAGCACGACCATCGACGCAGCCAGCAGGCGCAGGCACATAGACCCGCGATCGTCACCGCGCGGTAGCGCTCACGTCAATGTACGTGATTGGCAACCGTGTGATCCTGTTCACGTTTGTGGGCAGGCAACTTCCCCACAATGTGAGCGAGCGCCGCGAGTCTCCGCGCCGCGCGGCCGTCGCCCTCGCGCGCGACGTGGCCGAGCTCTTGCGCGAAGGCCTCGATGCCGCCGGTCGAGCGAAACACGTGCTGCGAGCAGAGGTGCTTCAGGTTCACGGTGCGCGGTGGCCGTTCGCCTTCGACGTCGAGCAGATCGTTCGTGAAGCTGCCCCACGTCGCGACGAGCGCGCCGTCGGTGAAGGCCCTCCACCGCGCGAGCGCGTCGGGCACGCTCAAGCCCGCGAGCAGCGCCTCGGTCGACACGCCCAGGTGGTAGTCGAGGTGCGGCGCGAGCGTGCGGCGCGGCTTCACGAGCACCTCGAAGCGCTCACCGGTCGCGACGCGCAGCGCCACCAGCTGAACCAGCTCGGGCCTCACCCGCTCGCCTGGCACCGCCGCCGGCAGCCCGTTGCCCTCGCCGTACGCGATGACCAACGACGGGTCTCGCAAGGGAGCGAGCACGTCGGGCTTCGCCTTCTTTCGCTCGCGCCACCGCGCGTGGCGGGAGGCGCCCTTGCCGATGTGCTCGAGCTGCACGTTCACCATGCGATCGAACACCGAGAGGATCGGCTGGAACTTCTCGGGCTGACCCTCGAACAGGCCGAGCACGAGCGCGACGGCCTCGATGGTCGAGAGGCACTCTTCGCTCGGCTCTTTGCGAATGCGGTAGTTGCCGGGCCGCGTCGGGTTCACGCGCACGCGGGGCAGCGCGCGCAAGACCGGGTCTCGCTGCACGACCTTCTTCGCGTTCGACCAGGTGCCGTCGACGACCACCAGCGTGCCGGGCGGCCGGTCGAGCGCGGCGACGTCGACGGCGTCGTCGCTGGGAAACAGCACGGCCGCGTCGGGCGGGGCCTTCGCGAGCCCCATGCCCACGTGCAGCTCGGAGTTCGGCAGCGACAGGTGCGCCATGCGGCACGTCGAGACGGGCACGCGGCTCTCGCGCGGGTGCTGCACGAAGACGACGCGCGTGGCGCTGGCCATCGGCACGAGCGCGTGGCACCAGCACACCGACTTCGGGCGGCGACACTTGAGACACAACGCGCGGTGCTCCATCGACAGGGGCCCATAGCACGGGGTATTGAGCGTGCCCCATGGCGCCTACCCTCCAGACGACGGTCACTGGCATCAAGTTCGAGAACCCGTACCTGCTCGGCTCGGGCCCCCCTGGCACGAACGCGAAGGTCATCGCGAAGTCGTTCGATCTGGGCTGGGGCGGCGTCGTCGGCAAGACGATCAGCCTCGACGCCTCGAAGGTCGTCAACACGGCGCCGCGCTACGGCAAGCTGAAAGACCGCGAGAAGACCGACGTCGTCATCGGCTTCGAGAACATCGAGCTCATCTCAGACCGCCCCTACGCGACGTGGCTCGACGAGTTCCGCCAGCTGAAGAAGCAGTACAAGAACCACGTGCTCATCGCCTCGGTCATGGAGGAGTACCGCAAGGAGGCGTGGCAGACGATCATTCGTGAAGTTCAAGAGACGGGCGTCGACGGCTTCGAGCTCAACCTCTCGTGCCCGCACGGTCTGCCCGAGCGCAAGATGGGCATGGCGATGGGTGAAGACCCGTCGATCTGTGAAGAGGTCGTGGGCTGGGTCAAAGAGGTCTCGAAGATTCCCGTCTGGGCCAAGATGACGCCGAACGTCGGCGACCCCAAGGTGCCCGCGAAGGCCGCGCTGAAGTCGGGCGCCGACGGCATCTCGACCATCAACACCATTCTGTCGGTCATCGGCGTCGACCTGCGCACGCTGCGCCCGATGCCGACCGTCGAAGGTCACGCGGTGCCGGGTGGCTACTCGGGCCAGGCCGTGCGCCCGATCGCGCTCCGCCACGTGATGGAGATCGCCCGCGCGGTTCCCGGGGTCGCCATCTCGGGCATGGGCGGCATCGAGACCGGCTACGACGCGGCGCAGTTCGTCGCGCTCGGCGCGCACACCGTGCAGGTGTGCACCGGCGCCATGCTGCAGGGCTACGAGTGCATCGCGAAGCTGAAAGACGAGCTCTTGAAGGTGCTCGCCGATCACAAGTTCGAGCGCCTCGAAGATCTGCGCGGCAAGGCCCTGCCCTACTTCACGACCCACTTCGATCTCGTCGAGCGCCAGCGCGCCGCGAAGGCCGCCAAGACCGGCGCCAACCGCGACGCCGAGACGTGGAAGGGCGAGATCAAGTCCGAGACCGACTCGCTCACCGCGACGAAGTGACGAGAGAGGGGACAGGCAACTTTTCCCGCCGAGTTCCCGCGTCGGGTCACAGCGCCGTGCTGCGCAGAAAAGTAGCCTGTCCCCTTTTTCTTCTGCTCGCGCTCGTCGCCTGCAAAAAAGACGAGCGCCGCTACGCCGTCGGGCCGGCTTCGATCGTCGTGCCCGAGGGCTTTCTCGACGACACCGAGCGCGCCGCCAAGCTCGCCGGCAAGGGCCCCATCGACGCGCAGAGCCGCGTCTGGGCGAACAAGGTCAGCAAGCTGCAGCTCGCCTTGAGCCTCGCGCGCCTGCCCCACCAGCCCGACTGGGAAAAGGTCTCGACCCAGGTCTTGCTGTTCGAGATGTTCAGTCAGGAAAAAGAGGCCGGTGAGAAGGCCGGCCTCAAGACCGTCGACTGGAGCAAAGAGATGAAGGGCGACGTGCTGCACTACGCCATCGACGGCGACATGCAGGGCAAGCTCGCCACCACGGCGCGCACGGTGCTCTGGGTCGACGCGAAGGGTGACTGCTGGCACGCCAGCGCCGTGTGCACGTCGCAGCCGGCCGACCGCGCGCAGTGCAAGACGTTGATGGAGACGGTGAAGTTCGATGTGGCTTCGTTCGATGCGGGCGGACCGGCACCGTGAACCTGCTGCTGCTCGAGCCCTCGGAGCTCGGCTCCGACGGCACGGCGCGGCTTCGCGATCGGCGGCTTCAGCACGCGCGTGAGGTGCTGCGCGCGCGCGAGGGCGACAGCTTGCGCGTCGGCGTGCTCGGCGGGGCGATGGGCACCGCGCGCGTCGCGGCGCTGACGAAAGAAGAGCTGGTGCTCGAGACGGTGTTGACCGAGCCGGCTCCACCGCGTGCGGGGGTCGACCTCTTGCTCGCGATACCGCGGCCGAAGGCGCTGAAGAAGGTGCTCCCCGCGATCGCGTCACTGGGCGTCGATCGCGTCGTGCTGCTGAACGCCGCGCGCGTCGAGAAGAGCTACTTCGACTCGAAGGTGCTGGTGCCCGAGTTCCTGAACGAGCTCGTGCGGCTCGGGCTCGAGCAGGGCCGCGACACGATCGCCCCCGAGCTCATCGTGCGCGAGCGCTTCAAGCCGTTCGTCGAAGACGAGCTGCGCGCGTGGCTTCGTGACGGCACGGCATGCTTCACGCCCCACCCTGGCGCGCCCGAAGCGCTGCCGCGGCGGGCGCCGGGTCAACGCGCCGCGCTGGCGATCGGCCCCGAGGGCGGCTGGGTGCCGTTCGAGGTGTCGCTGCTCGAGGCGCACGGCTTCAGGCCGGTGTCGGTGGGCGCCCGGCCGCTGCGCGTCGAGGTCGCCGTGCCGGTGCTGCTGGGGGCGCTCGGGCTGTGACGGGTGCGCCGGGTGTACGCGTGACGCTCAGGCTCTGAGCCGATGTCGGTCTGGGCGACGGCGCGATCGGCC
>JAEUJP010000232.1 GCA_016793725.1 Myxococcaceae bacterium | reverse complement strand
CGTCAGGAGCCACGACCACGAGCTCAACAAGACACACCCGCCGAAGCCCGCTGGGGTGCGCTGCTGTTCGAACCACTTGAGCTCGGGACCTTCGACGTCGAAGACGATGCCATTGTTGGCCGCCCTGCAGGTCGCGGGGTCGGATGAAGTACAGGCCAACATCGGCGCCGTGAGGCCGTCGGGCGCCAGCCGGTAGATGAGGTGCCCGTCGCTGTCGAACACGAGCGGCTTTTGAGTGGCTCTGAAGTCGGGGTCATCGGTACAGCCTTCGCCGAACGCCAGGGTCGATGAGTCGATGGCCCAGTAGTACGTCACGGCGGGGAGCGGCTGTGGCGGGCGAGCGCCACACGCCGTCAACGCGACCGAGACGACGGCCAGACTGCGGCCCAGTACGGCTACTCGATCTGAAAGGCGTACAGGTACCAGAGGCTGCCTCGGTTGACGCACGGCCCACACAGCCAATACAAACATTGATACCGCTCGGCGCCGTTGGGTCGAAATCCGGGGCACCAGCGCTCGCGTTCGCCGTCGAGGTCTCGCGGCGCGGCAGCGACGAGGTACAGCACGCCGTCTGAGACTTGAGCCATGTCCCAGACGGGTCTGCCAGCCATGCGAAACCATCGGAGGATCTGGCCGTTTCGGTCGACGTGGTACAGCTTGCAGTTGTTCGAGGCGATGTACACGCCATCGCCGTTTGGCGCGGGAATCGGACCGCCGGCGGTGCCAAAGGGCCTGAAGGGGGGCCCGCCGTCCGGCAGCACATCGTCGGGTGGCAGATTGAGTCGCCAGAGGACATCGCCCGTGCCCCCACTTCGGGCTTCCAGGTCCGAAGACCTGGCCTGGCTCGGCGGCGGGTCGGTGCCTGGGCTCATGTACAGCGTGCCGTCGGGCCCTTGGGCGGTCACGTTGCCGGTAACCCAGTCCTGGGCGCTCTCGATGAGCAGGTCGTGCGACCAGATGGGCGAACCGTCGACGAGGGAGTGCGCGACGTACTTGTATCGACCGGTATGCGCGCCGACTGCAGTGGTTTCGTTCCAAATCATGGGCAAGTAGCTTCTCTTGCCACCTGGCCGTTCGATGTCAGTGGTCGCACCCGACGCGTACTGCCAGCCCTCGGGCCGAGGTGCTTGCCAACGAATCGTGCCGTCGGGGTTCACCGCGGTACCGCTGGCGAAGTAGACCACGTCATCTTCGCCGACCACCATGCGCCCGCCAGCAAGAAGGTCCTTGTCCCATTTCACCGTCGCGTGCATGACGTCTCGAGTGGCGGCCGTCAGGTCTGCTTCACCGTGCGCGGCGGAGCCAACCGTCGGCTCTCGTTTCAGGTCGACCTCGAGGTGGCGGCCGGTGGCCATTGCGTACACTCGACGCGGCGACTGCCAGTAGAACGTGCCGTCACGCGCAACCGCGGGCGACAGGAAGAACCCGTTGTCGAAGTTCACCAGGCTGCCGTTGCCGGGAAAGTCGAACGCGGCGGCGAACACGGCCCTTGGTCCGCGAACCGGGTCGATGTGCTTCAGGTCGAGCAGACTCGGGTTGTTTGCCCAGACCCAGATTGAGTCACCGTCGGGGCCAAAAGCAGCGAACTGCTTCCCAGGTCCGGCGCTGCTCTCCTCGGGAATATCGGACCTTCTCCAAGTACGTTGAAAGGCGTTCTGCAACTCGCCGGTGCGGGCGTCGAAGAGCCAAAGGTCGAGCCCAACGACCGCAGCGACACGGCCATGAGATACCGAGACGCCGCTGCGTCCAGCCCATTCGATCGGGGAACCTCCTGTGTAGCCCGCGGGCAGCGCTCGACGCCACAGCGGTTTGAGACCGCCGAACTCTTCAGGCCCCGAGCCGCACTTCTCGAGTGGCCCCAACTCCTCAGCGAGGTCGTCATAGAAGAGGGAGAACTTCGGAGCCGTCACGGTGAGGTCGGAGTTGTGACTGCGCACGTCCGTGCTCGGTCTCAAACATTGTTCGATGCAGGCGTCGCGCTCTGCGGCGTCGCTCACGTCGCAATGAGAGCAGGGGTTTCTGGGCTTGAATTGCTCCGATGGCCGGCTGCAGCCCGTCATCAAGAGCAGCACCACAGTGGCAGGCGTCGATTTCAATGGAGCACACGCCAGAAGCTGCCCGTCGAAGGCGCTTGCATCGAGATTTCCCGGCCGTTCGGTGCCGAAGGCCCGTTGATGAGAATGATGCGGGCATCGCGCTTGCGCTCGTTCTTGAGCCCTGCGCCTTCGAACGACATTTCTCTCGTGTCGATGAAGAGCTTCTCGGGGGCAATGCAGTAGGACGGCGGGTGGTCACCCACCCACTCGGCCGTGACGTTGTCGCGGTCCCAATCAGCGAAGTAGCGGAAGCGGTGGCCGACGTCGAATTCAGGGCCGTTCCACCGCTCGTGAACTTGTGGTCTCAGGTGCTCGGTCAGGTCCATCGGGCTCGGGAAAGCGCCGCCGTGCTGCCAGTCGAAGTACATGGCCGTAGCCCACGGGTTTTGGTTCTCCGAGGCGACCAGCGTCTCCCGGTAGTCCCGCGTCGCGGCGGTGATGCCGAGGTCTCGATAGATTTGCGGCACCGCGGTGAAGAAGCGCAGGCCGCTGCGGTCGAACGTGCCCGTGACGGCCAGGTTCTGCCAGCCGAGCTGAACGGAGTTGAACTCACTGGCGCCAGGCCCAAAGACACTGTCATCCAGCGCGAAGCGCTCTGCCCTCACGCCGCTGAAAGCGCGAGTCACCTTGACGGTGCCCGGCAGCGGAGGAATGAACTGACCCTTCCAACAAGGCTCTTCGTTTCCCGCGGCATTGACGAGGTGAGGGTCGCGGTCGTCGTGCAGCGGGCATTCGTTCGTGAGCGTCACCTGAGTCGAGAGAAGCCCCTCGCTGTCGGCGACGTCCGACCGTACCGCAGCGGGTCCAGCAGCGCTCCGCCGAATGAGCTCTTTGTTCTGGGCGTGCCCCGTCGTGTAGAAAGCTGACGGGTCATCGAAAAACGTACGGTCGACTGTCTGCGACTGAAACTCCGCCGAATCCAACTGGAATCGCGCGAACGTGACCCAAGGCGAAACCACGCGCCTGTCCATCTGGTCGCCCGGAGGAATCGGGGGGCAGGGCCCGGTCTGCCATTCCACCCACGAATGGGGAATCGGCAGCTCGTGGTGCACCCAGAGCTCGAAGTGAACCGGCGGAATCGGGTGAAGCGGGTCCGGTAGGTCTGATGGCACCAGGTCGTAGCGGGTCCACGAGTCGCACTGGCCGCCTGGACACGCGCTGGGGCAGTTGGGGCCCGGGCAGAGTTGGTCGCCCAGCTCGACCTCGAGTATTCGCTGCACGTCCCGAAACTGCACCTCAGTCTTGTCGACGAGCGCAAGGTTGCGAACGCCGGCGAGCGCATCGACTTCACGCGTGTACAGCGTGTCGTAGCCCGCGAACGACATCGACATGAACGACTTCTCGCCAAGACACGCGGGGCAATCGCGAATGCCCGTCTTGAGCGTTTCGAACACCAGCGACGACTTCTCGGCCTTCTGCCAGCATGCGTTGGTCATGCCTTCGTAAATGAGCTCCACGCCGGCCTCGAGTCGAAGGTTCGAGAGCTCGCGCCGAACGAACGTGCCATCGGGCTGGAGCTTCTCAAGCTCGTCACCGAAGACTCGAAAGCCGCTTGGCGTCATCCACGGCAAGAACGAGCCCTCGAGCACGGTGGGGGCGTTGTCTTGCGGCCCGACCGTCACCCAGTCGAACTTCACCTCTGGCCGAATGCGATAGGGCTTCACGTAATCCCCAACCACCTTCTCGCCGGCGCCGTACGAGGGCCTGACGCGAGCGACTCCGCGTATCGGCGCAGGCGTCGACGGAGGTGGCGCCGGGGTGTGCGAGCAGTTGTCATTCATGGCACCCGACAGCTTCAGGAGCAGAGGCGTCGGTGTCGAGGAGTCGATGCGCAACCCGTTGCCGGTCGCTGAGAAGCCCTCGAAATGAAGTTGCACGCCTGTGGTCAGGTGCGCCTCAAGCCGGTCTTGGAGCACACCAGCGAAGTCGCCGACGTTCACGCCCATCAGCATGCCGCTCAAGCCAGAGATGGTGACGAGAGGAGCCGCGTTGACGGGACTACAACGAAGAACCGGCTCGCCGCACACTCCGACCGTGGTGACTCCTCCTGGCGTCAGTCCGCAGTCGAGGGTGAGCGAGGCAAGGCTGAGCCCGTGCGACCCGGAGTACCATTGCGTGCCTGCCATGTCGAAGATGCGCTCGTGAATGCTGACTTGAACGTCTTGCACGGTGAGCTGAATTCGCGCCGTGTTGATCATGTTTCCGAATGGGGGAGGGCCGTTTGGCCAGATCGCGGCGTCGCTGACGCGAAACTGCGAGACCGTCGCCGCGATGCGCTCAATCTTGATTCTGGTGTGGCTGAATGGTGGTGTGCCGCTGTTGAGGTTGCAGACCCCCGCGGTGCCGAAGCAGATCTCTTCCATCGCCCAGGTTCCGTCGGGCTGGGGCGGCAGCAAGCTCCCGTCGGCTTGCGACCCACAGAAGACGTTGTCCATCTCGAGTGGTGGCATGACGTCTTTCGGCTGAATGAACGGAGGGAGCCAGGTGCCGAGCTCGCGGGTGACGTCTTGCGACGCGTGGAGCATCACCATCTTTGGAGCTCTCTCGAACTCCATCCAGAGTCGAAGGTGAGTACTCGCGTCGTTGGGGTCAATCTTGCTGAGAATGAGCTCGTCGAGCGCCCCAAGCGGAATGCCAGAGCTCAGGCCGGTAGCGGCTCCTCGGGGCACGTTCACCTTGATCGGGCTCACTCTGTGGGTGACACACGAACAGCCTGCCAGACCCGAGCCGACCAAAAGCACCAACACGTTCTGGATCGCCACACCTTGCACGACGTTCATGAGTTCCCCCGAAAAAGTAGTTTCGCGGCGCCGACCATAGTCCTCTGCCTCGAAGCCGCACAAACCCGGCGACTCCAGGCCTGCGGTCGCGGTCGCCCCCGGCGAAGCTCCTTGACAGGCTCGGGGTGCGGTCTATCTACCGCGGCAAATGATCTCGGTCGAAGGGCTCACCAAGTACTACGGCGAGAACGCAGCCATCAAAGATCTCGCCTTCAAGATCTCGAAGGGCGAGGTCATCGGCTTTCTCGGCCTGAACGGGGCCGGCAAGTCGACCACGCTGAAGGTGCTGGGCTGCGTGCTGGCGCCCACCTCGGGGCGCGTCATCGTCGACGGCTACGACGTCGTCGAGAACCCGCACGAGATTCGCAAGCGCATCGGCTACCTGCCCGACACGCCACCGCTCTACGACGAGATGACGGTGGGCGGTTACCTCGACTTCGTCGCGCGGCTGCGCGGCGTCGCGCCGGGCGACACGGTCGCGCGGGTGAAGGCCATCGAAGAGAAGACGGGCCTGGCCGCGTGGCACGACGCGCCCATCAACAGCTTGAGCCACGGCTACCGGCAGCGCGTCGGCGTGGCGCAGGCGCTGGTGCACAACCCGCAGCTGCTCATTCTCGACGAGCCGACGGGCGGTCTCGACCCGGTTCAGATCGTCGAGATGCGCGAGCTCATCAAGCGGCTGAAGGGCGAGCACACGATTCTCATCTCGAGCCACATCTTGAGTGAGATCTCGCAGATCGTCGACCGGCTGCTCATCATTCACAACGGCGAGATCGTGGCGCAGGGCACCGAAGACCAGCTCGCCGGCGCGGCCGGTGGCGGCGGCGGCCTCATCGAGCTGCAGCTCGCCGGCAACGCGCAGAAGGCCGTCGAGGCCGCGAAGGCGGTGCCGCAGGTGAACACCGTCGAGCTGACGCAGCTCGCGGGCGACAGGGTGCACCTGCAGGTCACGGCGGCAGCCGACGTGCGACCGGCGCTGGTGCGCGCGATGGTCACGGCGCAGCTCGACGTGCTCGAGGTGAAGAAGAGCCACGGCCGCCTCGAAGACATCTTCCTCAAGATCACCCAGAAAGAGGGGTCGGCATGACCCTTCGACTTCGCGCTTGCGCGCTCCGCTCAGGGCAAGCGTCATTCACGTCGCCCGGAGGCCGCCATGAATAACGTGCTGCTCATCGCCCGGCGCGAGCTCAGCGCCTACCTGCGCACGATGCTCGGCTACATCATCGTCGCGGTGATGCTGTTCATTCTCGGCATTCTCTTCAACGCGTGGGCGATGTCGGGCACCGCGAAGAAGTCGGCCGAGATCATCGCCGACTTCTTCACGCTGGCGAGCGGCTGCACGCTCGTCACCAGCGCGGTGCTCGGCATGCCGCTGCTCGCGAAAGAGCGCGAGAAGGGCACCATCCAGCTGCTGTTCTCGGCGCCCATTCGCGACTGGGAGATCATCGTGGGCAAGTACCTCTCGGCCCTCGTCTTCCTCATGGTCTACCTGGGCTGCTCGTTCTACATGCCGCTGCTCGTGATGGCGTACGGCAAGGTGTCGGCCGGCCACCTCGCGGCCGGCTACCTGGGCCTCATGCTCGTCGGCAGCGTCGGCGCCGCGTTCGGCACGTTCGCCTCGGCCCTCACCAAAAACCAGCTCGTCGCCGTCATCATCTCGCTGGTGCTCGTCATCGGGCTCACCGTGTTCTGGTTCGTCGCCCGCATCACCGACCGCCCGCTCACCGACGCCGTCACCGCGATGGCCTGGTACGCACACTTCACGCCGTTCGGCGCCGGCCTCGTGCACGCGAAGCACGTCATCTACTTCTGCCTGGTGTCGTTCGTGGCGCTGTTCGCCGCGACCCGCGTGCTCGAAGCCCGGAGGTGGACGTGATCTCGTCACGCAGCTACCCCGTCTCGATCATCTTTGGGCTGGGCCTCGCCTTCTTGTACGTCGGCGAGCGCATCACCGAGACCGGCAACAACCGCGCGATCTTGAGCGGCCTCGGCGCGCTCGTCGTGCTGTTCGCCATCGGCCTGCGCCTCACCCGCATGCGCGGCGTCTCGGCCGACCGCGCCGCCGTCGAGCGCGCGTTTCTGCTGCTCCAGCTCACGGGCGTCGCCGCCCTGTTCCTCTACTTCGTGCAGTCAGACCTCTGGGCCAAGGTCGCCACCGCGACCCTCGACACCACGAGCCCGAAGCTCGCCGGCGTGCTCGCCGCGCTCTGGCCGGCCCTGCTCGCCATCGCGGTGCTGCCCCAGGTGCTGATGGAGTTCGCCTACGCCGCCATGGCCCGCGCGAAGCTCGTCGAGCTGGGCCGCATGCGCGAGGCCACCTGGTCGGGCCTCGGCCTCGCGTTCGCGTTCGTGTTCGCGATGGCCGGCTACTACGTCGCGAGCGAGCGCGACGGCCGCGTCGACCTCTCGTACTTCCGCACCACCAAGCCGGGCGACGCCACGCGCAAGCTCGTCGCGTCGCTCGACGAGCCGGTCAAGGTGGCCCTGTTCTTCCCCAAGGCGAACGACGTCGCCGAAGAGGTGAAGAGCTACTTCGAAGACCTGAAGGCCGAGTCGAAGCTGCTCGAGGTCGAAGAGCTCGATCACCCGCTCGAGCCCGTGAAGGCGCGCGAGCTCGGCGTCTCGGGCAACGGCACCATCGTGGTCTCGAAGGGCAGCCGCAAAGAGTCGATGGTCATCGGCACCGACATCGAGAAGGCGCGCTCGGCGCTGCGGGGGCTCGATCAAGACGTGCAGAAGCGGCTGTTGCTCGTGGCGCGGGGCAAGCGCGTCATCTACCTCACGCAGGGGCACGGCGAGCGGCGTGAAGAGCCCATCGGCTCGATCGACCAGCGGGCGACCATCTCGGCGCTGCGCAACAAGCTCCGCGAACAGAACTACGAGCTCAAGAACCTCTCGACGGCCGAGGGCCTGGGCGCCGAGGTGCCGAAAGACGCGGCGGCCGTGCTGATTCTGGGGCCCACGCAGCCGTTTTCAGAGCCCGAGGCCAAGACCCTCGAAGAGTACGGCAAGCGCGGCGGCAAGCTGCTCATCGCGCTCGACCCCGAGGCGGGCCTCGATTTCAAAGAGCTCGTGCAGCCGCTCGGCCTCAAGTTCGACCCGACGATGCTCGCGAACGACGCGGTGTTCATTCGCAGCCAGGGCGGGCCCTCAGACCGCAGCATTCTCGCGACGTCGTCGTTCAGCTCGCACCCGGTCGCGGGCACGGTGGGCCGCGCGGGCTCGCCGACCGTGTTCCTGACCTCGGGCTCGGTCGACGAATTGCCGGCGCACCCCGCCGAGCTCACCGTCGACTTCACGGTGCGCGCGAACGCGCAGACGTTCAACGATCTCAACAACAACTTCAACGCCGACCCGCCCGGCGAGACGCGCAAGTCGTACGGCCTGGTCGCCTCGGTGACGCGCCGCGCGCCGTCGAACAAGCTCGAAGAAGAGCTGCGCGTGGTGGTGATGGCCGACTCCGACGCGGTGGGCGACATCGTGCTGCCGCAGGTGCAGACGAACCAGGCGCTCGTGCTCGACACCCTGAAGTGGCTGTTCGGTGAAGAGCGCACGATGGGGCTCACGAACAGCGAGACCGACGTCGCCATCGTGCGCACGCGGCAGCAAGACCAGGTGTGGTTCTACCTGACCATCTTCCTCGCTCCGGCGGCGGTGCTGCTCGTCGGGTTCTTCGCCCGGCGCAAGAAGCCGAAGGTGAACCCGCAGCTCCAGACCCGCAAGGAGGTGCGCACGTGAAAGCGCGTGGCGCAGCAGTCATGGGAGCGCTCGCCGCGACGGCGCTGGGCGCGGCGTACCTCACCTGGCAACGGCCGAAAGAGGCGAAGACCGACAACACGGTCAAGGTGCTCGAGGCCTCGAAGACGTCGCTCGCGAAGATTCGCTACGAAGACGCGACGCGCTTCACCGAGGTGACGCGGGTGGTGGGCGACTCCGAGCCGGTCATCTGGCTGAAGCAGGGCTTTCTCGAGGGCAAGGCGCCGGTCTTCGACGCGGGCACGCCGTCGGCCGATGGGGGTACGGTGGCTGCGCCGCTGCCGCCGGTGGCGACGCCGACGCGCGAGCTGCGCGCCAACGAGCGGGGCGACAAGACGTGGGAAAAGTTCACCCCGTTCGAGGCGGTGCGCGCGCTGGGGCAGCTGTCTGACGCGAAGCTGAAAGAGCTGTCGCTCGACCAGAGCCCGAAGCTGCTGACGCTGACGGTGGCGGGCACCGACCACCGGTTTCGCGTGAGCAACCCGACGGCGGGCTTCGTGGGCCAGTACGTGCTCGACGAGAAGACGAAAGAGGTCTACCTGCTGTCGAGCGGCGCGCTGTCTGAGGTCGAGCCGTCGTCGACGACGTTGGTCGATCGCCGGCTCCACGCGTTCAAGCAGCCCGACTTCGACGCGTTCACCGTGACGCTGCCCGACGGTCAGAAGAAAGAGTTCGTGCAGACGGACGCGAGCATCCCCCAGACGGCCAAGGTGGCCCCGAAGGCGTCGCCCGACAAGCCCGACGAGTACACGAAGAACTGGCACGACAAGGTGTGGAACCGAATGATCGTGACCGAGGTGCTCGGCAAGGGCGAGCAGCCTGCGCAAGGTGCACCGCTCGTGATGGCGAAGGTCGAGTACTTCTCGAAGGGCCGCCCCAAGGGGTGGATCGAGATCGCCCGCGTCAACCAGGTCGCGACGCTGATGTACGCGCGCACCGAAAACACCGCGGGCTGGGTCGCGCTGCACACCGGCGTCGAAGAGATGATTCTCGAGGCCCAGAAGGTCGTGACGGGCCACTGAAAGGGCCAGGCTGCCTTCTGCGCCGCTGCTGGGCAGCATCACCCGCCAGCTGGTGCGCTCAGTGCCGCGTCGCCTTCAGGTCGTCGATGGTGGGAAACGGGCCCGACGCGTTCAAGAGCGCGTCGGCTGACGGCAGGCGAATGAAGAACGTCGCCCCCTTGCCCATCTCGCTCTCGACGCGAATTTCGCCGCGGTGCGCCTCGATGATGCTGCGGCTCACCGACAGCCCGAGCCCCGTGCCCTTGCCGCGCGGCTTCGTCGTGAAGAACGGCTCGAAGATGCGCGCCTGCGCGTCGGGCGCGATGCCGGGCCCGACGTCGCGCACGCTCACCTGGGCCCCGGCGTCGCCGCCCTTCGTCTGCACGTAGAGGTGTTTGTCCTTGAAGCCCTCCATCGCCTGGCTCGCGTTCATCAGCAGGTTGAGCAGCACCTGCCTCAGCTGGTTGCCGTTGCCGCGAATCTTCGGCAGCCCGTCGGCGTAGTCGGTGTGCACGCGCACGCCGTTGAGCTGCAGCTGGTGTGCGGTGAGCCGCACGGCGCCGGCGACCACCTGGTTGAACTCGAGCACCTCTTGCTCGACGTCGGGGGGCCGGGCGAACTCGAGCAGGTTCTGCAAGATGCCGTTCGCGCGCTGGGCGTCGTTGTCGATGAGCTTGAAGTACTCGCGCGCCTCGTCGAGCGAGGTCGACTCTTGACCCAGCTGCGCGAAGCCGACGATGCCGACCATCGGGTTCTTCACCTCGTGCGCGAGGCCGGCCGAGAGCTCGCCGATCGCCGACATCTTCTCTGACTGAACGAGCTGCTGGTTCTTGCGGTCGAGCTCTTCGCTGCGCCGCATCAGCTCGCGGCTCATCTGGTTGAAGCTCTCGGCGAGCGAGCCGATCTCGTTCGCGCTCTGCATCTCGACCTCGGCGCCGAGCTCGCCGCGCGCGATGCGCTCGATGGTGCCCTGCAGCGCGGCGAGCGGTGCGCTCACCCGGCGCGAAAAATAGACGGCCAGCGCCACCGCGATGCCGATCATCAGCGCGCCGACCACGAGCGCTCGGGTCGTGAGCGCGCGCGCCGCACGAAACGCCTCTTCGCGCGGCGCCTCGGCCACCACCACGAGCTGCCCGGCCCGCGTGCGCGTGAAGCTCGACACCCAGCCGCCCGTCGCGCTCTCGTACTCGCGCTCACCCGACGGCAGCTCGGCCTTCAGCGCGTCGCGCACGACCGGCACCGCCGAGAGGTCGACCTGCTGCAGCACCTTGTCGGGCTCGGGGTGCAGCAGCACGCGGCCCCCGGCGTCGAGCAGGTACAGCCGCACGATGCCGCCCGCGGCGATGCTGCGAAAGACGCGGCCGGGCTCGACGCTCGCGGTCACCACCATCGTCTCGCCGGCGGCGACCGCGATGCGGCTCAGCGCCGTGCCCGCGACGCTCGTGTTGTCGACGACCAGGCCCGCGACCCTCGCCGTGTCGAGCTGCACCGCCGTCAGCGGAGCCACCTGCGCGACCGCCCCGGGCGCCCCCGGCCGTACGAACGACGAGACCTCTTGCCACTGAGAGCCTTCGCGCGAGAACACGCGCACGGCGTGCACGCCGCTGCCCGCGGGGAACAGCTCGTCGGGGGCAGGGCGCGACCGGCCATAGAAGCGCAGCTTCTCGGCGAGGGCCTCGACCGAGGCGTCGACCTGCTCGGCGGCCGTCGAGGCCAGCACGCGCGTGACGTCTTTGAGCGAGGCGAGCTTGTCGGAGGCGAAGATGTCGCTGGCGAGCCAGAGGTAGGTCGCGAGCGCCCCGATGAGCATGGCGCCGACCACTCCGACGATCTGGTAGCGGATCGAGCGCTGCATTCGAGAGGGCGGCCCCCTTCAGATGCGCTTCTTGGCTCCGGGCTTCAGGTCGGCGACCACCTGCGTCAGCTTGTCGCGCAGCTCGAACCGGCGGCGCGCCGCTTCGCTCGACTCGAGCGCTGCGACGACGGCTTCTTCGATGGTCTTGAGGCTCTTGAACGGCTTCGCGAGGTACCCGTCGAGCCGCTCGGGCGGCAGCGAAAACGGCTCGGGGAAGGCGGTGATGAGAATCACCGCGACGTTCGGCTGCAGCTTGCGCGCGTGCACGATGACCTCGCCACCGTGCATGCGCGGCAGGTTCTTGTCGACGATGAGCAGGTCGACCTGCTCTTTTTTCATCACCTCGAGCGCGTCTTCGCCGGTGAACGCGGTCAGCACCTCGTACGACAGGCGCTTCAGCACCTTCGAGACGAGGCTGCACACCTCGGGCTGGTCGTCGACGATGAGAATGCGCCTGGCGGTCGGCTCGGTGCTCATCTCGAAAGCGCTACTGACCTTCCCGGGCCGCGCGTATCGCCCCATCGCACGTGCCGAGAATGTCGAGAATGCCGAAGGGCTTCGTGACGTAGCTGAAGACGCCGATCTCTTTCGCGCTCGACTTCGTCTCGGGCGTGGGAAAGCCGGTGATGATGATCGCCTGCAGCTTGGGGTTCGTCGCGCGAGCCTGGCGCAAGAGCTCGAGCCCGTCGATGCCGGGCAGGTTCTTGTCGGTGATGATGAGGTCGTAGCTCTGCCGCGCCAGCGCCTCGAGGCCCTGCTCGCCGGTGTCGACGATGACCACCTGGTGGCCGGCGCGCGTCAGCACCCGGTCGAGCAGCAGCCGCGCCGACTTGTCGTCGTCGATGACCAGAATTCGGCCGGGCACCCTGGCGGCGGTCGGCGAACCCGGGGTGGCGGTGCTGGTCGTCAAGGCGCCGCGGAGCATAACGCTTTTGCCCCGCCTGAACAGGGCTTCACGCGCTCACCGCGACAGCTTCGGCCGCGTCACCCGCACGAAGTGCAGCGCGGCGATCGCGAACAGCCCGAGGAAGAGGCCGAACACCAGCGGTGACGACACCGCGTACGCCGCGAGAAACACCGCGGCCAGCACCAGCGCGATCGCGGGGAACACCGGGTACAGCGCGGCGCGGAAGGGGCGCTCGAGCTCGGGCTGCTTCTTTCGCAGCACGAACAGCGACACCATGCTCGTCACGTACAGCACCACCGCGCCCATGCCGGCGAGCGTGATGAGCTCGTCAGACCGCTCGGTCAGCACCGCGGCCATGCCCACGAGGCCGGGCAGCACGACCGCCCACGCCGGCGTCTTGAAGCGCGGGTGCAGCTGGGCGAGGCGCTTCGGCAGGTACCCGGCGCGCGCGAGCGCGAACACCTGGCGCGAGTAACCCATCATGATGCCGTGAAACGACGCGATGAGGCCGAAGAGGCCCAGGTACACCATCAGGTGCGTCATCGGGTGGTCGGCCGAGAGCACCGCCTTCAGCACCCGCGGCAGCGGCGAGTCGTCGGCGACGAGCTCGGCCGGCGACAGAATGCCCGTCGAGCACACCAGCGTGCCGAGCGCGAGCACCACCAGGGTGCTGATGCCGGCGAGGTACCCCTTCGGTATGTCGCGCTTCGGGTCGACCACCTCTTCGGCGCTCATCGCGACGCCCTCGAGCGCGAGGTAGAACCAGATCGCGAACGGCAGCGCGGTGAACACCCCGAACGCGCCGTTCGGCAAGAGCGGCGTCGTGACGATGCGCGCCGGGTCGACGTGCGGCGCGGTGAGAAAGAAGAAGATGCCGAGCTCGAGCGCCGCGAGCGCGGTGACGAACAGCTCGAACGTGGCCGCGAGCTTCACGCCGAGCACGTTGAGCAGCCCGAACACCAGAAACGCGCCGATCGCGATGCCGACCTTCGGCAGCTCGGGCACCCGAAAGTTCACGTACGAGCCGATCGCCAGCGCGATCGCCGGCGGCGCGAACACGAACTCGACCAGCGTGCCGAAGCCCGCCACGAACCCCCCGACGGGCCCGAGCGCGGCGCTCGCGTAGGCGAACGGCCCGCCGCTCTGGGGTATCGCGGTCGACAGCTCGGTGTAGCTGAAGATGAACGTCACATACATCGCGGTCACCACCAGCGTGGCGATGACCATGCCCATCGGGCCCGCCTTGCCGACGCCGTAGTTCCACCCGAAGTAGTCGCCGCTGATGACGAGGCCGACGGCGATCGCCCACAGGTGCAGCGGCGTGAGGACCTTCTTCAGCCCCTCTTCGCCCGCCGGCGTGCTCATGGCGCCGCGTGCAGGCCCGGCTCTGCGAGCCTCTCGAAGAGGGGCAGGGCCGCGAGGGGGGCCTCGGCGCGGCGCGCCGTCGGCTTCGACGCGCGGGGGCGGGGCAGCAGCCGAGCGACGTTCTCGTGCGCGAGCAGCCAGGCCTTGCGGTCGGCGCCCCACGCGTAGCCACCGAGGCTGCCGTCGCTCGAGACGACGCGGTGGCACGGCACCACCAGCGCGATGGGGTTCTTCGCGTTCGCCTGGCCGACGGCGCGAACGGCGCGGGGCCGACCGAGCCGATCGGCGAGCTCGGCGTACGACAGCGTCGCGCCCGCGCGCACCGTGCGCAGCGCCGCCCAGACCAGCTTTTGAAAGGCAGTGCCGGCGGGCGCGATGGTGAGCGCGTCGAGCGCGTTGAGCTCACCGGCGAAGTAGCGCTCGATCGCCTCGAGCGCGCGGTGCGTGAACGGCCCGCCGCGGCCGTGGCCCTTCGGCGGTTTTTCGGCGAACACGAGGCGGGTGAGCCCGGCCTCGTTCGCGGTCACGCTGAGCCAACCCAAACGCGTCTTCGACCACGCGTGCTCGGACATTCGCGGCACCCTACCGAACGCGCGCGACATTAGAATCTTGACACCGCGGCTTTCACATCGGCCTCGCGCAGCATGAAAAGCGAGAAAGTCACGGCGTACGCGCCGATGACGTCGATGGTGTAGTGCAGGTGCGCGAAGAACACGCTCGCGACCACGAGCGCGTGCGCGGCGAGCATGACGCGGCGAAGATCTCGCCACCGCCAGACGTAGAGCAGCAGCAAGAACGTGGTCGCGGTGTGGCCCGAGAAGAAGAGATCTTTGGTGAGGTAGATGCGCGCGCCCGCATCGGTGTCGAAGAAGCCGCTCGGCGTGACGAGGGTGAAGAACGCGGCCCATCGCTGCTCGGCCGTCATGCCCGCGTGGGTGTCTGGGCCGTGCACCGGCCCCAGGCCCGTCACCACGATGCACGCGCCGCGCGCGAGCGCGAGCAGGCCCGAGCTCACCATGTAGCGAATGAACCGCTCGCCATCGCGCGCGAGCAGCACGAGCGCGACCGGCACGTACGCGGCGAGCCACAGCACGTAGTTGTAGCGCGCGACGAGGTCGACGAACGGCACGACCTCGAGCACGACGTCGGGCAGGGTCGGGGCGGCCCGCGCCTCGGCCCACAGCGCCATGAACACCATCGCGTCGTACGCGGCGAGGCGAAAGACGAGGCTCGCCCCGGCGCGGAGCCAGAACGATCGCGTCTTCAGGTGGTGGGGCGGCATGAAATCGGCGTACGCTTTTGCCCCATGTCCACTCAGAGCCCTCCGAAAAAACAGTACACCCCCGACGAGCTGGCGGCGCTGCGCAAGAAGGTGGTCGCAGACCCGAACACGAAGGTGATCGCCGACTCGCTGAAGGTACCTTTCGAAGAGTACGTGAATCAGGTGATGCACTTTCTCGCGCACCCGGCGGCCGAGCCGCAGCTGCAGATCGTGCCCGACGCCGAGCTCGAGGCCAAAGGCGTCAAGATTCCCAAGGTCGAAGAGGTGAAGGCCTACTTCGACGAACGCCTCGCGGCGGCCCAGCTCACGACCAAGTCGAAGTTTGCTGATCCGAACAGCCAGCGCGAGCGCGTCACCGGCGCACTCCCCACCGAGCCCCCCGCCACCGCCAAGCCCGAAGAAGTGCGCGACGACCTCAAAGCCGAGTTCGAACGCGAGCGAACCTCTGGAAAATTCAAGAAGTTTTAGTTGCCGGCGAGGTTTGTTCAGCCATTTCGCAACTTGTGAGAAGTCGGGGACGATAAGGCTTCAAGACTTGTAGCTTTGGAGGTCACACATGGGTGGCGCAATAAAAAGCATCGTTCAGAAGGTTGCTCCAATCGTCGGAGCGGCAATTGGCGGCCCGTTTGGCGCGGCAATCGGCGGCGCGCTCAGCGGCCTCGCCAGCGGTGGTGGTCTGAAGGGTGCCCTCAGCGGCGCCATCTCAGGCTTCCTCGGCGGCGGCGCGATGTCGTCGGCCGGCGGCAACGGCCTGTTCAGCACGATATTGGGTGCCGTGACAGGTCAAGGCCAGGGCACCGGCGGCCTCGCCGACATCGCGAAGCAGATGGCCGAGCAGGTGCTGAACCGCCAGAACGACGCCCGCGCGCAGGAGCGCGAGCGCCAGAACGTGGTGCAGAACACCGCGTACGCGCAGGCGCAGCAGATGCGTTACGCCTGAGCTTCACCGAAAGCAGGTCGATGTTCGACCGCCCTCGTGCTGTACGGCTGATTCAAGAAGAGTGAACTCGAAGACCCTGCCCGGCGAGTTGCCTGGCAGGGTCTTTCATTTGTGCGCACAGCGGCGTGCTCACAAAAACAGCGTCATGCACGTGTACTGGGAGGGGTCGACGGCGAAGCCCAGGCTCGCGGCGCGAGCGACGATCGCCTTGACGTCGGACGTCGCGTGCATCGCCTTGAAGCCCAGCGCCCGCGCCTCGGCGATCAGCGCCTGAGACACCTCGTCGAGCCCGGCTTTGCGCACCGCGCTGCTGACGTCGGGGTTGCCGACCATGCCCTCGACGAACACGATCTTCGAGTCGGTCTGATACAGAAACCCCATCGCGACCCCCGGCGAGACGAAGCCCACCTTCGGCAGAAACTCGGGGCCCGCCGCTCCGTTCAGCCGCGCCGTGTACCACTTCGCAAAGTCAGCGTAGTGCTTCGCCTCTTCGTAACGTTCGACGGTCATGGCCTGAATTCTTAAGCCCTCACCCGCGAATGTGGCTATGACGAACGGCTCGAAATGGAGCTCTTGCGAGGCGCCATTCAGCCGTACGCCTGGGGCTCGAAGACCGCGCTCGCGGGCCTGCTCGGCCACACCCCCAGCGGCAGGCCCGAGGCCGAGCTCTGGCTCGGCGCGCACCCCGTCGCGCCCGGCCAGGTCGGCGGCCGCTCGCTGCTCGAGCACATCGCCCGAGACCCCCTGCGCGCCCTCGGCGACCTCGTGCACGAGCGCTTCGGCCCGCGGCTCCCGTTTCTGCTCAAGATTCTCGCGGTCGACGAGCCGCTCTCGCTGCAGGTGCACCCCTCAGCCGCGCAGGCCGTCGCCGGCTTCGAGCGCGAAGAGGCCGCCGGCGTGCCGCTCACCGGGCCGCGACGAAACTACAAAGACCGCTCGGCGAAGCCCGAGCTCATCGTCGCGCTCACGCGCTTCGACGCGCTGTGCGGCTTTCGTACGCCCGATCAGATGGTCGAGCGCCTCGCGAAGCTCGACTGCAGAGACCTGCGCAGCACCGTGCAGATGCTCGAGGGCTGGCCCGATGCCGTCGGCGTGCAGGGCGTCGTGCACGGCCTGCTCGGCATGAACGACTCCGAGCGGCGCGACGTGATGGCGCAGGTGACGAGGGCGCTCGCGCGCGTGCGAGACGAAGGCGACGAGTACGCGCTCGCGCTCGAGCTCACCGAGAAGTACCCGGGCGACGTCGGCGCGCTTTTGACGCTGCTGTTGAACCGCGTGACGCTCGAGCCCGGCCAGGGGCTGTACCTGTCGGCCGGCAACCTCCACGCGTACCTCAAGGGCGTCGGGGTCGAGGTGATGGCGTCGAGCGACAACGTGCTGCGCGGCGGGCTCACACCCAAGCACGTCGACGTGCCCGAGCTGCTCGCGACGCTCGCGTACGAGCTCGGGCCGGTGCCTCTGGTGAGCCCGCGGCGAGACCGCGAAGAAGAGGTGTGGGACACGCCGGCCGCCGAGTTTCGCCTGTCGAGGCTTTCGCTCGCGAAGGGGGCGGCGGCGCCGGTGCGGCGCGGGCCCGAAATTCTGCTCTGCACCGACGGCGAGGCCGAAGTGCAGGGTGTGAAGTTGAAGAAGGGCTCGGCCCTGTGGCTCGACGCCGCCGACCCGGGCTACGCGGTGACCGGCAGGGGCACGGTGTACCGCGTCACGGCCGGTGTCGACGCGCCTGCTCGTACGAAGCGGTGACCTTGGTGGCGATGCCGCCGCGAATGAACCAGTCGCCCTCGACGACCATCTTGCGCGGGCGAACGACCTTCACGAGGTCATCGAGAATGCGGTTGGTGACGGCCTCGTGAAAGGCGCCTTCGTCGCGAAAGCTCCACAGGTAGAGCTTCAAGCTCTTGAGCTCGACACACTTCTCGTCGGGCGTGTACCGAATGGTGAAGCGGGCGAAGTCGGGCTGGCCGGTGAGCGGGCAGAGGCAGGTGAACTCGGGGCAGTCGAACGCGATCTCGTAGTCGCGGTCGGGAGCGGGGTTCTTGAAGCTCTCGAGCTTCTTCGACGGCTGGCTGGGCATGGGGACGTGTTATCAAACAAGCCGTGAGCCAGGCGCGCCGACAGGCGAAGCGGGTGTCGATCGACGTGAAGTTTCGCGGAGCCGGCGCCGCCACGAACCTGAGCGGCCGCATCACCGACCTGTCTGAGATCGGCCTCTTTCTCGCCACCCCCCAGTTCGTGCCGCTCGGCAAAGAGATTCACGTCGAGTTCGAGCTGCCGACCGGCAAGGTCGAGGCCGTCGGCGAGGTGCGGTGGATCGCGAGGGGCCAGGTCGCCGAGCAGGGCCTCGGCATTCGCTTCTTGCGGCTGTCGGCGGCGAGCGCCCGCGCCATCGATCTCGCGATCGACCAGGCCGCCGTGCTCAAGGCGCCGAAGGGCTGAAGCGGGTCACGGCGCTTTGTTTCCGGCCTCCGGTCAGTGCCGGGTTCTTCGCCCGCTGTGACGCTCGCGCGTCACCGCTGACCGTTTCGGCCGAGCCCTTTCAGGGCGCCTTCTCGTACGCGACGTTCAGCCGCGTCGCGCGCACCACCGCCCCCGTGATGGAGCAGGTCGGCATCGTTCCCGGGCACCCCGTGCCCGTGCAGGTCTGTGAGCTCGAGAGCGACAGCGTGCCCTTCGCCGTGCTCGCACGCGCGAACGTGAGCTCGGCGCGGGTCTTCACCGTCGTCACCGTGCCGATGATGGGCGTCGTCGTCGTCTGCGTGCGGTCGGTGATGAACGACCACCCTCCTGCGGCCGGCGAGCCCTCGATCGCCTGACCCACCGACACCGTCACCGTCGGCGCATCGCCCATGTCGACGCTCAGGCTGCCGCCTTCGACCGTGAGGTACGCCTTGCCTTCGGGCCCGTCCCACACCTCGGCGTTCAGCGTGCCGAGCACCCCCGTCACCGTCGTCGCCGGAGGGTTCGCGTAGCAGCTCGCTGGCGCCGTCACGACGTCGAACACCAGCGCGTACAGCTCGGGCGAACCACCGCCGCCGCAGCCCGTGAGCACCGCAGAGAGCACGACCATCGCCAACGTGGGTGAGCGCATGGGCGGCGCTCTAGCACGTCACGGCGCCCACCTCGCTACGAACCGTTCGAAGCGCGCGAACGCCTCGTCGAGCACCTCGAGCGGTGGCAGAAACACGACGCGGAAGTGGTGTGTACCCGGCTTCTGGCCGAAGCCCTCGCCGTGAACGAACAGCACCTGCTCTTCGCGCAGGAGCTTCAGCACGAACTGCTCGTCGCTCTGAAGCCCCGGCAGCTCGAGCCGCGGCATCGCATAGAACGCGCCGCTCGGCGCGACCACGCTCACGCCTCGAATCGCGTTCAGCCGCTTCACCATCAGGTCGCGGCGCGGCAGCAGCTTCGCCATCGCCGCGGCGATGTGCGCCTGCGAGCCGAACAGGGCCGGCTCGACCGCGTGCTGCACCGGCGCCGGGCCACACAGGCGCGCATCGGCGAGTCGCTGCACGGCGCGCGCGAGATCGCGCGTCAGGTTCGGGTTCACGAACGCGAGCCAGCCGACGCGCCAGCCAGGGCACAGGTACGCCTTCGAGAGGCCGTTCAGCATCACGAGCGCGACGCCCTCGGCGAGCGTGCCCATCGGCACGTGGGTGCCGCCGTACAGCAGCCGGTCGTAGATCTCGTCGGCGAGCACCAGCAGCTGGTGCCGCCGCGCCACGTCGAGCAGGGCCGCCAGCGTCTGACTCGAATACGTCGCGCCCGTCGGGTTGTTCGGGTTGCAGATGACCAGCGCGCGGGTCTTCGACGTGATGCGCGACTCGAGCTCACGCGCGTCGGGCTGCCAGCCGTTCGCCTCGTCGGGGTGGTACGCGACCGCCTTCGCGTGCAGCCGCGCCGCGATCGCGTCGTACAGCGGGTAGCCGGGGCAGGGCAGCAGCACCTCGTCGCCGGGCTCGAGCGTCGCCGTGAGCACCAGGTCGATCGCCTCGCTCACGCCGGCGGTGATGAACACGTCGCCGGGCGTGACCTGCGACATGCCGCGCTTCACCGCGTCGTTCGCGACGGCGGTGCGGGCCGCGAGCAGGCCGGCCGAAGGCGCGTAGCCGTTCTTGCCGTCGCGCATCGCGCGCTCGACCGCCTCGACGAGGTGCGGTGGGGTCGCGAAGTCGAAGCGGAGCGGGTCGCCGATGTTGCAGTACAGCACGCGCTTGCCTTCGGCCTCGACGCGGGCCGCTTCGACGGCGATGTTGCGAATGGCGTAACGGACGTTTTCGATGTGCGGAGCAGGGCGGAACACTTGGCGCTGCATGCTGGCATAGCAAGGGGGCACGTGGCATCACGTGTCGTCATGATGCTCTCGATCGCCGCGACCCTGTTGCTGGCCGCTGCTCCCGCGCCCCAGAAGCTGCCGCGGCTCGGGGTGGTCGTCGTCGTCGATCAGCTCGGCGCCGGCGACCTCGACGCGCTCGCCATCGACGGTGAGACCGACTTCGGCGGCCTGCTCGCGCGTGGCGCCGCGCACTACGACGCGCTGTACCCGTACGTCGGCACCGAGACCGGGCCGGGCCATGCGACCATCTCGACGTCGGCGCTGCCCGCGGTGCACGGCATCTGCGCGAACACGTGGTTCGCCGAAGGCAAAAAGACGTACTGCGTCGACGACCCGGCGTGGCCGGTGCTGGGCGGGCGGCCAGGTGAGGGCAAGAGCGCCCGGTTCCTGATGGCTCCGACGCTGGGCGACACGCTGAAGTCGCGCAGCCCGAAGTCGAAGGTGGTGACGGTGAGCCTGAAAGACCGTGCCGCGGTGCTGCTCGGCGGGCCGTCGGCCGACCTCGCGGTCTGGTACGACCACAACACCGGCCGGTGGACGACGAGCAAGGCCTACGCCGACGCGCTGCCGGCCTGGGCCGAGAAGCTCGCCGATCGGCCCGCGCAGGCGTTCGTGTCGGGCCGGTGGTCGCCGCTCCCGCAGGTCGCGAAGCGCGGCCTCGCTGATGTGCGCGAGGGTGAAGACAGCCCCGAGGGCTTCGGCACGACGTTTCCGCACGACCTCATGTCGGTGCCCCCCGAGAAGCAGAAGCGCGCGTACCGCTACACGCCGCAGTCGATCGAAGATACGGTGTCTCTTGCGATCGCGGCGCTCGAGGCCGAGGCGCTCGGCAAACACGAGCAGCCCGACCTCTTGATGGTCTCGCTGTCGGCGACCGACTACGCGGGGCACGCGTGGGGGCCCGGCAGCGTCGAGAAGGTCGACATGATCGAGCGGGCCAGCCTCGAGGTGAAGCGGCTCGTGGCCGAGCTCGACAAGCGCCTGGGCAAGGGGGGCTGGGCGATGGTGCTGACGGCAGACCACGGCGCGGCGCCGCTCGCCGAGGCGCTCAAGCCCCAGCACCTGCCCGCCGGGCGCCTGCTCGAGGTCGACCTCTTGCGCGACACGGCGCAGGGCTTGAGCGCCGAGCAGAAGAAGCGGTTCATCGGGCTCTCACCGCCGATCATCTTTCTCGACCTCGCGGGCCTGAACGACAAAGACCGCGAGGCGATGGTCGAGTCGACGCGCAAGAACCTCGCCGCGATCAAGGGCGTGCGACGGGCGGTGCGCACCGATGGGCCCGAGACCCAAGAGAACGCGCTCTCGCGCGGGTCGGTGTACGAGGGGCGCTGCGGGCCGGTGTTCGTCGAGCTGATGCCGTACGTCGTGTTCACCGAGACGCCGCACCCGCTCGGCACCGACCACGCGTCGGGCAACGTCTACGACCGCCGCGTGCCGCTGTACGTGCTCGGGCCGAACGTGTCGGGCGGTCATCACGCGCAGGTGCTCGACCCGCGCGACGCGACGCCCTCGCTCGCGTCGCTGCTGGGCATACCCCCGCCCGATCGAAGTGAAGGCCGGCCCGTGCCCGCGCTGCTGCCACGCCGGTAGTTCTTTTGGTACCGTGCCCAAACCTTCGATGTCGGCGAAAACCCGCATTCCGCGACTGTTCCAGAAGCTCGACTTTCACTTCGTGCCGGTCGAGCTGGCGAAAGACCCCGACGCGGCGCGCCGGGCCAAGATTACGGTCGTCGTCGCGCTCGTGCTCACGGCGGCGTGCCCGCTCTTCGCGGCCGTCGCGCTCTTCGTCTACGGCCAGCCGGCGATCGCGATGGTCGACATCGTCGCCGCCGGCATCGCGCTCTCGGTGCCGTTCGTGCTGCGGTCGACGCGCTCGCTGACGCTGGCCTCGTCGCTCGCGCTCGGCGTCACGGTCGGGGCGATCTCGCTCGCGGCCGCCTCGGTCGAGGGGCTCACGTCGCCGGCGCTGACCTGGCTCGCGGCCGTGCCGATTCTCGCCAGCCTCATCGGCGGGCGTCGCAACGCGGTGCGCTGGGCGCTGGTCTGCGGCGCCGCCGTCGCCGCGATGGTGCTGCTCGAGCGCTGGCTGCCGAACCGCGAGATGCCGGTCGAGGCGCGCCGCGGCAGCGCCGCGTGGAACTACCTGCTCATGTTCGCCGCGGTGTCGACGTTCGCGGTGCTGTACGAGCGGCTCAACGAGCGCACCGCGCTCGTGCTGGCGGCGGCGCGCGAGGCGCTCGAGAAGGCGCGCGAGCAGGCGGCGCTGTCAGACCGGCTCCACGCGCTCGGTCGACTCGCGGCCGGCGTGGCGCACCAGATCAACAACCCGTCGGCGTTCGTCGCCGGCAACGTGCGCCTCGCGCGCGACACCGTCGCCCAGGTGCGTGCGGGCGTGACGCCTTCGAGCGAGCTGCGCGAGGTCGAAGCCGCGCTGTCTGACGCGCTCACCGGCGCCGTGCGCATCACCGAGACCGTGCGAGACCTGAAGTCGCTCGGCCGTGCCGGCGACGAGCGCGCCAGCCCCATCGACCCAGCCGAGGTGATGGAGGTCTCGCTGCGCATCGCCTCGCCGCAGCTCAAGAGCCGCTGCTCGGTCGAGAAGAACCTGCAGGCCGTTCGCCCGGTGTGGGTGAACGAGTCGCGGCTCGGCCAGGTCTTCGTCAGCCTGCTCATGAACGCCGTCGACGCGATGCCCCAGGGCCGCAGCGCGCGCGAGAACCTCGTTCGCGTGACGCTGCGCATGCACGAGGGGCGCGTGCGCGCCGAGGTGGCCGACAACGGGGTGGGCATCGCCCCCGACGCGCTCGGCCGCATCTTCGACCCGTTCTTCACCACGAAGCCGGTGGGCAAGGGCATGGGCCTCGGCCTCTCGATCTCACGCATGCTCGTCGAGCAGCTGGGCGGCAGCCTGAGCGTCGAGTCGGTGCTCGGTGAGGGCTCGGTGTTTCGCGTCGAGCTGCCGGTGACGCCCGCGGTCGAGCCCGTCGTGCCGGCCGCCGAGCGCGACGACGCCCCTTCGCGCCGGCTGCGCATTCTCGTCATCGACGACGAGCCGCTCGTGGGCAGGTCGCTGGCGCGGCTGCTCGGCCGGCGGCACGACGTCGAGCTGTGCACCTCGGCCGTCGAGGCGCTCGCGCGCGGCGACCTGCCGCGCTTCGACGTGGTGCTCTGCGACCTGATGATGCCCGGCATGAGCGGCGTCGACTTCTACGAGCGCGTCGTGAAAGAGTGGCCGCAGCTCGAAGGCCGCATCGGCTTTCTCTCGGGCGGCACGTTCACCGAGCGCGTTCGCCAGCACGCCGACCTGTTCAGCGCGCGGCTCGTCGACAAGCCGTTCGAGCCCGAGAAGCTGAACGCCCTGCTCGCCGCGCTGTCGGGCAGTGGGCGCGACACGCCTCAGGCGTAGGGGCTCGGCGGGCCGCTAAGCCGTGAGCTGTCGCCAGCCCTCTTTGAGATACGCCCACGTCCCGGGCACCACCAGCGCGAGCACCCCGGCCGAGCCGAGCACGATGAGCGCGAACGGCGCGCGGGCCGAGGCGGCGACGACGGTGGCGAACAAGAGCAGCGTCGCCGCGCGGCCGTGCCACTCGTGCTTCACGTGCACCGCGCGGTGCTTGAGCCACACGCACACCCAGCCCGTGCCGAGCAGGGCGTCGCGCAGCACGAGCGCCACCCACAGCCACAACGGCAGCGGCGTGAAGGCCGGCGCCGCGAGAAACGTGAGAAAGGTCACGGCCGCG
>JAEUJP010000305.1 GCA_016793725.1 Myxococcaceae bacterium | reverse complement strand
GAGCTCGAGCTCGTGAAGGGCTACTTGTCCGTGTACCTCGACGAGAAGGTGGGCCCCGAGGGGGCGTCGGCGCGCGAGCTGATGCTGCTCGTCCGCGGCCTGCCGCTCGGCGGCTACGCGAAGGTGGGGCGAATCTTGCTGCCGTACGGCCTCCGGCTCGCCGACGACGAGGCGTTCATTCGCCAGGTGACCGGGTTCAACTACGGCAACCAGGATCTGGGAATCGAGGTCGGCGCGGAGCCGGGGCCGGCCTTCATCTCAGCCGCGTTGAGCAACGGCACGCTCGGCGGTACCGACACGAACGAGCGCAAACAGCTCACCGCGACAGCCGGCCTCCGCACCCGCTGGGGTCGCGTGGGGGCGTCGTACTCGTGGAACGACTCGACGGGGCCCGAGGGGCTCCTCGTGCGGCAGGTGGGCGGGGGCTTCGTGGCCGTCAACGTGGGGCGGCTCACGGTGATGACCGAGGCCGACCTCGTCGTCGACACCGAGCGGCCGCCGGGCGCTGACCGGAAGCAGGTGAAGCAGCTCGCGGTGCACGCCGAGGCGGACCTCCTCATCGCGCGCGGCGTCGGGGTGCGCGCGGCGTTCGGGTTCCACGATCCCGATCTCGACACGCCGGAGGACCACCGCTCGCGGCTGGGGCTGACGCTCGAGGTCTACCCGCTGCCGTTCATGCGGCTGAGCGCCACGTACGTGCTCCGCGAAGACATTCCCCAGCGGGTCGAGGAGCGGCGCGACGCGTTCATCCTCCAGCTGCACGGGTTCCTGTGATGCGCCTCGCCATGATCGCCGCGGCGCTCGCCGCCTCATCAGCCGCGGCGGACGAGCCCGACCTCGCCCGCGGCCGAGCGGTGTACCGCGACGCGTGCGCTTCGTGTCACGGCCCCACCGGCGGCGGTGACGGCCCGGGCGCCGTCGATCTGAAGCCCAAGCCGCGCGACTTCGTGAACGGCCCGTTCAAGTTCCGCAGCACTCCGTCGGGCGCGCGGCCGCTGCTGCGTGACGTCGTGCGCACCGTGACCGCGGGGATTCGGGGCACGTGGATGCCGGCGTTCGGCAAGATTCTCACGGCCGAGGACCTGCGCGCCGTATCAGCGTACGTGCTTGCGTTCGCGCCGCCCGAGGATGCGGCCGAGGTCGAAGTGCTCGTGGCGCCAGCGGAGGAGCTGCGTCCACCCGCCGACACGCCGGAGCTGCGGGAGCGCGGCAAGCAGCTCTATGAGACCATGGGCTGCGGGCAGTGCCACGGGCCGCTCGGTCGCGGTGACGGCCCGGCGGCAGCGCGCGCGGTGAACGACAAGGGTGAATCCACTGCGCCGCTCGACTTCACCTTGGGGCTCTTCAAGGGCGGCTCATCTCCGGCCGACGTCTACCGCACGTTCGTCACGGGTCTCGACGGCACGCCGATGCCCTCCTACGCCGAGAGCCTCTCGGAGGAGAGCGACCGGTGGGCGCTCGTGCACTACGTGCGCTCGCTCTCGAGGAGCCCTGGGCCGTGGCAGTGGCTGTTCGGGCCCCGGACGCCGTGGGAGTGACGTTCAGGCCGTGCCCGCCCTCGACGCAGGGAGCCCGGCGAGCTTTTCGGGGTTGCGCACGATGAAGACCCGCGTCGCGCGGTCGTGCTCGTCGAACGCGAACGAGACGGTGGCGATGATCCCTCCGTTCTCCCTCACCACGAAGCCGCGGAGGCCGTTGAGCGGCGTGGCCTCGAGGCGGGCACCCGCCCAATAGCCGCGGAGCGCCCGCGCGACGAAGTCGAGGACGCGCTCCTTGCCCTGGAGGACCTCGAGGAGCGCCGGGACCTTTCCGCCGCTGTCGACGGCGAGCTGGATGTCGGCCGACAGCACGGCCGCCAGCGCCGCCGCGTCGCCGCCCACGACCGCCGCGGAGAACGCCGCGAGCAGCTCGTCCTGACCTCGCGCCGCG
The DNA here is from genome assembly GCA_016793725.1 of Myxococcaceae bacterium. Lineage (GTDB taxonomy): Bacteria > Myxococcota > Myxococcia > Myxococcales > Myxococcaceae > Xiheicaenimonas > Xiheicaenimonas phototrophica. The sequence goes on along the minus strand of JAEUJP010000305.1, from coordinate 12,695 downwards.
GCACGTGACGGACCTTCGCTCGATCGACGTTCGTCTTCGCTCTCGAGACGAGCTTCCGGTAGGCGGGCTCTGCCAGGTCGAGCGAGCGGGCGACCTCGGGGTAGGGCACGTCGAAGATCTCGTGGAGCAGATATGCCGCGCGCTCCTTCGGGGTGAGGCGCTCGAGCAGCAGCAGGAAGGCGGTGGTCAGCGACGTCGCGAGCTCGGTCTTGTCCGGCAGGCTGTCGTCGGGCGTCTCGAGCGGCTCCGGCAGCCAGGCGCCGACGTACTCGACCCGGCTCTGGTGCGCCGACTGCAGCAGGTCGATGCAGCGCCGGGTGCAGGTCGTCGTGAGCCAGGCGCCGGGGTCGTCGATTGCTCCGCGATCGGCCGACTGCCACCTCACGTAGGTGTCTTGCACGGCGTCCTCGGCGTCCGCCCTCGTACCGAGAATGCGGTAGGCGAGGCCGAGGAGCCTCTCGCGCTGGTGCTCGAAGGCTCTGGCCGGGTCGGTCTGGCTCATGGTCGAGGGGCTCCAGCCGGCGCCGCGGTGGCGTCGACCTCGATGAGCATGCCATCGAGCGCCAGCCGCGCCACGGGGATGAGCGTGCAGGCGGGCGGGGCAGCGCCCAGCCAGGCTCGCGCGAGCTCGGCCGCGAGCGTCGCCTGCTTCGCTGCGTCGTGGTCGACGACGAGCAGCGTGAGCTTCGCGACGTCGGCCAGGCACGCACCGGCGCCGGCGAGCGCCGTGCGCAGGTTCTCGATCGCCCGGCGGACCTGACCCGCGAAGTCCGCCGCGAGAGCGCCGGAGACGTCTTCGCCTCCCTGGCCTGCGACGAAGACGAGGCGCCCAGGGCCGTCGAGGACCGCGACGTGCGAGTAGCCGTTCGGGGTCGGGTCGTAGAGTCCCAGAGGGTTGAGGAGCCGCAGTGTCGGGTTCATCGGGGGATCGGGGTGCGCGAGCTGACGTTGAGCCGATTCCAGGCGTTGATCGTCACGATGACGAAGCCGAGCTCGGCGATCTCGGCGAGGCTGAAGTGCTTGCGGAGCTCGGCGAAGTCCTCGTCGCCGGGGTCCTGGTGGGGAATCGCGGTCACCCGCTCGGCCCAGCGGAGCGCGGCCCGCTCGCGCTCGTCGAAGAACGGCGCTTCGCGCCAGGCCGCGACGGCGTTCAAGCGGGGGGGGCTTCGTCCTGCTTCGCGAGGTCGCTCCAGTGCATGTCGACGCAGAAGCCGCAGCCGTTGATCTGTGAGACGCGGAGCAGCACGAGATCCACGAGCTTGCGGCCGAGCGAGCAGCGGTGCACGACGTCGCTGAGCTCGAGCAGGGCCTTGAAGGGCGCCGGAGCGAGCTCGGAGTAGTTGAGGCGGGGTTCGAGGTTCATACCCCGAGGACGAACGTCGACCGCGCGCTGTGACATGACCCCGTTCACCAGCGACCGGTGCTCAGAGCCCTTGCGTGAGGCAAGTCGCCGTCACCGGTGGAGCCATGCAGGTGGCGCCGCTGCACACCTGGCACGCGCCGCAGAGGCGCTGCGCGTCACATGGCGCTCCGACACACTCGCCCGCGGTGAGGTCGCACGTCTGCGGCGCAGAGCACGGCACCGTCGCGCTGCACCACGCGACCGGCTCGGGCGTCACCTTGTCGTCGGCGCCGGTGCGGCGCGGCACGAGCCGGAGATACGTGTACACCGCCTCGAGGTCGGACAGCGTCAGGTGCCTCAGCGCCCAGACCGGCATCGGCCAGCCGACCTCCTCGGGGTCGGCGGCGGTGACGTCTCTACCGGTCGCGAGCGTGCCGACGAAGTCGATGAACGACGCGGAGTAGCCGTTGGCCGCGCCCGAGAGGTTGCGGCTCATCGAGCGCTCGAGCTTCAGCGCCTCGGCGAGCGCCGGCGACGGCGTGAACACCATGCCGCCCGAGAGGTACGCCGCGGTGTTGATCTTCAGCGTTGCAGGGTCCCGCGGCGGGTTCGTATGGCACTCGTTGCACCGTCCGGCTGCGTTCACCAGGTAGCTGCCCCGGCCGAAGAGCCGCTGCACGGCGGGGGGCTGCGCGCCGAGATCGGGCTGGGCCAGCGGCTGGATGGCGTAGCCGCGCAGGACGCCATCGGGGTCCGGCACGCCCGCGTCGAACAGCACGCGCTCGACGTCACCGTCGCGGTACGCGCCGGGCCACGGCACGCTCGCGAGCGGGTTCTTGACGTCGGCCGGCACGTCGCTCGCCACGGCTGGTATCGCCTTCAGGTAGGCGTAGACGGCGAGCAGGTCGGGCGCCGTCATCCACCGGTACTCGAACCACGGCATCACGCGGAGCCGCGAGCCCGGGTTCTTCTTGTCGAGGCCCGTCTGCATGATGAGCAGGAACTGGTCTTCGCTGAGCGTGAGGCCGGTTGCCGGGTCGGGCGTCAGGTTCCGCGCATAGACCTCGGTGCCGAGCGCGGCCGGGAGCGCAAACCGCTCGCCCCCCGCGAGGAAGCCGGTGGGGCCGGCGGGCTTCGGGCGCCCGTGGCAGGCCGCGCAGTCGGCGACCGCGTTGACGAGGTAGCTACCGTACCCGACGCGCTCGATCTGCGCGTCGGTGAGGCCCTCGAGCGAGAGCGGCACCGGCGAGATGTCGAGCCCGCGCTTCGCGCGCTCGGACACCACGACGAACGCTCCCGCCGTGCCCGGCGGGCCGGCGTCGCCCGCAGGCCCGGCGGGCCCCTTGCTGCCCGAGACTCCGGGCGGCCCGGCAGGGCCGATGGGCCCCTCGGGCCCCTCGACCGTGCAGGCCGCCAACAGCACCGCGATCGCCGCGCGTCTCATCGGGCCCTCCTCGAGCGGCGCGCCGCGAGCCAGAACAGCGCGGCCGCCCAGGCGAGCGCCCCGACTGCCCCGGAGCTGCAGCCGCACGCCCGGGCGCCGCCCGGCTGCAGGTGCCGCACGCACCGGGAGAAGCCCGGGCCGCTCACGCCGACCGCGTCGACGACGCCGAGGTTGAAGCCGACTCCCCAGGCGAGGCCCGCCGTGTGCTGGCTGAAGGTGGACGACCAGTACAGCTCGGGTCGTGCCCCCTCGAACGCGGGGTCGATCTTCACGCGCTCGGTGCCGCCGTACTCCACGAGGGTCATCAGCTCCAGCACGTTCGGCAGGTGCCAGTCGCGGTATCCGCCGAGCGAGAGGTGCGCGCACGCGTCCAGCGACTCGCGCCACGTGCGCTTGAGGCCGTCGTCTTCGCGCACCCACTCGAGCGCGTGGGCCTCGTCTCTCACCGAGACTGCCCCGACGCTGAACGGCCCTCCCAGGCGGACACGGCCGTCGGGCGGGTGCGCCGAGAAGTCGCCGCGCACGCAGCGGGCGACCGCGGTGCCGGTCGAGAGCATCGGCATCACCTCGCCGGTGCCGAACCGCACCGTCCAGTGCAGGGTGTTCGCGTTCGCGACTGGGGTCGAGGTCCAGTAGTTGGAGGGAGTGGTGTCGGGGAAGGCGGGGTCGATCGACGGCACCGCCCGGCCGTAGCTCACCAGCGTGATCAGCTCGGGCAGCGAGGGCAGACGCCAGGCCCCCAGCGACGCGCATGCGGCGGCCGCGTCGGCCTGGGTCCGCTGCATGGCGTCGTCGCGGGCCTGCCAGGTGAGCCCGGTGGCTGGGTCGTACACCTCGTCGTTCGCGAGCGGCCTCACCGGGTGGCCGTTCGGCTGGAAGTCGGCGTCCTGCGCGCGCCAGCCGCTCACCGGGCAGGGGAGCTGGTGCGCGCCGTCGTCGGCGCACGAGACGGCGCCGGTGCGGAGCACCTTGGGGTGGGGGCCGCCCGTGGCGGTGAACGGCGTCAGATCCGGCGCGGGGCCCGGGCCTGCATCGGGAACGGGCGGCTGGCCCGCATCGGGAAGGGGACCGCCGTCGGGCAGCGTGCCGGCGTCGCGGTGCTCGTCGGGCAGCCCGGTGGGGTCGAAGACCTCGGCCCACGGCAGGCAGGTGGCCGCGTTGCAGCCTCCTCCGACGACGACCTTGCCCGAGTTGAGCAGCACGGCGATGTGGTAAGCGCGCGGCTGGGCCATGCGCGGCATCTCGACCAGACGGTTCGAGCCGGGCAGGTAGACCTCTGCGGTGCCGTGCGCCGAGTCGACGCGATCGGTGCCGCCCGCGAGCAGCAGCTGCCCCGACGCGAGCTCGGTGGCGGTGTGGTGGTGCCTCGGCGAGCGCAGGGCAGGGCCGTCGGTGAACGCAGGCCCCGCGGGCAGGAGGCGCCACAGCTCGGTGGTCGCGAGCGTGGTCTGCCGGCAGCCGGCCGCGGTGCAGCCGCCGGCGATGAAGACGGCTCCACCGGGCAGGAGCGACGCCGTGTGGGCCGCCCTCGGTGAGCGCATGACGCCCGCGGGCTGCCACTGGTCCAGCGACGGCACGTACCTCAGCGCGTCGGCGAGCACGGTGGCGCATTGCGGGTCGGCGCAGCCGCCGGCCACGAGCACGGAGCCGTCGGCCAGGCTCGTGACGGTGGCGAAGCCGCGCGGGGCGGGCAGCGGGGCGAGCGTGCTCCACCGGTTCGCCGCGGCCTCGTAGCGGGCGACGTCGGTGAGGCAGCGGCTCTCGTCGCAGCCGCCCGGGAAGATGGCGTCGCCGCCGGGCAGCAGCGCGGCCGACACGCGGGCGCGGCGGCTCGGCAGCGAGCCCGCAGGCACCCAGGCCGAGCGCGCGTTCGAGTAGCGCTCGGCGAGCGCGGTGGTCGTGGCGCAGCTCGAGCCGGTGCAGCCACCCGCGACGAGGAGTTCGCCGCCGTCGAGCACCACCGAGGCGTACGAGTAGCGGCCGGTGGCGAGCGTGGGCCCGTATGTCCACGTGCCCGACGCCTCGGTCCACAGCGAGGTGTTGGGGACGACCTGCGAGCAGACCTCGCCGCCGAGCCCGAGCGGGCAGGCTCCCAGCGCGCAGCCGCCCACGGCCATGACGGCCCCGCTGTGCAGCCGCCACGCCGAGTCGGCCAGGTGCGAGACGGTCATGGTGCCCGTCGTCGACCAGTCGGGGTCGACGAGGATCGGTGGGGGGAGCCCGCGGAGGTCGAGGGTCTCGATGATGCGGCGGCCATCGAGGCGCACGGTGCCGGTGCGGCGCGTGCCGTCGGCAGCCCTCGCCACCGGAGCGGCGAGCCGCAGCCGCGCCGCGCCGGAGGCATCGAGCAGCTCGAGGGTGTCTCCGGCCTGCACCAGCGCCGCGGCGAGCGGGCCCAGGGTCACGGTGAACGTGCGCTCGAGCACGGGGGGCGGGCGCTTCAGGTAGACGTACTCGTCGACGTGCGTCGGCGTCAGCTTGTAGAGCAGGTCGCCGCCGGCGACGGCACCCCGGTAGATGACGACGCCGCGCATCACCTCGGCGGGCCGCCTGGGGAGGCCGTCTTCGACCGTGCGGGCCCACAGCGCTTCGGTGCCCTGCAGCCAGACGGTGAGGCCGCCGGTCGAAGAGCCAGGCAGGCGGGCCATCACGACCTGGCCGGCGGGGTCCTTCGCGAGAACGAACCTGGAGCGCAGCGTCTCGTAGCGCGGCGTGAGCGAGCCGTCGTCGGCTTCCACGAAGTGCAGGTCCTGGACCATGCCGAACCACTTCTTCGCAGCCGGGAAGCCCTGCTCGATCTCCTCGAGCAGATCGGGCGTGGCGCCGGGAGCGCTGGCCTCGGCCTGGCTCGCGAGCAGCAGCATGGCGGCGCAGGTCGCTCTCACTGGCACCGCCCGCCGACGCACTGCTGGCTCCCGGCGCACGGCACGCCGCATGATCCGCAGTTGGAGCTCGTGGTGAGCGGGGTCTCGCAGCCGTTGCCGCTCTGGCCGTCGCAGTCGCCCCAGCCGCTCTCGCAAGGGCCGACGGTGCAGCCGAGCAGCACGCAGAGCGCGGGGCGGTGCGGGGCTCCCCCGGTGCAGCGGTAGCCGCACGACGCGCAGTTGTCGGCCGAGAACGACAGGTTCACCTCGCAGCCGTTGGTCTCGAGCGAGCGGTCGCAGTCGCCGAAGTACTGCTGGCAGCCCTGGTTGCTGCACTTGGAGCTCGAGCAGGCGACGCCGGTGACGTTGGGCAGGTAGCAGCTGTTGCCGCACGCGCCGCAGTGGGTGGGGCTCCGGGTCAGATCGAAGCACACGCCCTCGCAGCAGCTGTCATTGTCGCGGCACGGGTTGCCGCAGCCGCCGCAGTGCTCGGCGGAGGTGTACAGGTCGACGCACCGGCCGCCGCAGCAGGCGATCTCCTGGCCCGGCCCCGAGGGAGCGCACTCTGCCGCCGTGAGGCAGCCGGGGGCGCACGCATAGCCGTCACCCGAGGTGACGCAGACGCTGCCAGCCGGGCAGCCGCCGCGCTGCGGCAGGCACGGCATGCAGCGGCCGCGGTCGGCGTCGCACCGCGGCTCGGCGCCGCTCGCGCAGTCCGAGTCCAACCGGCAGCCGGCGCAGACGCCGCGGGCGAGGTCGCAGGTGAACGGTGCGGGGCAGTCGGGGTGCTCGGCGCTGCAGCCGGGCCGGCAATGCTGAACGTTGGGCGCGCAGATCGAGCCGCTCGCGCAGTCGGCATCGGTGCGGCAGCCGATGCAGCGCAACCGGGTCTCGTCGCAGAACGGCTCGGCGCCGTAGCAGGGCGGGTCGCACGTGGGCTGGGACCCGGGGGGCCAGCAGCGCCAGTCGGGGAAGCACACGAGGCCTTCGGGGCACCTGCCGTCTTGCGCGCAGTCGGACCCTCTGGGGTTCGGCACCGTCCAGCATGCGCCGGAGGCGAAGACCAGCGCCACGCTGAACGAGCGCGCCATTTCGTCCGTGTCCGTACTACCGGTCGCGCGGCGCGAACGTGATCCAGATCAACTACAGCTGCGCCGCGAGGTAGAGCTTCTCGCCGAGGGAGCCGACAGGCGCCGCTCGTCGTTCAGTCGAGGCGCTTGCCCGCCTCGGGCCCCGGGGCGAGGCCATAGATCTCGTCGAAGGGGATCTCGATGGCGGCGCGCGGCCGCGCGTCGACGCCCCTGGCCCCGAGCAGCGCGCATACCCGTTCGAAGACCGGCCCCTCGCGGTGGACCTTCGCGATCGCCTTCACCTGGAACCCGCGCCTGGGGTCGAGCTGCGCGACGGCGACGGCGACGCGCCGGGTTGCGGCGAGGTTCCGCCTCGTGTGCCCGAAGAAGAGGTCGGCGATGAGCAGCCGCCCGCCCTCGACCCACTTGAAGCCGACGGGCACGACGTTCGGCTCATCGCTCCGGCAGGTCGCGAGGAAACACAGCGGCGCCTCGGCGAACGCCGAGCTCACTGCGCGCTCGAGCTCGGGGGTCATGGCGGCTTCGACGATGGGTCTGAAGCCGCCGGCAGGGCCATGATCCCGATCAAGGCAGCGAAGCTCGCGAACCGACCGTCGTGGGACAGGCTCACCATGACGTCCAGCGGCGCGCCGTCGCGCTCGACGGCCGGCGGCCCGTAGCCGTCCCAGCTGCCGGGGCTCGGTGGCCGCACGACCTCGATGCCGTCGCCGAGACACGAGGTCAGGAGCCTGCGTGCCGCCGCGCCCGGCGTCTCGAGCGAGCGGAGGAGGCCGGTGCGAGCGAGCGGCGGTGCTCGACCGCTCCACGCGACGGCGTGGACGCATGCGCCGTCGATCGTGACGCACAACGAGAGCTCCACCTCGCCGTGGCCGACCGACGTGAGCCCGTCGGCGACGACGAAGCGGCGATGCGCGAAGGGAAGCGGTGGTCCTCCGCGGGCGATCGCCTTGTAGGCCGCCTCCTTCGCGGCGAAGAGGCTCCACAGCCGGAGCTTGCGATCCGGAGCCGAAGCGAGGGCTTCCCGCTCGGGCTCGGCGCACACGCGCGCGACGAAACGTTCGTTCACGTGCGTCGTGGCGATCGCGGGGTCGTCGAGATCGACGACGTCGTCGCCGACGCGCCTCACGCGGCGTTCTTCATGATGAGGCTGACCGCATCGCCCACGGTCTTCACCTTGTCCGCGGCCTCGTCGCTCACCGCGATGCCGAACTGGTCTTCGATCTCCAGCACGATGTCGACGAGCCGCGCCGAGTTCACCTTGAGGTCCTTCAAGATCGAGGTCTCCATCGACACCGCCGACAGGGCCTCGGGGCTCTTCACGAACGGCCTCAAGATGTCGACGACCTTCTGCATCACTTCCTGCTGCTGCGCCATGGTGCTGCCTCCTTCGTTACGCGTGCCTGCCGAAGACGACGCAGGCGTTGACGTCGCCGAAGCCGAAGCTCGCCTTCGCGATGACGTTCAGCCGAGGGACGTCGACGGTGCGGTGGGGGATTCTCGAGGCGAACGCCCCGAGCTCGGGGTGCAGGTCGTCGCAGTTCAGCGAGCCGTGCACGAAGCCGTGGTGGAGCTCGAGCACCGCTGCGACGCACTCGACGCCGCCGGCGGCGCCCAGGCAGTGGCCGACGAGCGACTTCGTCGAGTGGATGAGCGGCATCGCCTCGGGCGCGAGGCCGAGGGCCGACTGCCAGCTCCTCACCTCGTGCGGGTCGGCGAACGTCGCGGTGAGGTGGCCGTTGATCGCGCCGATGTCCACCGGCCGCACCATCGCCATCTCGACCGCGGCGCGGATGCAGCGCTGCACCGCGTGCGGGTTCGGCGCGGTCATGCTGCCGCCCATGCGGTGACCCCCGCAGTTGACGGAGCCGCCGAGCACCTCGGCATAGATGCGCGCGCCGCGCGCCCGGGCGCTCTCGAGGCTCTCGAGCATCAGCACTCCCGCGCCGGAGCCCGGCACGAAGCCGGCGGCGGTCGCGCTCATCGGCCGCGACGCCTCGGCGGGCGCCTCGTTCCGCGTGCGGTTCAGCACCTTCATCGCGTCGAAGCCCGCCCAGATGTACTTCGACGAGCCCTCGGAGCCGCCCGCGAGCATGCGCTCGGCCCGCCCCTCGCGGATGCGCAGGAACGCGTCGATCACGGCCTCGGTGCCGGTGCTGCAGGCGGCGGAGTTCGTCGACACCTGGTTGCCCAGCCCGAGCAGCCCCGCGACGCGCGCGGTGTTCCCGCTCGACATGATCTGCTCGGGCATCGTGCTGCCGAGTCGCGAGACCTTGCCGGCCTCGACCTTCGGCACGAGCTTCTCGGCGACGGTGTCGATGCCGCCGATGCCGGTGCCGATGATCGCTCCCGTGTCCCAGTCGACCCGGTCGTCTCCGGCGGCCGGGCGCTGAAAGCCCGCGTCGGACCACGCGTCGATCGCGGCGATCGCGGCGTAGACCATGTTCGTGTTCATCGCGAGGAGCTCCTCCTCGCTCAGGTAGCGCCGCTGCAGCGCCTCGACGCCTTCGGGGATGCCGCCCACCTGGCAGCCGAACTTCGCCGAGGCCAGGTGCGGGTGGAACGCGATGCCGCTCTTGCCCTCTCTGAGCGCGCCGGCGAACGCCGGGGCGCCGTGCGCGTTTGGGGCGAGCACGCCGAGCCCGGTGACGACGACGCGCCTTCGGGTCATGGCAGCACCCCCATGCCGGCCACCGTGCCGCTCGCGACGCGGGTGCCGTCGGGCACGGTGAGCACCACGTTCGACTTCAGCTTGCGCCGCCGCCAGTAGACCTTCTCGGCCGTGACCCGCACGGTCTCACCCGGGCGCACCACGCGCTCGAGCTCCACCGCGCACTCGGTGAGCAGGGTGGTGGTGCGCTGCACGAGCTCGCGCGGCTGATCGAGCGCGAGCAGGTAGATGCCGAGCGCGACGATGCCGGTCTGGCACATCGCCTCCATGAGGATGACGCCCGGGGTCACGGGGTTCTGCGGAAAATGGCCGGGGTAGAACGTCTCGTCGGGGCGGAACGTGTACTCGCCCACGGCCCCGCTCTCGTCGAGGCGCAGCAGGCGATCGACGAAGCGAAACGGCCGTTGCTGGGGAATGAGGGCCAGCACCTCGTCCGCCGTGAGCATCACGCTCCCCGCTCCATGATGCCGCCCCTGCTGTTCCTGGAGCGCGCCGGCCAGTCCGGGTACGCGATGCCCTGGAACAGGCCGACCTTCGCGCCGGCGACCGTGTAGATGGGCTCGCCGTCGACGAGCACCCGGCCGTCGCCGATGGCGACCGCGGAGCCGGAGCCCTTCAGCAGCGAGAACCGGCGGATCTCGACCTCGTAGCGCACCACGGTGTTGTACGGGCGGATCTGCCCGGCGAACTCGACCTGCTTGCACCCCAGGGCGCGGCCCGAGCCCGCCCCGCCGGCCGCCGCGCAGTACAGGCCGATGAGCTGCCAGACGGCGTCGACGCCCAGGCAGCCCGGCTGTACCGGGTCACCGCGGAAGTGGCAGTGGAAGAACCAGTCGTCGAGGTGCACGTCCTGCTCGCCGGTGATGCGGCCCTTCGGGCCCTCGCGCGCGAGGTCGACGACCCGGTCGACCATCAGCATCGGGGGCGCAGGCAGCCGGATGAACTCGGCGGGAGGATCGACGACCAGGTTGCCCTGCGACAGCGCGAGCAGCTCGGCCTGGGTGAAGCTCCGCGCCTCGAGGAACTCGGCGTAGCGCATCAGGCGACCTCGAGCCTCACGCTGGACCAGGTCAGCCCCGAGCCGACCACCGCGAGGAGCACGGTGTCGCCGGCCTGGAGCTGCTCCCAGCTCTGAGAGAGCACCGTCGGGGCGCCCGCGGCGCCGGTGTTGCCGAAGCGCTCCACGTTGTGGAGGTGGCAGTCAGCCGGCACGCCGGCGCGCCGCGCCACGGCGTCGAGCATCAGCGCGTTGGCCTGGTGGCCGATGAAGAGCACGCGGCCCTTCGTGGCGGCGGCGCGCTCGCGTGCAGCCGGGAGCATCGCCTCGAGGCATGCCTGGGTGGTCTTGATGGCGAAGCGCTGCACCGCGCTGCCCTCCTGCGCGAAGTGCCCGAAGCGGGGAATCGTGACGAGGCCGCAGCCTTGGGGAGACGAGTCGAGCGTGGTGTGCGTGACGCGGACCCGCGACGGCTCGAAGCCCGAGAGCACCGCGGCGCTGGTGCCGTCGCCCCACAGCACGGCCGTGGAGCGGTCGCGGTAGTCGACGACCCGGGTCGTGTTCTCGGCGTTCACCACGAGCACGAAGCCGGGCAGGTCCCGCATCAGCGCGAGCACGTGCAGCTGCGCGCCGAAGCTCGAGCACGCCGAGTTGACGTCGAGTCCGGGGGCGTCGATGCCGAGGGCAGCGGCGATGCGGCACGCCTCGGCGGGGATGCCCAGCTCGGGGGTGCAGCCGCCGGCCACGACGAGGCCGATGTCCGAAGGCTTCAGCCCGGCCCGCTCGAGCGCGTGCAGGCCCGCGCGGCGCCCGGTCTCGACGTTCGAGAGCAGCGCGGCCTCCTGGCCGGCGCGCACGTCGGCGTTGCGTGTCTTTCGCAGGTAGTCGAGCGGCAGCACGGTTCGCCGCTCACGAATGCCGGTGCGCTCGAGGATCCACGTGTCGGTCGTGCCGATGTCGAGCTCCTGGAGGAAGCGGTTGTCGATCACCGTGTCGGGGTGGAAGTGCCCGACTCCGTGCAGGTAGAGCTGGGCCATGCCGGGCGGGCTCATCCGGCCACCCGCTCGCCGCCGTCGACGCGGATCAGCGCGCCGTTCACCCAGCGCGCCTCGTCGGTCGAGAGCAGGCAGATGACGTCGGCGACGTCGGCCGGAGTGGTAAGCCGGCCCAGCGGGTTCTTCGCGAGGGCGGCCGCCTTCATGCGCTCGCTGCCCGGGATGAGGCGCAGCGCCGGCGTGTCGGTGACGCCGGGCTGCACGATGTTGCAGCGAACGCCGAACGGGCCCAGCTCGACGGCGAGGGCCCGCGCCACGGACTCGAGCGCGCACTTGGCGGCCGAGACCGCCGCGTAGCCCGGCCACGCCACCTGGTTGCCCTCGCTGGTGAGCCCGATGACCCGCGCGTCGGAGGCGAACAGGCGCCGGCCGAAGACGTCTTGCACCCAGGTCACCAGGCTCGTGCCCATGCTGTAGACGGTGCGAGCGAAGTCCTCGTCCTCGAGGACCACGCCCGCCTCGTCGGCCGGCAGCAGCGGCTTCAGGTTCCCGTAGGCGATCGAGTGCAGCAGCAGGCGCACGCGGCCGTCGCGCCCGGCCTCCGCGGCGAGCACGTCGAGCGTCTGTTTGCGGCCCTCGGTGCTGAGCGCGTCGAGGTTGAAGGTGAGCACGCGAGCGCCCGTGGCGCGAAGCTCGGCGAACCTCGGCTCGATCTCCGGCATGGCGCCCTTGCGGTCGCGGTGGACGATCGCCAGGTTCATGCCGTGGCGCGCGAGCTTGGCCGCCGTGGCGAGGCCGAAGCCGCTGGAGCCGCCCAGAATGAGCGCCCAGTGCCGATCGTCGAAGCGGCAGCTCACCGCACGCTCGCCTCTCTCAAGCTCTCGGCGGCGAGCGGCGGGCAGAACGCCGCGAACGCCGCCACCGCCTGGCGCTCGGAGACGATCGCGGTCACGTCGTAGCCGAGCGCCTTGAAGAAGCCGCGCAGCGGCCGGTTCGGGCCGACCTCGAAGATGCGCGCGGCGCGGCCGGCGATCGCGCGCATGTTGGCGACCCAGTCGACGCTGCCGCTGAGCTGCCGCGCCAGTGCGTCGACGAGCGCCTCGCGCGCCGGAGCGTGGAAGCCGCCGGTGAAGTTCGAGGTGACGGCGGCCGCTTTCGCCGGGTCGAACGACGGCGCGGCGGCCTCGAGCTCGGCGCGGAAGTCGTCCACGATCTTCCGCATCAGCCTCGAGTGGAACGGCGCGCTCACGTTGAGCGGCACCGCGCGGTGCCCGGGGCTCAGGCGCCGCAACGC
>JAEUJP010000167.1 GCA_016793725.1 Myxococcaceae bacterium | reverse complement strand
GTGCGCTGCGGTGTTGCTCGCGAAAGGTCCTGACCTCGGGCACGGCCGCGACGAGCTCCCAGTAGGGCGCAAGCGCCACCAAATCACCGGGTATCGCGAAGCTCTCGACGCGCATGGTCGAACAACTACTGGCCTGAGCTGCGACGCTAAAGGCCACTTCGAGCTCGTCGCGCTTCCCATCGAGCCGTCCGTTCGAGGGAGTCGTGTCCGTCAGCTCCCACGGTGCGGTCGAGCACCGGAACCACGTCGTCGTGCCAGCGGCATCAGAACCTGCGATGCACTCGAGACGAGATCGCGCCTCGAGCCGCGCGAACAACTTCAGCTCGCGCAGCTGTTTGACGTGCTTCTTTGGCGCGTCAGCCTTTGCGAACGGCAGCACCTTCCATTTCGAGCGGTCGTAGAGAGCACGCGGCATGACGCGCAATTCGACCCCGTCGACGGAGAGGTCGAGTCGCTGAAGCTCGAGCTGATTGCCGTGGCATGGGCGCTCGACCGCTGCTTTGGGGAAGACCTTGCGCACAGCGGCGAGTGCGGTTGCCTGTCGCGCCGCCGTGCACGGCAGATCGTCGGGCGTCGACACCAGCGCCACGAGGACGAGGCTGAACATGCGCGCGACGATACCCTTACCCGCCGCAACTGGCGCTGCGTCGAATGAGCCACACCCGGTGAGCGGGCGGTTTGCACCAACGCCCGCGCACCATGCACCGAGTCCCCCTCATCGTCCTGCTGGCCTCACTCTCTGCGGCAGCACAACAGCAGCAGGCACCCTGCCCGTCGACCTCACCAGTGACCTCGACGTCGTCTACGCGAACCTCCGCGCCATCAAGAAGGGCATCGTCGCGAACACCAGGGCCGATCGAAAGCGGTGCGCCGCAGCACGGCGCTGCTGAAGAAGACGTGGGGCGAGCAGGTGGTGGGCAACAGCGCGGTCGGCGCTCGTGTTCACGCTCGCGATCGTCCTGACCAGGCCGAGGGCAGCGCCGGCACGATGTTCGACGGCGACATGGTACGCAAGGCGTTCAAGTCGACGAACGGGTGAGCGGCGAGTCGACGAAAGCAGTCGTGATACCAAGACCAGCCGCGGCGCAGCCCGTTGACTGTTACGCGACGGTTACATAGGCATATCGCCCTACACGGAGGCGTGCCGATGGCGACTGTTGCAAGCGCGTGGGCTGGGCAGTCGGGCTCGACTCCCGAGGAGCTGCTGGCGACCCTCGAAAGAGACGTCATTCCCAGGCTGGTGTTGGTGCACCGGCGGCCCGGCGAAGATCCGTGCGGCGACTCGCGCTACCCCCCGGTTGAGCAGGCCGGCCGCGAGCTCGCCGAGTTGGCGCTCCAAGACGATCACCCGCAGATGCTCGCCTTGCTCGAGCGGTTGTGCTCGGCGGGCATGCCGGTCGACACGGTGCTGCTCGAAGTGATTCCCAAGGCCGCACGTCTGATCGGCGACGACTGGAAAGCCGACCGTCGGTCGTTCGTCGAGGTCACCTACGGGCTCGGCGCTCTGCAGACGCTGATCAGCGCGTTTCGCTCGGGCCGGGAGCGCGCCGACGGAAGGCGCGGAGTGGTCGTGCTCGTGCCCGCTCCCACCGAACAGCACACCTTCGCTCTCTACCTGTGCGGGCAGTATCTGCGGCGCAACGGCTGGGCTGCCACGGTCGCGCCCGACCTCACCGAGGGCGAGCTGCATCAGCTGCTGGCGACCGAGCGCATCACCGCCTTGGGGATCAGCGTCACCAACCCGCTCCTCGTCCGGAGCCTCGAGCGGATGATCGCCGGTGCCCGGCGACACTCGGCCAACCCTGACCTGTTGATCATCGTCGGCGGCCCGCCTCCCGAGCTTCGTGAGATCGCCGAGCGCCATGGCGCCGTGTGCGCCGGCGACGCCGTCGAGTGCCTCAACCTGTTGGAGCAACGTGCGACCCGCGGTTAGCCCCGCGACGACGGCTCGCAGCGCCGCTCAGCTCGTCGAGCAGTTCAGAGCGTGACGCAGGTGCATGGCTGCGAAGCGCTCATGTGCTGCGCTCGACGGCTTGAGAAAGCGCGATGTTGAGCTCGAAGGCGACGGCCGCCTCTTCGACGGCGTCATCGACCGCGCCTGTAGCGACGATCGCTTCGTCGATGGCCAGGCGGTACTCGCCGGCGAACGCGCGCAGGTCGCTCACCGAGAACCGGTAGAACGCCAGCCCTTCGGTGCCGAGGCCGAGCCGCTGGCCCAGGCGGCGCGCGAGCACCTGGCCCCCCATCAGGTCTCCGAGGTACCGCGTGTAGGCGTGCGCGGCGAGGCGGGCTCCGCTCGACGCGGCGAGTTCGATGCACTCGCGGTACCGGGTCGCTTCGGGCACCAGCGGCAGCGCCGCCTCCCAGTCGGCGCCCGAGAGGTGGGCCAGGTCACCTCGGAGCGCGTCACTGCGGAACACCTCGGGCCGCCGGAGCCCCCCGCTCAGGGCGCCCTCCATCGCCTCATAGGCGGGCAAGAGGTTGCGCAGGTAGAGCGCGTATCGAGGCAGGGTGACGTCGCCGCCGATCACCGCGCGAACCACGCCGGTGGTCTCGGCGACCCGGTGAAGCTCTGCGGTGCGCGCACGCATCGCGGCGGTCGGCGTCATTTCATGCCCGAAGGAGCGTGACGTACACTCGACCCCGAGAGTATGGGTGGAGCGAGTCTCGACATGGAAAGCACCATCGCCCAGCCCGACGTCACCCTGCAACTCGATCTGCGCGGCGTGATCACCGCAGCCAGGCTGGGCGGCTCGGAGGCGGGCGCCGAGCTCGGCTGGGTCGGCAGCCGATGGGCCGACACCGTCAGCGAGCGCAGCCGCCCTTCGGTCACTCAGATGCTCGACGAGGCGATCGCTCGGGGCGTCTCGGCCTTCATCTCGCTCGAGCAGCGGTTCGCGCAGGGCACAGAACGTCGGGTTGAGTACACCACGGTGCGTCTCGGTGCGGGCGGGGGTCTGCTGGCGATCGGGCGCTCCAACGGGCTGGTGGCCGAGATACGGTCTCGACTCGTCTCCGACCAACGCTCGATGGAGCGAGAGTCGTGGAAGCAGCAGCACCCGGCGACACGCTACCGGCTGCTGTTCGAGACCTCTTCACAGCCCGAGCTGACGCTCACCCCCGACTTCAAAGTGGCCGAGGCGAACCCCGCCGCGGCTGTGCTCGGGCTCGCGGTTGGCTCGCCGCTGGTCGACCACGTCTCGCCCGCCGACCGCGAGGCGTTCACGGCCCTGCTCCAGCAGGTCAAGGTGAACGGCACCGCGCCGGGCGTCAGCGTTCACTTCGCGCCCGCCGCCGGCACGTGGCTCGCTCGAGTCTCGTCGGTGCCAGGCGACCCCGAGGCCGGCCTCGCCGTGCATCTGAGCTCGGCGGGGCGGTCGGTCGCCGCGGCGAGCAGCGGAGTTCCCTGGGAGGAGCTCATCGCCCGCTTGCCGGTGCCCGTGGTGGTCGTCGGTAGCCAGGGTGAGGTGCGTCGAGCGAACCCGGCGTTCGCAGAGCTGATCGAGGTTCCCGATGCCCAAGCGGTCTCAGGCCAGGGGCTCGACCGGTGGCTGACGGTGGCCGGGCCGGCAGGCCCTTTGCTGCCCCAGCGGCTCGCGGCGCGCGCTCCGAGCGTGACCGCACTGGCGCTGCGCGAGTCGTCGCGCGCTCAGGTGCCGGTCGAGCTCTCGGTCTCGCTCGCGAACGACGGTGCCCAGGTGTACGCCGCGCTGCTGGTGCGCCGGCTGCGCCCGCAGTCAGACTCGCAACTTCCCCGGAGCGCCGAGCTCGACGAGCTGGTCGCCCGGCAGGTTGCATCAGTCGAGCAGGCCAGCGCCGAGGCCTCGGCCGAGCTGGCCGCCCGGCGCTGGGGCACGCGCAGCGACCGCTCGCCGGGGAAGAAAGGCGAGGAATAGACCGCCGATGGGGTCGCCCGCCAGCGTGCCCGCGTTCGGTGAGGCCGATCTGTCGAACTGCGAGCGTGAGCAGATTCACTTCGCCGGCTCGATTCAGCCCTACGGCGCGCTGCTGGTGCTGCGCGAGCCGGAGCTCACGGTGGTGCAGGCCAGCGCCAACGCCCAGGCGTTCTGGGGCTTGAGCTCAGGCGTGGTCGGGCGGCGCTTGGGCGAGCTCTCTTCCCAGCTCGAGCAGGTGGTGCGCGGCCGGCTGACCCGCCCCTTGGGAGCGCTCCCTGCGGTGCTGCGCTGCCCCGCGGGCCCCGGCGGCGCTGAGCTCGAAGGCCTCGTGCACCGGTTGCCAGGAGCGGGCCTGGTCGTCGAAGTGCAGACGGCGGAGCGCGCGGGCGCGACCTCCTCGGCCGTTGCCGGCGCCCTCGCGGCCCTCGGCCGGGCGACCACGCTTCGCGCGTTGTGCGACGAGTCGGCGCGCATGTTCCGCAGTCTCACCGGCTACGACCGGGTGATGATCTACCGCTTCGACGACGACGGTCACGGAGAGGTGTTGTCCGAGGAGCGCGAGCCCAAGCTCGAGCCGTTTCTCGGCAATCGCTACCCCGCAACCGACATTCCCCAGATGGCGCGACGGCTCTACGAGCGCAACCGGGTGCGCGTGCTGATGGACGTTCAGCATGCTCAGGTGCCGATCACGCCGCGCATCTCTCCGCTCGATGGCGGGGAGCTCGACATGTCGCTCTGCTTTCTGCGCAGCTCGTCGCCGATTCACATTCAGTA
Source organism: Myxococcaceae bacterium (assembly GCA_016793725.1). Lineage (GTDB taxonomy): Bacteria > Myxococcota > Myxococcia > Myxococcales > Myxococcaceae > Xiheicaenimonas > Xiheicaenimonas phototrophica. The sequence continues at coordinate 18,772 of JAEUJP010000167.1, read as the reverse complement.
CCTGAGAAACATGGGGGTGCGCGCCACCCTGGTGGTCTCGCTGATGGTCGGAGGCCGCTTGTGGGGCCTGGTCTCGTGCCACCATTACGAGCCCCGCGGAATTCCCTTCGCGATGCGCAGCGTGTGCGAGCTGCTCTCGGAGTTCGTCGCGACCCGCCTCACCGCGCTGGAGTGCGTTCAGGAGTCTCAGGCCCAGCTCGCGGTGCGCCGGCTCGAGCAGCGCATGGCCGAAGCCATCGCGCGCGAAGGCGACTGGCGCAGCAGCCTCTTCGACGGCTCGGGCTCGATCTTGAAGCCGGTGACGGCGACCGGAGCGGCGCTGGTGCTCGACGACGAGATCCTCACCACCGGCCAGGTGCCGGGTACCGAGCAGCTCAGAGAGATCGCGGGGTGGCTCCAGCGCCGCGGCCTTGCGCCGTCTGGGCACGCCGCCGTCTTCTCGACCCATGCGCTCGCGGTGGCGGAGCCCGCTTGGGCACCCTTGGCCGCGGTCGCGAGTGGTCTGCTCGCGGTGCGCATTTCCAACGAGCCGGGCGAGTTTCTGCTCTGGTTCAGGCCAGAGCAGGTGCGCACCGTGACCTGGGGCGGCGACCCCTCCAAGCCGTTCGTGATCGGGAGCTCACCGGCCGATCTCTCGCCGCGACGGTCGTTCGCCCAGTGGCACCAGGTGGTCGAAGGCACCTCACAGCCCTGGGCTCGCGGCGCGCTCACCACGGCTCGCCTCATCGGCGCCACCGTGAGCGATGTGGTCATGCAGTTCCGCTCGGTGCGCATGTTGATCGCCCAGCAGCAACTGACGCAGGTTCGCGGCCAGGCGCAGCGGTCGGAGCAAGCGGTCATGGTCGCGGGGCCCGACGGCCGCGTGCTGCTGATGAGCGCCGGGTTTGCAGACCTGCTCGAGCCCGGGCGGCGCGCCCCGGAGCGCCTCGACGAGCTGGCGCCGTTTTTCACCAGGCCGGTGGTGCTGCTCCGAAAGCTCCAGGAGCTGGTGCAGCAGCATGCGGCGTATCGCGGTGAAGCAGAGCTGCTTCAAGGTGACGGTGGCGCCCGGCCGGTGTTGCTGCGCGCCGACCCGGTGTTCTCGGGCCCTCGCCAGGTGCTGGGCTTCGTGCTGTCGATCTCTGATGCTCGAGAGCAGGTGGCAGCCGACCGCGCCCGACGCCGGTTCCAGGAGCAGGTGGTCGAAGAGTACCGGCCTGTGACCGGCCGCCCCGAGACCAAGGCTGACCTCGATCGAAGGGTCCTCTTGGCGTCGATCATCGAGAACGCACAGCTCACCGCCTTCGAGATCACCGACACCGCCGACACCCAGCTGATCGTCGATCTGCTCAGGAGCGTGCAGGGCTCGGTCGACCGCTCGGCCGAGCTGCTCGCTGACTTCGCCGTGCTCGACGTGCAGCGCTGATTCGTGCGGCCCTCAGCTGCGGTCGCGTCGACGGCGCTGGCGCACGTGAACGGCTGCGTCGAATGAGCCACACCCGGTGAGCGGCGGGCGGCTTGCACCAACGCCCGCACACCATGCACCGAGCCCCCCTCATCGTCCTGCTGGCCTCACTCTCTGCGGCAGCACAACAACAGCAGGCCCCGACGGCCGCGTACGACCAGCCGCAGTTCGACGTCGTCTTCGTGCTCGACACCACCTCGTCGATGTCGGGCCTCATCGAGGGCGCCAAAGAGAAGATCTGGTCCATCGCTTCGCGCATGGCCTCGGGCAAGCCCGCTCCGCGCATTCGCATCGGCCTCGTCGCCTTTCGCGACCAGGGCGACGCCTACGTCACCCTGCCCGTCGACCTCACCAGCGACCTCGACGTCGTCTACGCGAACCTGCGCGCCTTCAAGGCCCAGGGCGGCGGCGACACCCCCGAGCACGTCGGCAAGGGCCTCGCCGACGCCGTCGACCTCATGCACTGGCATGAGGGCCAGCGCACCGCGAAGATGATTTTTCTCGTCGGCGACGCCCCCGCCCACGACGACTACCAAGACGGCTTCGGCCTCGAAGACGTCGCCCGCCGCGCCATCAAGAAGGGCATCGTCGTGAACACCATTCGCTGCGGCACCGACGCCGCCACCGAGAAGGCGTTTCGCTCGGTCGCCCGCATCGCCGACGGCACCTTCGCCACCATCGGCCAGGCCGGCGACATGGTGAAGGTCGTCACCCCGTACGACTCCAAGCTCGAGACCATGAGCGACGCCCTCGCCGGCAAGAGCCTCTATGGTGGCTCCGCCTCGGGGCGCGCCGCCGGCGACGCCCGCACCCGCGAAGTGCTCAACTTGAGCGGCACCTCGGCGGCCGACCGCCTCTCGTATCGCGCCAAGGCCGCCGTCGCCGCCAAGACCCCCACCGAGGTCACCGCCGCCGGAGGCTTCGACCTCGTGCTCGAGCCCTGGCGCGTCGAGAAGCTCAAAGACAACGAGCTCCCCGAGGCCGTGCGCGCTGTGCCCGCCCCTCAGCGCCGCGCCTGGCTCGAGCGCCAGCGCGCCGAGCGCTTCGACCTCGAGGTCGACGTGAAGAAGGTCGCCGCCGAGCGCGACGACTGGCTCGTGAAGAACCCCGGCGGCGCCGGCGGCTTCGACGACACCGTCATGAAGAAGGTGCGCGAGAAGGGCACCAGCGTCGGCATCGTCTACTAGTTTGCACTGCACGCCCGGGCTGCGGGTCAGCCTGAGACGTGCTCGGTGAAGACGTCGCGATTGCCGCTGCGACCGAGCAGGGGCTCGACCTCGTGGTGCTGTGCTTGTGTGCGTAACGTCAGTCAGTTCGTTGACCCTGAGCGGAGTTTCTTTCACCGCTACCGCTTCTTCGCCTTCTTCTTCTTCTGGTTCGCGGCCGCCGCCGAAGCCGCCGGTGCGCCCGGCGCGGGCCGAGGTTGCCCCTTCGCGTAGGTCGGCAGGTCGCACGTCGAGCCGTCGGTGAGCAGCGGCACCTCGACCTTCGCCGCGCCATCAGCCAGCGTCAGCTTCCACTCCTTCTCGTGCTCGAGCACCGCGCGCGTGCCGCGGTGCTGCTCGCGAAACGCCTGCACCTCGGGCACCGGAGCGACGAGCGCCCAGTACGGCGCCAGCTCGACCAGGTCGCCCGGCACCGCGAAGTTCTCGACCGTCAGCACCGGGCAGCCCTTCGCCACCGGCACCTCGCGCAGCGACACTTCGAGCTCGTTGCGCGTGCCGTCGAGCCGGCCGTTCGAGGGCGTCGTGTCCATCGGGTCCCACGGGTCGGTCGAGCAGCGCAGCCACGCAGTCGTGCCCGGCGCGTCGGCGTCAGCCAGGCACTCGAGCTTGCCGCGCGCCTCGAGCCGCGCGAACAGCTTCAGCTCACGCAGCAGCTTCACCACCTTCGCCGGCGCATCGGCGCTACCGAAGGGCACCACCCTCCACTTCATGCCGTCGTAGACCGCCCGCGGGTTCACCTGCAGCTCGACCCCGTCGACCGTCATCACCAGCTGGCGCAGCTGCAGCTGGTTGCCGCGGCACGGCCGCTCGACCGCCGCCTTGGGGAAGACCTTCTGCGCGAACTCGAGCGCCATCGCCTGCCGCTCGGGCGGGCACGGCGGGTCGTCGGGCAGCGACGTCAACACCACGAGGGCCAGGTGAAACATGCGCGCGACATTATCCGTGTCTGTGTCTGAAGTTGCACACGCCCTCGGGGCGCGGGGTAGACGGCGTGCCCATGAGACTCTACTACCTGCTCCCTCTGGCCGTGGTCTCTGCCGCTTGCCCGCCGTCGAGCACCTGCAGCCCGTCGAGCTGCCGCGGCTGCTGCACGAGCGACGGCGTCTGCCACACCGGCAGCGAAAACTCGGCGTGCGGGGCCGACGGTCTCGGCTGCAACGACTGCACGTCGGCGAATGCCACCTGCACCGCGAGCCACGTCTGCCTCACCGGCAGCACAGCCGGCGGCAGCGGCGGCGGCAACGGCACGGGCGGAGGCACCACCACCACCGTCTTTCCTCCCGGCACCAACGAGCAGCAGCTGATCAGCGGCACGCGCCTCAAAGCGGTGCGCGTCATCGGCGCCGACGGAGCGCAGGCCCCGTTCGCCTCGGTCTTCTGGGACACGCAGCTGCAGATCCCCTGCGCGCCCGGCCAGAACGCCTACGCCTTCGCGTCGTACTACCAGCTCTTCATTCAGCAAGACCTCGCCTCTGCCCGCTGCTACCCGTCGATGGTCGCGTACGACCTCTCGTTCGGGCTCCTGCCGCAGACCTTCGGCAACCCCACCTGCAGCGAGCTGCTCTACGCGGGCATGCAGTCGTACTACCGGCAGTACTTCGGGGCACCCACTGGCGGTGGCGCTCCGTCGCCGATGGGCATCTTTTCGCCCGCGAGCCTGAAGTACGGCCTGCGCACCGCCGACGGAGGCTTCGGCCTCTACAGCGGCACGTATGCCCGCGCCACGCGGCACATGGGCCCCCTGTACGTGCGCATCGGCGACGGCGGCTGCGCGCTGCAGACCGACGGCGGCACCGGCTACGACTACTACTCGCTCGGCGCCGACGTGCCCGACACCGAGTTCGCCGAGATGACCGTCGCCGTCGACCCCTGAGCGACGAGTAGAGTGGGGCGCATGGGGAACCTCCACTGCGTCGTGCTCGCTTCACTTCTCGTCGGCTGCTCGTCGTCTGCGGTCAACCCCGACGGCGGCATCACCCCGCCGCCCGGCCTGCCCAGCGGCACCACCGGCGACGGCCGCGCCCTCGCCGAAGGCACCGGCGCCACGACCCCCCGCTCCGCCGGCAGCGCTCCCGCAGACAACGTCGCCTTCACCGGCGGCTTCACCGCGGGCACGCCCGGCACCGTCAGCTTCACCCTCGGCGGCGCCGCGCGCAGCGTCGAGCTCTACCTGCCCGCCACCCTGCCCACGAACCCGCCGCTCATCATCACCTTCCACGGCACCGGCGGCGGCTCGTTCGACCTGCTCGACGACGGCCTCGTCGCCGGCGCCGAAGACGCCGGCATCATTCTCGTCGGCCCCCAGGCGCTGATGCGCAACGGTGGCATGGGCGAGACCGGCGACCCCGACCACTACCCCGGCAGCGACGGCTGGGGCACCAGCTGGAACCTCGGCGACAAGAACCGCGACACCAACAACGACATTCAATTCGTGCGCGCGATCATTCAGTCGGCCCGCACCACCTTCAACATCGACACCGACCGCGTCTACGTCATGGGCTTCTCGAACGGCGCGTTCTTCTCGTACTTCGTCGCCGCCATGCTCCCCGACCGCATCGCCGCGTTCTCAGAGAACGCCGGCGGCGCCATTCGCTGCATGAACCGCGGCCTGCCCGGCGAGCAGTTCAAGGGCACCGCAACCACGTGCGGCGGCCTCGCGATGCAGACCGGCTTCCCCACCTGCATGGAGGAGCTCAAGCCGCTCCCCGTGCCCGCTCGCATTCCCCTCGGCTACCTCGCCCACGGCATCGACGACGACGCCGTCTCGGTCGCGTGGTCGTGCACGCTCGGCACCGCCCTCGGCAACCGCGCGTGGGTTTTTCTGCAGGCCCCGCCCACCGGCGGCAGCTTCGGTCACGACATCACCACCGACTACTCGGCCCGCTCGCTCGCGTTCTTCGCGCGCTACCGCCGACAAGACTGAGTTCTCGCGCTAGCTTGCGCTCCCCGTGACTCACCTGCTGCTGCTCGCCGCCCTCGCCGCCGCCGAAGAACCTGTCGCTCCGCCGCCGTCTGCCCCCGTCAGCCCGCTCACCACGCGCGCGAAGGCGCTCGGCAAAGAGGCCCTCGCCAAGGCCGGCACCCTCGAGGCCGCCGCGCCGCTCATTCGCCTGCACGGCATGATGGGCGAGGTCGACGACCTGAACCTGCTCGCCGACCCGTACGCGATTCTGCTCGGCCGCGCCGTGGTGAACAAAGACGTGCGCACGCTCGCGCGCCTCTTCTTCACCGACGTCGAGCAGGCCCGCGGCCGCACCACGCGCGGCGCCGAGGCCCTCGAGCCGCTCGGCTTCGTCAGCGACTTCTACGCCGTCGGCGGCTTCGACAACGAAGGCAAGGGCGGCTGCGACACCGACTTCGGCCCCGAGGCCGCCACCGACCTGAAGGCCACCTACCCCGGCAAGGGGCGCGAGGCGCGCTGGCGCAGGGTGCCCGCGAAGACGACGACGGGCTTCGTCGAGCTCGGCACGCTGCTGCGCCCCAACTCGGGCGTCGTCGCGTACGCGCTCACGTTTCTCGAGACGAGCGCCGAGACGCGCGTGAACCTCGGGCTCGGCACGCCGGGCGCGTGGCGGCTGTTCGTGAACGGCGTGAAGGTGGGCAGCAGCGACGCGTACCACACGCCGCAGGTCGACCAGGCGCGCGTGCAGGTGAAGCTGCGCAAGGGCATCAACCGCGTGCTCGTGAAGCTGTGCCACGAGACGGGGCCGCTCGGCTTCTTCTTGCGGCAAGAGCGCGCCGACGGTGCGCCGGCGTCGGCACGGGTGGTGCTGCCCGAGGCGGTGCCGCCGCTCGAGAAGGGCACGCCGCCGGGGCCGGTGAGCCTGCCGACGCTGGCCGACGGGTACGCAGCGCTGGTGAAGGCGAAGCCGAACGACGCGGTGCTGCGCGGCGACTACGCGACGGTGCTCGGCTACACGCGCGCGTTCGACGACCGCGAGCGCACGGCGGTGCGTGAGGCCGACAAGGCGAGCGCCCAGAAGCCCGACGACGTCGAGCTGCACCTGCGCGCCGCGGCGCTCGACACGTACGACTTCAACGAGCGGCGCCGGCACATCGCCGCGGCGCTCGAGCTCGACCCGAAGTCGCCGTTCACGCGCCTCGCGATGGCGCAGCACGAGCTCGATCAAGACCACCCCGAGCTCGCGCTCCCCATGTTCGAGGCGCTCATCGCCGACTTCCCCAAGCTCGCTGCCGCGTGGCTCGGCAAGGCGCGCTGCCTCGACGCGCTCGGCCAGAAGCCGCTCGCGCTGAACGTCGTCGAAGAGGCGTTCGCCCGCATGCCGCACGTGCCGGCCGTCGCGCGCGAGGCGGCCGCGCAGTCGCGAAGAATGGACAGGCTCGACGAAGCCGAGGGCCGCATGCGCACCGCGCTCGCGCTGCGCTTCGACGACACGGGCCTGCGCACCGCGCTCGCCGGGCTGCTCGCCGACATGGGCAAGCTCGAGGCCGCGACCGAGCAGCTCGACCGCGTGCTCGTGCTCGACCCGTTCGACAACTCGGCCCGCCTGCGCCTCGCCGAGCTCTACGCCGCCAACGGCAACGGCCCCAGGGCCGACGTGCTGTTCGCCGCCGCCCGCACCTTCGCGCCCGAAGAGCCCGACGTGTACGAGCGCGAGGGCCGCGCCCAGCTGCAGGCCGGCCGCCGCGACGACGCGCTCGCCTCGTTTCAAGAGAGCCTGAAGCTGCGGCCGCAGAACCCGGCGCTCAAAGAGGTGCTGCGCGCGCTGCAGGGTCAGCAGGCTGCGCCGGGCCTGAGCCACGCGATCGCCGTCGCGCCGCTCTTGAAAGAGCTGCCCGCGAAGCTTCAAGAAGACGCGTACATCGTCGCCGACGTCACGGCGATTCGCGTGCAGACGAGCGGGCTGTCGTCTCGCTTTCACCAGCTGGCGGTGAAGATTCAGAACGACCGCGGGGTCGAGGCGTTTCGACAGTGGCCCATCACCTACTCGCCCGACCGGCAAGAGGTGCGGGTGCTGAAGGCGCGCATCACGAAGCCCGACGGCAGCGTGGTCGACAGCTACGGCGACAACGACCACCACATGAACGAGCCGTGGACGGGCATGTACTACGACGCCCGCGCGCGCGTGCTCTCGTTTCCCGCCCTCTCGGTCGGCGACGTGCTCGAGATGCAGTGGCGCGTCGAAGACACCGCGCTCGAGAACCTGCTCAGCGACTACTTCGGCGACGTCGACATGGTGCAGTCGGGCTACCCGAAGAAGCGCTACCGCTTCATCGTCGAGATGCCCGAGAAGCGCCCGCTGTACTGGAACAAGGCCGCCCTGCCCTCGTGGGTGAAGACGTCGCAAGAGACCGCGCCCGGCCAGGTGACGTGGCGGTTCGAGGCGAACGACGTCGCGAAGCTCGTGCCCGAGCCGAACATGCCCGGCATGAGCGAGGTCGCGGCGACGCTGCACGTGTCGACGTACCAGTCGTGGGACCAGGTCGGGAAATACTGGTGGGGCCTCGTCAAAGACCAGCTCACGCCGACCGACGAGCTCGTGCGCACGGTCGACACGGTGCTGAAGGGGGTCGACCGCAAAGACACCGCGAAGGTGGTGGCCGCCATCTACGGGTTCGTGGTGACGAACACGCGCTACGTCGCGCTCGAGTTCGGCATTCACGGCTACAAGCCGTACCGCGTCGACCGCGTGCTCGCGCGCCGCTTCGGCGACTGCAAAGACAAGGCGTCGCTCATCGTCGCGATGTTGCGCGTCGCGGGCGTCGACTCGCGGCTCGTGCTCTTGCGCATGCGCTCGCTCGGCGCGCTGCAGTCTGAGCCCGCGTCGCTCGCCGCGTTCAACCACGCGATCGCCTACGTGCCAGCGATGGACCTGTTCCTCGACGGCACCGCCGAGTTTCACGGCACGAAAGACCTGCCCTCGGCCGACCGCGTCGCCGACGTGCTCGTGGTCGAGCCGAACGGCGGCAGCCGCTTTCTCGTCACGCCCGAGGCGAAGCCCGAAGAGAACCTGAGCACGCTCGACTACACCGTCGTGCTGAAGCCCGACGGCAGCGCCGAGCTGAAGGGCGAAACGGTCGTCGTGGGCCAGGGTGCGCCCGAGTACCGCCGGCTCTTCCAGTCGGCCGGCGCGCGCAAGGCGATGTTCGAGCAGCAGTGGGCGCAGTCGTTTCCCGGGCTCGTCGTCACGAAGCTCGACGTGAGCGACACGACAAAGCTCGAAGACCCGATGAAGCTGCAGTTCGTGATGCAGGCGCCGCGCTACGCCGAGGTGCTGCCTGCGGGCCTGCGCTTCTTCCCCCTCGGGGCCGGCCGCGCGTTCACGCAGGTGCTCGCGCCGCTCACCGAGCGCAAGAGCGACTCGGTGTTCCCCGGCGTCTGGGTCAACAGGTTCACCGTGCGGTACGAGGCCCCGCCCGGCTACGTGCTGCAGACGCTGCCCGAAGACTTCGATGAGACCACCGACTTCGGCCGCGCGAAGCTGCAGGTGCGCGTCGAGGGCGGCAAGCCCGTCGTCACCGTCGAGCTCGTCATGAGCAAGGCGCGCATCACCGCCGCGCAGTACCCGAAGTTTCGCGCGTGGCTGTTGCGCATCGACCAGGCGTTCAGCCGCAAGCTGACGGTCGTGCTCACCGGCAATCAGAGCGCGATGCGGTAGGGGTCAGGGCTCAATGTCCGGCAGTATGGACATTCGTGCTGGAACTTGTCCGCCATGGTGGACAAAAAGCGCCTCGCCCCTGCCCGATTCGGGCCACCCGCGGCCACCACGGGCCCATCGCGACGATGAGCAGCCTTCCTCACGTCGACATCACGGCACCGGCTGCGACATGGCGCCCTGCGCGCACGTCAGCGAGATGATCTCAGCGCCCTCGCGCGGGCGAAACAGGCCGGCCCGAACCGAGTCGCTCGCCTTCGCCCGCAAGGCGCCCTGCTTGAAGTGGTTGCCGTTCGGCTTGATGAGGTCACAGTCCGACCAGTCGCGCTCGCCGTCGTTGAAGATGAGCACGCCTCCGCCGCGACCTTCGGCCCGCCCCTTCAGCGCGTTCGGCCGGTTCGGCTCTCTGAAGTGCAGCTCGGCCTCACCTTCGGCGCACCGCACCACGATGAAGTCGTCGCCCACGTCGGGCGCCGGCCGAATTTCGCCGTAGCCCACGATGATGGTGCGCCCCGCCGGCACCGTGCCCGCCGGAGCATACCGGCGGTCGGGGAACCCCAGCTGGCACCCCACCATGTCGCCCGACGAGTCGTTGCGAATCGTGATGGCGTTGCCCTGCCGGCCCAGCACCGCCTGCAGCGGCGGCGGCGGCGGTGGCACGCCCTGCGGAGGGGGAGGCGGCGGCGGCGGCACTCCGGGTGGAGGTGGTCTCGCAGCGACCGCGGGCGCCGCACCCACGCGCACGAACTTCGCCTGCGCCCTCGCCGCGTCGTCGGCGAACGTGACGCGCACGAGCAGACCCTTCACCTCCATCACGATGACCTTGCCCGCCGGCCGCGCGCCGTTCGCGTCGGAGTAGGCGGCGAGCTCGGAGCCCTGCATCAGCGTCGCGGCCCCGTCGCTGCGCAGATACGTCTTGCCCTCGTCGGTGAAGAGCTTCGCGAGCTCTTGAGCGTTGGCGACCGAGGCGGCGAGCACGAGCATCAGCGCAGCGACAGTTCTCATGGGCCCGAATTCGTACCCACTTCTCGCGCCGCCGTCGAGGCGTAGAATGCCCGCCATGCGCCGCTCGGTCGTGCTGCTGCTCCTCGCTGCGTGCCCTGGCGTGGTCGACGACATCGGCACACCTCCGATGGACGATGGCGGCACCGCGGGCGGCACCACAGGCGGCGGCAGCAGCGGCGGCGGTGAATCCAACGCGGGCGGCGATGCGAATGCTGGAGGTGGTGCGACCGCGACGGCTGGGGGTGGCGCAGTGACCGCGGGCGGCGGCGCGACTGCGGGCGGCGGCGCGACCGCGGGCGGAGCCAACACGGCAGGCGGGGGTCAAGGCACCGCGGGCGGTGCACCGTCGTGCGCGAACATCTCGGGCGACCGCCGCACCCAGGTCTGCCTGCGGTGGAACTGCGACCGCCAAGACATGAGCGAAGGCACGTGGAACGGGCAGGTCAACCCGGTGTGCAACCCCGGCGACCTGACGGCGGCGGCGCGCGCGAACGCGCTGAAGCTGATCAACCTCTACCGCTTCATCGCCGACCTCCCGGCCGTCACCACGTCGCAGCCGAGAAACCAGTGGGCGCAGCAGTGCGCGCTCATGATGGATGCGAACAACGACCTCGACCACAACCCGCCGACCAGCTGGAGCTGCTACAGCGCCGACGGCGGCTACGCGGCGGGCAAGAGCAACATCTGCTCGGGCCGCGCGGTGCGCTGCGTCGACCTCTACATGTCGGACTTCGGCGCCGGAAACGCGCCGGTGCTCGGCCACCGCCGCTGGTTTCTCTCGAACCAGCTGGGCCCCGTCGGCATCGGCGGCACCACGGGCGGGTCGTGCCACTGGGTCATCAACGGCAGCGGCAACGCGGGCAAGCCGTGGGTGGCGTGGCCTCCGCCGGGGCCCGTGCCGCTGCAGGCGATCGCGATTCCCGGGCTGCAGTCGATCGACCAGGTCGGGTGGCACGTGCAGGGCCACACCGTGAACGTCTACGACGCCGGCATCACCGTCACCGACAACGGCGTGAACCTGCCCGTCACCGTCAGCAACCTCGGCGCGAACTACGGCAGCCCGAGCGCCATCAAGTTCATACCCAACGGCTGGGTGAGCCAGGCGGGTCATACGTACCAGGTGACGCTCTCGGGCGGCAGCCTCGCTGCGCCCATCAACTACGCCGTGCAGGTCGAGGCGTGCCCCTGACCGTGCGGCGCCTCGTCGTTCTCGCGCTGTTCACCAGCTGCCAGTGCGCGCGGCTGCGCGATGACCTCGCCTATCGCTGCGAGCCCGGCGGCGTCTTCGACGAGCGCTGCGCCGACGCCTCTACCGGCGGCGGGGGTGAAGGTGAAGGTGGAGGCAACGCGACGGCGGGCGGCGCGAGCGCCGGCGGCAGCAGCGGAGGCACGAGCGGCGGCGGGGGCAGCGGAGGCGGCAGCCCCGCGCGTGCCGACGGCTTCCAGTGGGAGAACCCGCTCCCCTCGGGGCACGCCATCAACGGCATCGCGGCGCGGCCGAACGAAATCGTGGCGGTCGGCGACCACGGCTTCGTGCTGCGCTGGTCGGGCGGCGCATGGCAGGTCGAAGACTCGGGCACGACGCTCGACCTCAACGCGGTCGCGTTCTCGAGCGCGGGTGACCTCTTCGCCGTCGGCAGCGCCGGCATCATTCTCGAGCGCCGCGCCGACGCTGGAGCGTGGAGCGAGCGGGCGCGCCTCACCTCGGCCAATCGCTTGAACAGCGTGGCGTGGGTTCCCGACGAAGAGCGCTTCTGGGTCGTCGGCGAGGGCTCGTACCTCGAGCAGTGGGCGCCGGGCATCGAGAGCGGGCTGGCCGACCCCCTGGCTCCGGTCGCGGGCCAGCGGTCACTGCGCGCGGTCGACGCGACGAAGACCGTCGCGACGAACAACGAGCTCTACGGCCGCGACGCCGGCGGGTGGACACGGGGCTACAACGTGCTGACCTCCGACCTGTACGCCGTCGCTCACCCGTACGCGGCCGGCTACGTCGGCGGCGCCGGCACCGTGTTGACGTTCAACGGAGCCACCTGGGAAGCCGCCTCGACCAGCACCCGCATGCTGCCCGCGCCACTTCGCGGCGTCGTGCGCGTCGGCACCGGCTGCATGGCGGTCGGTGAGATGGGCACCAGCTACTTCTGCGCGAACGACACCGGGGTCAGCTACCCACGCAGCGACATCGACCTGCACGCGGTGGCGAACAACGGCACCCTCGTCGCCGGCGGGCGAAGCGCGGTCGTGCTGAGCTCCGATGGGGGCTCGTGGGTCGAGCTCGACACGGGGTTCCGGGGCCCGCGGTGCGGCTCGCTCCGCGCGATCGACGGCACCGGCCCGAACCGGCTGTTCGCCGGCGGCACGGGCTCGACGATCGTGACCCGCGAAGCGGGCGGAGCGTGGACGCGGCTCGGCACGACCGGCCTGCCCACGAACGTGCGCGACGTCGCTGCAGCTCCGAACGGCGACGTCTGGGTCGCCGGTGAGCCCTCTCGGGTGAAGGGCTTTCTGCTCGACGCGGGCGAGGTCGACTTCACGTTCGACGGTGGCCCCCTCGCGCTCGCGGCAACGAGAGACCAGCTGTGGGTCGTGGGCTCCACCGGCCGCGTGACGCTGCGGCGCCGCGACGGCGGCATCACCGCCTACGACCAGGACACGAACGACTGGAACGCGGTCGCCATCTACGGCGACGGCGAGCCCGGCACCGCCTACGTCGTCGGCGGCCAGAGCCTCTATGTCGCGGGCACTGCGACGACCGTCAACGTCGAGCCGCTCGGTACCCTCAGAGACATCTGGGCAGCTCCGACGGGCGAGCTGTTCATGGTCGGCGAAAACCTGCAGAAAGAGCCCGTCGCGCATCGCGCCACCGCCGCCACCCCGAACGACGTCACCCGTCTCGCGACGTGCAGCAAGACTCCGCTCGTCGCGGTGCACGGCAGCTCGGCCACCGACGTGTGGGTGATTGGCGCCGAGAGCAACGTCGTCTACCGCAACCATGGCGACGGCGGCTGCGAAGAGTGGGCCGTGCCGACGGCGGGGCCGCTCACCGACCTCTTCGTCACCCCGACCGAGGTCTGGGTGACGGGGCGAGACTGTGCGGTGTTTCACCTGTACCGTTGAGGCATGAGCTTCGCCTTCGCCGCCGCCCTCGCGCTGTCGCTCGCCGCGAAGCCCGTCGCGAAGACCTACCAGGGCCCGCTCGACGGGGTCGACGTGCGCGAGCAGAGCGCCGGCGTGCTCGCCCACTTCGGCCACCCCGACCGCGCCGGCGCCGAAGCGACGCTCACCGCGCTCTCGCGCGAGCTCGAGCTGAGCGACCTCATTCGCGTCAGCTTCATTCGCACCTCGCTCGGCGCGCTCGCCGCCATCGAGCTCGACGCGCCCGAGACGAGGCTCACCTTCGGCCGCATCACCGAGCTCGCGCGCCGGCTGTCGGCGGCGCACGGCGTCACCAGCACCTGGGCGTTCATCGCGCCGGGCCCGCGCGACGCGTCGCTCGAGCAAGAGGCCTTCTACCGCTTCGAGCGCGGCGCCCCCGCCGGCCACGAGCGCTTCATCTACCGCGAAGACCCGCAGTACATCGCACACCTGCGCCGCCAGTCGTCGGACACGACGTGGCACAAGGCCCGCTGGCCGACCTACCCGCTCTCGAGGCTCGCCCAAGCGGTCGGGCTGCCCGGCCGCGGTTGCCTGCAAGACCGCTGGCAGCTCCAGGTCATCGCGGCGCTGCGCTGGCCCGACGACGTCGGCGAAAACCTCGCCTACGCGCAGGTCGACCTGCCCGGCGGCATGGCGGCCGAAATTCAGCAGGCGGCGCTCAAAGAGAAGGTGTCGGTGTCGAAGCTCGTGACGCAGGCCATCGAAGCGGCCCGAGAGAAGAACGAGCTCGGCGACCGGCCCGGCCACGAGCGCCACGCCTCGTACGACGAAGGTCAGCCCGACGCCGAGAAGCACGCGCGGCGCACGCTGACGCTGTTTCTGCCCGAGGCGTCGCTCGACGCGGCCGAAGACGCGGGCGGGGCCGAGGCGCTCAGCATCTCGCGGGTGGTGCAGTACGCGTGGCGGCGCGCCCACCCCGTTGCGCACTGAGGGGTCGGTCAGTGTAGAACGGTGAGGCCCTGATGAAGCTCCCTCCCCTCGCTGAAACCATCGCTCAGCGCATGCTGAGCCGGCTCGATGAAGCGAAGCACCTCACCCCGTCAGAGCTGAAGAAGTACCAGCTGCTCAAGTCGGGCGACCCTGCACCCATCGCCGAACGTGTCGCCGAGCTGAACGCGAAGCGCGCGCTCACGCCCGGCGAGCTGAAAGAGCTGAAGGAGCTGCAAGACGCCTTAGGTGAAATCAAGAGCACGGGGTGGAAGCCGAAGACCCCGACGAAGACGGGTGCGGGCGGCTTCATCGACCGCATGCAGAGCGGGCTCGACGTGGCGACCACGGCGGCGGGCGTCGGCTCGATGGCGGCGGCGGCGACCGGCGTCGGCGCGGTGCCGGGCGCGGTGGTGAACGTGGCGTCGAACGTGGCCGACCTCTTGAACGCGGGCGTCGACCTGGTGCAGGCGGGCGTGGCGGCGGCGCAGGGCGACTTCGCGGGTGCGGGCGCGCAGCTGAAAGACGCGGGCATGCGCGGCATCGCGGCGGTGCCCATCATCGGTGACTCGCTGAAGGCCGGCGGCATGGCGGCGAAGGTCGTCGGCAAGGGCGGCGGCGCGGTCGCGAAGAACGCCGACGAGCTGTTCGGCGCGGCGCGCAAGGCCGACATTCACTTCCCCGAGCTTCGCGTCAGCGGGCCGAGCCACTCGCGGCAGTTCGCGGCGGCGGGCAAGCAGACGGTGATTCGCGCCGAAGAGCTGATCGGCAACAACGCGGCGGGCATCGGCAACACGACGGCGCGCATGTTCGAAGACGTGCTGTACAAGAAGCTGAAGGCCGACCCGGCGCTCGCGAAAGACCCGAACGCGTTTCAAGAGGCGTACTCGGCGGCGCTGGGGCGGTTGAAGCGGCTCGATCAGCTGCGGCCTCCGAACGGCAACCTGACCGAAGCGGGGGCGCAAGAAGCGGCGAAGCGGTGGGCCGATGCGGTCGCCGAGCTGAAAGGGCTGCCGGTCGAGGCGGGGTCGGCGCACGCACAGATGATTTCGTCGCTCGAGAAGGGCCGCGACGCGGTGATGTCGATGGCCGAGACGTGGAAGCCGGGGCTCAAGTCGATTCAGCTGTCGGCGCCGCGCGGCGCCATCTTCGACTGGCTGCGCTGAAGAGCTTCGGCGGCCCTGCTGCTTCGAAGCCTGAAGCAGTGCGTCGATGACCGTCGCTTCGGTCTCGACCTTCTGCCGCGCCGCCTCGCGGCGCAGCCCACTGTCCAAAAATGTGCGCAGAAGCTCCTACCTCTCGATGAGCCAGCCCATCTCGAGGGCTTTCAGCACGGCGCGGGTACGGTCTCGCACCCCCAGCTTCGAGAGAATCGACGACGCCTGGTTCTTCACGGTTCCCTCGGCGGTGCCGAGCGCGTCGGCGATCTCACGGTTGCTGAAGCCGCCCGCCATCAGCCGCAACACCTCGCGCTCGCGTTCGCTCAGGCCGTCGGGCAGCTCGGCCGCCTCGAACTTCGTGCCGACCTGCTTCACCGTGCGGGCCGCCCGCTCGGTCACCGCCGGCAGAATGGTCGTCTTGCCTTCGGCGGCGGTTTGAATCGCCTGGGTCAGCACCTCGAGCGACACGTCTTTCAAGAGATAGCCCGCGATGCCGGCGCGCACGCCCTCGAGCAGCACGGCGTCGTCGTCGAACGTGGTGAGCAAGATGACGGGCGTCGTGTCGCCCTTCTCGCGCAGGGCGCGCAGCACCGCGACGCCGTCTCGACCCGGCATGCGCACGTCGAGCAGCGCGACGTCGGGCTTCAGCTCGAGCACGCGCTTCAGCGCCTCGTCGCCGTCGGCCGCTTCGCCGACGACCTGCAGCTTCGCGTCGAGCTCGAGCAGGCCGCGAATGCCCTGGCGAACGAGCGTCTGATCATCGGCGAGCAGCACCCGAATCATGCGGGCACCTTCAGCACCACCGTGAACCCCGCGCCGCTCTCGAAGTGCGCCTCACCTCCGAGCTCGGCCACGCGCGCGCTGATGCCGTCGAGGCCGCGGCCCTTCACGAGCTTCGCGGCGCCCGCGCCGTCGTCGCGCACCGTCACCTCGAGCCGCGGGCCGACGAGCGCGAGCTTCACCCAGACGTTTCGCGCGGCAGAGTGCTTGAGCGCGTTCGTGATGGCCTCCTGAACGCAGCGAAAGACGGTGTGGCTCGTCGCGGCGTCGGCGAGGCTGAGGGTGTCGGGCGCTTCGATGTGAACCTTCGGCGCCGGCACACCCGCCGCGAGCGCCCTGAGCGACGGCAACAGGTCGACGCCGCCCTCGGCCTGCATCTCGCTCACCACCTTGCGCACCTCGGCGAGCGACTGCTGCGAGATGGTCTTCGCGCGCTGCAGCGCCTCGGCCGCGGGCCCCGACGTCTGGCGCGCCGCGAGGTCGAGGTGCAGGTTCAGCGCGGTGAGGTGGTGCCCGAGGCTGTCGTGCAGCTCGCGCGAGATGCGCAGCCGCTCGGCCTGCCGGCTGCCCTCGACGAGCATCGCGCGGGTGGCGAGCAGCGACGCGTTGCTCTTCGCGAGCGCGGCGCGCGCGACCTGCTCACGCAGCCGCACGTAGTGCACGAGCAGCGCGAACGTCGAGAAGCCGGCATAGGCACCGCAGATTTCGATGAGCTGCCGCGCGGAGTTGTGGCTCCACACGAACGGCAAGAGCAGCGGCACGTGCAGCGCGGCCCAGACGACGGCGGCGCGCAGCGAGATGACCGCAGGCAGCTGCACGACCACGAACGACAGCAACATGCCCTCGAAGCCGACGAACCCGGTGACGGGCAGCGCGAGCACGCTCGCCGACTGGGCCAAGAGCACGCCCACGTTCACCGGGTGCGGCAGCCGGCTGCGCGCAGCGCCGAGCAGCATGCCCGCCGCGTAGACGAGCCACGGCGCGAGCCACAGCTTTGGCCCGTCACCTTCGAGCCGCGAGAGGCCGACGAACGCCCAGACGACGAGGGCGAGGCCCCTCAAGAAGGGCTCGATGGGGCCGAGAATCGCTCGCTCGTCTTTCATGTGACGGAATTCGGAAGCACTCCCCAAACGCGGGTACCTGAACCGAAAGAGGGGACCTTGAATACCCGTATTGCACTGCTGATGTCTGCCGTCGTCGTCGTCGTCGTCTCCAGCTGTGGAGCGAGCCCCGCCGCTTGCGGCGTGGGCACCACCCGCGTGGGCGAGCGCTGTGAGCCGCTGCCGGTGCCCGTCACGTGCGGCGAAGACACGGCGCTGCAGGGCTCGACGTGCATCACGGTGCTGTCGTGCGGCCAGGGGGCGTCGCGGAGCGGCAATCAGTGTGTGGCGACTCCGGTCGACGTGACGTGCGGGGTGGGCACCGAGCTGCAGGGCAACGTCTGCGTGTCGACGGGCGGCGGCGGGGCGGGCACGACGTGCGGCACGGGCACGGCGCTGCTGGGGTCGAGCTGCGTGGTCGACCTGGGCACGGTGTGCAGCACCGATACGACGGGCGCGGGCGGCAACCGCTGCGTGGGCACGGTGACGTGCGGTGCGGGCACGATGAAGAACGGCACCGAGTGTGTGGCGATGGCGGGCGGGGCGACGTGCGGGCCCGGCACCGAGCTGAACGGCACGGTGTGCCAGCCGGTGCAGTCGACGGGCCCGCTGACGACGTTTCTGGCGACGGCGAACCTGGCAGCGAGCGGCCATGCGCCGTACACGTCGACGTATTCCGACAACCGCCGCTTCGTGGTGACCGAGCTCACGCAGGGCAACGCCGACGCATGGGCTGCGACGGGGGCGAACATGGTCGGCAACGGCCGAGCGCTGCACATCACCGGCTACGGCACGTGGAATGTGTCGACGGCAGCGACGTTCGTGACGGTCGAAGACACGGCGCCGACAGGCACGTGCGGCGCGAGCGCGAACCCGAACACCTCGCCGTCTTCGAGCAACGGCGTGCGCGTCGGCCTCTATGCGTGGCTGAACGGGGCGGCCTCGCGTACCGCGTGTGCGCGGTCGGGCACGATGAAGGTCGAGCGCTTCACGACCGTCGAGAACGGCACGCGCACCCGCGTCACGCTGAACGCCTACTTTTCTGACGGCACGACGCTCACCGACAAGGTGCTGGTGTTCTGAGGCGTGAGCGGGAGCTGGGAGTGGACGCATCCTGCCAGCTCCAACACCGTGCCGGTCAGGCGGTCACCCGCCGCGCATCACCGTAAACGGGCCTGGCCAGAGAAGCCGGCGACGACTGCGGGGCTTCGCGCCGCTGGCGCGGGAACGGGAGCGCAGCGACCGGAAGCCCGGCGCGCCGGCCTACGGCGATGCGGCGGGCATTCCCCGGCCCATCGCCGACATCAGCGGGAGCTTGGGGCCCATGGGTTCGGCCAGCTCCAAGTTTCGTGCGGTACTT
>JAEUJP010000302.1 GCA_016793725.1 Myxococcaceae bacterium | reverse complement strand
GGTGAGGTGGTGCTCGTCGACGAGCTCGAACCCGGGCTCGGCCCCCGGCGCAGCGAGCTCGAGCTCGACGATGCGGCCGGGGTCGGGCGAATAGCGCGCGGTGCCCTTGACGCGCATGCCGGCGGCGAGCGCCCCCGGGTCGAGGCCGGCGCCGAGCTTCGTCTCTTCGTCGACGGTGAAGCGCTGGTCGTCGCCGATGGGGTTGCCCTCGAGCGTGATCGTGGCGTCGGCGCGCAGCACCGACCAGATCGAGACGTAGTCGAACGGGCCCTGCCCGCGCGCGTCGTGCCGGCCCTGGTAGCGCACCAGCGTGCGGCCGAGCCGGTCGATGGGTACGCGGCGCTTGCCGCCCAGGTCGACGTGCGAGCCCGGGACCACCTTCACCTCGGCGAGCGGCACGTCGAGCGCCTTCGCGGCGACGCGCAGGCTCAGGGCCGGCAAGAGCTGCTCGCGCAGGCGCGCCACCATCAGCGCGTGGCGCAGCACGTCGTCTTCACCGTCGAGCAGCACGTTCGCCATGCCGAGCACCGCGGCGCCCGAGGCGATGGGGTCGACGACCGGCTGCGGCGCGGCGTCGCCGCCGATCAGCTCTGAATATTCGGGCAGGCCGCGCGCGGTCTCGTGAAAGGGAATCGTGTTGTGCTCGAACGCTGCCGTCGCGACCGGCGTCGGCGCCGCGCGCGACTCGCCGGTGATGCGCGTGACGGTGTAGCTGAAGCCCACGTTGCCGGCGCGCTTCGCGGCCTCGCCGACCTCGACGTCGTGCTCGGGGTGCTCGCGCGAGCCGTCGACGAGCGCGACGTCGAACGTGAGCGAGGCCGGGCGCGCCGCCGAGACCGCGTCGATGACGCGCGCGTACTGGTGCCGCGGCATCGGCCAGCCGAAGTGCGCGATGGTCTCGTCGTCGACCGTGAGCACGACGATGTTCGGCTGCCGGTTCGCCGACGCGACCGCCCTGCCCGTCGCGAGCTCGGCTTGAGATCTCTCGGGGAAGCGCAGCCGCATGAAGAGGTCGAGCGCGCGCGTCTCGAGCGCATCGCCGGCGCTCGTGCCCTCGAGGCCGAACGCCACCATCACGCCGACGGTGAGGCCGATGCCCGCCGCCCGGTAGCCCTGCGCGCGCCGCGCCGGCTGCTTCTCGAGCCACACCTCGAGCGCGTCGAGCCGCGCGAGAGTTCTTTCGCCGACCGCCGACACCAGCGCGCGCTGCTGGTACAGCCCCAGCGCGAACAGCAGCACCGCCGACGCGCGCACGAGCAGCGCGACGAGCGGCAGGCTGCCGGCCGCCTCTCGCCCGAGCCAGAGCGCGGCGGCGGCCGCCAAGAGGGCGAGGCCCATCGCGGAACGAAGTGGAGCGACATTCGGGGCCCCGCTTGCCGGGGAGTTTGCAGACTCGGCCCGGCCGAACCTCACTTGCCCACCGTGAACGCGTAGACCTTCGAAGGCGAGCCGGTGAAGCCGGCCGAGTCGACGCCCGTCACGCGCCAGAACCACCTGCCCTTCGCGAGCACGGCCGGCCACGAGAGGGTGGTCGCCGTCGCGGGCACACGTTCGACCTTCGCCTCGACGATGAAGTCGGCGTCACGCGCGAGCTCGACGTCGTACGCCACGACGTCGGGCACCGCCGACCACTCGAACCGCTGCTCGGCCCCGAGCGGCCCTTTGAGCGGTGACGTCACGCGCGGCTCCTGCGGTATCGGGCGCGGCGCGGCGACCCTGCCTTCGGCGCCGACCTTCGTGCCCTGCCCCGCCGGCACCTCGACGGGCGGCACCTTCGGCTCGAGCGCCGAGCCGACCGCGACGAGGCCCTCGAGCGTCTCGACGCGCGTCTCGCCCGCCTCTTCGACGCCGAGCCGAAACTGCGTGCCGCGCACCGACGCCACCGAGACGCGGCTCGACGCCTCGAACTTCGACAGCTGCGACGCCTTGCGCACGTCGGCGACGATGCCGCCGCGCAAGACCTCGATCTTCACCTGCCGCGTCGCGCCGTCGGCCTCGAGCACCGGCAGCCGCACCGCCGACTCGGGCTTCACCTCGATGCCGCTGCCGTCTTTCAGGTGAATCGTCACCTTCGCGCCCGGCCCCGTCTTCACGAGCTCGTTCACCAGCACCGGCATGCCCGGCTCGGCCGGCTTCAGCGACGCCTCGTCGGGCCCGAGAAACACCGGCCCTGTCGTCGCCGCGACGCGCGCCACCACGTCTTCGGGGGCCCGCTCGACGTAGCGCAGCGAGATGCCCATCACGTCGGTCTCTTTCGGAGCCGGCGCCAGCCCGAACACCCGGCTCTTCGGCAGCCCGGCCTCGACCAGCGCCGCCGCCACCGCCTTCGCCGACTGCAGGCCCTTGCCGCTCGCGCGCTCGGCGTCGGGCACCAGCGCCGCCACCGTCACCGCGCGTACGAGCCGGTTCTTGTCGACCGCCTGCACGATCTCACCCAGGCACCCCTTGCCGTCGGCCGACCTCACCCACTCTTCAGACAGCGGCTTGCCCGTGCGCACCTGGCCCGCCTCGAGCTTCACACCGTTGCAGCGGTTCTCGGCGGCCCACACCTGAGACGAAAAGACGGCGAGAACGAACGCGGCGGCTCTCATTTCACGGCTCCGATGATGAGGAACTCTACTCTACGGTTCTGCTCGCGGCCCTCGGCGGTCGCGTTCGTCGCGCGCGGCCGGGTAGGCCCGAAGCCCTTCGCCCTGAGGCGCGACGCCGCGACGCCCGACTTCACCAGGAAGGCGCGAATCGTCTCGGCGCGGCCCTTCGACAGCTTGATGTTCGTCACCGCCGTGCCGACGTCGTCGGTGTGGCCCTGAATTTCGATCGACAGCGCGCGCTCGCCGCGCAGCACCTGCGCGACCTGCTTGAGCAGCTTGAGCGACGCGGGCTGCAGCGTGGCTGACGCCGTCTTGAACTGCACCGTCTCGTCGAGCACGACGGCGCCCTTGCGCACGTGCACCACGACGGCGCCGACGTCGGGGCAGCCGTCGTCGTCTCTGTTGCCGTTGATGGTCTCGGCCTCGAGCGGGCACCGGTCTTTCGTGTCGTCGACGCCGTCGCGGTCGTTGTCGGCCTCGGGGCAGCCGTCTTCGTCTTCGAAGCCGTCTCTGTCTTCGGCGCTCATCGGGCACGGGTCTTCGTCGTCGGGCACGCGGTCTCTGTCATGGTCGGCCACGGCCGCGGCGGCCCGCTTCGGCGGCGGGGTGAAGCCCGGCAGCGCGAGCGACGGCAGGGGCGCGTGCGGGCAGCCGTCGCGCGCGTCACCGGGCTCCAACGGGCAGCGGTCGACCTCGTACTCGACCCCGTCGCCGTCGAGGTCGCCGTGCTCGTCGGGGCAGCCGTCGTCGTCTTTCCACCCGTTGAAGGTCTCGGCGGCGGCGGGGCAGCGGTCGGCCCTGTCGGCGACACCGTCTTCATCGTCGTCGGCCTCGGGGCAGCCGTCTTCGTCTTCGAAGCCGTCGCCGTCTTCTTTCGTCAGCGGGCAGCGATCTGCCGCGTCGTCGACGCCGTCACCATCGACGTCGCTCGTGGCGAGCGCTGCGGCCCGAGCGACGAGCAGCTGCGCGAGGCCCGCGGCGCTCGGGTGCTCGGGGCAGCCGTCGTGGTCTCTCACGCCGTCGGCGTTCTCGGGCTCGAGCGGGCAGCGGTCGAAGCCGTCAGAGACGCCGTCGGCGTCTGCGTCGGGCGCGACGTCGGGGCAGCCGTCGCCGTCTTCGAAGCCGTTCGGCGTCTCGGCGACGTCGGCGCACG
>JAEUJP010000030.1 GCA_016793725.1 Myxococcaceae bacterium | reverse complement strand
GGCGACGAGCAGGGGCGGCTGACGGCGCTGTGGTGGAACGGCGAGCGCGTGCCGTGCGATTTGCTGATTCAGGCGATGGGGTTCACGGGGCCCGAGACCGAGCCGCTGTCGGCGCAGCTCGGCGTCGAGCTGAAAGGCGCCCAGAAGTTCGAGACGAACGTGCCGGGCGTGTTCGTGGGCGGCGACGCGTACCGCGGAGCTTCGCTCATCGTCTGGGCAATCTCAGACGGGCGCGAGCTGGCGCGGCAGGTGGACGCGTTCTTGAGCGGCAAGCCGTCGAAGCTGGCGACGAAGGGGCGCGACCTGCCGTTCGGCGGGCGGTGACGTCGACTTCAGTGTGTTCGCAGAGCTAGCGTCTGCGGCGTGTACCGACCGCGCACTCTTGCCGAATGCGCACGTCTGACGCTTCACCGGTCACTCTTCCGCGAGAAGCTCCAGCGCCTTGCTGGCGCGAAAAGCGTCACCGACTGGCTCGTCGAGGAAGCGAATGTACGAGGCCACTTCGGTGCGACGACGCTGGAGGTTCCAGACCGTGCACCGACGGAGGGCCTGCTCGATGAGCAGCTGATCGCAGCGCTCTTGATGCCGCACAGCGAGCTCGATGTCCGGCTCTTCAAGCTCGTCGTGCGCATCATTCAGCGGGCGCGGCTCGACCCGTCGCGTCTGTGGCTCGAAGCCCGAAAGGAACGCGCCGAAGGCGTGCTCTTCTGGTTGCTGCAGCAGGTGCCTGAGGAAGAGCGAACGACTGAGGTGCGGCTCGCGATCGATGTGCAGCCGAACCCACCACGTGGCTATCGCCCACTGCCCATCGAGTATGACGCTCGCAGGCTGCTGCGGAGACCAGCGACTTCGGCGACAACGCAACACTGACGATGCACATCCGGAGCCTCAACGACGCAGGCTCAGTCGGTCATCGAACCGCGTGTCGAGGTGTCGTCGCCGGGAGATCCGGTGCAGGCGGTGACGAGCGAGATGAAGGTGGCGGCGACGATGAGGGTGCGCACCGCGCGAGGATCTACCGCATGAACGCGTGAGCGCGATCGGCGCGAAGACGTGGGATGACTCGGTACCCGAACCGAAGTGCCGTTTCAAAAAGAGACATCCCATGGGATCTCTGTTCTCGAAACGGCACCTCGGAAGACAGGCCAGACATCCCATGTGTGACGAACGAGCGACGAGCTCGGCGACGCAGGTCTGCGGGCGTTGACGTTCACGGTCGGCGAAGCGCCCACTCGGCGACGGCGACGTTGATGAGCCAGCCCGCCCCGTTCAACACCAACACACCCGCCTCGGTCTGAAGCACGTTCAAGAGCACCGCGGGTCCCAGCGTCAGCGCCGACGTGCCCGCCGCGGCGCCGAGCGCGTAGGCGCGGGTCATCCACCGGGCGTGCGCATCGAAGTCACGCCGGCGCGCCGCCACCACCGACACAACGATGAAGACGACCATGGCCGACGCAGCCGTGACCCGCAGCGCGTTGAGGGCGGCGCTGTCGTGCAGCTTCGGCGGCCAGGTCGCCACCATGTAGATGCCCGAGAGCGACGCGATGATTCCCAGCGGCGCCAGCACGCGGCCGGCCACGCGGTGCCAGCGGCGGCGGCGCAGCCGCGGAGCGAACTGCAGCGCGCCGAGCGTGGCAAACGAGGTGGCGGTGACGATGTGCAGCACCGCCGGCACCGGGTCGGCGGCGAAGCGCTCCTGGCCGTCGATGGCCGTGACGCCGGTGAAGCCCAGCAGACGGGCGGTGCCGCCGAGCATCGGAATGAGGCTGAGAACGACGAGCGCGATGGAGACTTTCATGCGCCGAAGATGGCGCGCAGGGAGTTGGCGACGCCTCGCTCCAACGGCCATTTCCGTCTCAGCCGAAAGTACGAGCCGAGCTCTAGAGCCTGCCGGTCTCGTAGGCCCACACCGCGATCTCGACGCGGTTCCTCGCGCCGAGTTTGCCCATCAGGCTCGCCACGTGGGTCTTCACGGTGCTCAAGCTGATGTGCAGCTGTTCGGCGATCTCTTCGTTCGTGCGGCCACGCGCGACGGTGAGCAGAACCTCTTCTTCGCGCTGCGTCAGGCGCTCGAGCGGCTGCGCCGGAGTGCCGAGCTTCGCGAACCTGCCGAGCAGGCGCGCGGTGATTCGCGGCGAAATCAGCGCCTCACCCGACGCGGCGGCGCCGATGGCCTGCACCAGCAGCTCGGGGCCGGCGTCTTTCAGCAAGAAGCCGCGGGCGCCGGCCTTGAGCGCCGCGAACACGTACTCGTCGAGGTCGAACGTGGTGATGACGATGACCGCGAACCCGCTCGGCGCGAGCCTCCGGGTCGCCTCGACCCCGTCCATCACCGGCATTCGAATGTCGAACAGGCAGACGTCGGGGCGCAGCGATCTCGCGAGCTCGACCGCGCGGCTGCCGTCGGCCGCCTCGCCGACCACGTCGATGCCGTGCGCCTCGAGAATCAGCTTCAGCCCCTCGCGCACGAGCTTCTGGTCATCTGCCAACAGGACGCGCGTCTTCACACGGCGCTCCCCTTGCGCGGCAGCACGGCGCTCAGGCGCCACCCGGTGGTGCCTGGCCCCGCTTCGAAAGTGCCGCCCAGCAGCGCAGCGCGCTCGGCCATGCCCACCAGCCCGAAGCCCGCGTTGCGGCGCGACGGCGTCTGACCGTCGTCGGTCGCGGTCAGCTGAATCACGTCGGCTTCTGCCGACACCCGAACGTCGATGCGCGTCGCGTTCTTGGCGTGCCTCATCGCGTTGGTGATCGCCTCTTGAGCGAGCCGGTAGATCGCGCGCTCGACCGCGGCGGCCACACCTTCGAGGTCGCCCTTTAGCTCGACCACGACCGCCGGCGTGTCGCCCGCGTCGCGCGCGAACGCCGCGATGTCGGCGATGCCCCCGGCCGGTACGAGCGCCGCAGCCTCATCGTCGCGCAGCGCGCCGACGATCGACCGCAGCTCGGCCAGGGTCTGTCGCGACTCGCTCACGATCGCCGACAGCGCCGTCGCCGCTGCATCGGGCCGGGCCTGCGCGCCCTGCGCTTGAAGCATGATCGCCGTCAGGTGGTGCGCCACGCTGTCGTGAAGCTCACGCGCGAGCTGCGCGCGCTCGACGAGCTTCGCCTGTTCGACCGCGCGTGCCTCGGCCGCCGCGCGAAACCGCACCGCGACGCCGACCGCTCCGGGAAACAGCATGACCACCACACCACCGATGACGTCGTCGAGGCCGGCGTCTGCGCTGCGCCAGACCGAAGCTCCGTAGGCGACGGCGATGAACGCGGTGCCGATTGCGACGTCGCGAGCCGAGCTCCAGCGGCACAGCGAATACGGCAGCACCAGGATGAAGATGCCGGTGTAGGGGCCCGCATCGGCGAAGCCGAGCACCGTCGCGACCGTGGCCAGCGAGAACGCCGTGACCGTCGCCCCGAGCGGGTGGGTGCGGCGAAACCACAAGGCACCCGCGAACGAGAGGCCGAGCGCGAGCACAGCCGGCCGGTGCGGGAGCTCGGGCTGCAGGAGCACCTCGAGCACCACGGCGACCGCACACGTGCCGACCAGCGCAATGTCGAGCTTGCGGGCCATTCCGCTCGAGGACGTAGCAGACGCGCGGCCCACCACGAATCCACCGAAAGTAGGAGGCGTCGAGAAGACCGCTCGTACGGCCGCCGCTCGCTTCGCCGATTCGCTCCCCTCACCCCTACGGGAGCGGGGGCTTCTTCTTTAGAACCGCCAGCGCACGCCCACCGCGAGCAGCAGATACGCGCTGCGCACGCCCACCGGCACTGCCGGCGCGAAGAAGCCGCCGACGTCGGCGAACAGCTCGAGCCCACCGATGAGGCGCACGTCGACCGCCCCGCCGCCGCCGAGCGTGACGGCCACCGGCGACGAGAAGAACAGCCCGAGCTCGACGAATGGCCCCAGCCCGATGCGCGGGTGAGGTGAGAACACCAGCGCCGGCCGCAGCGCCCCGCCCCAGAACTGCCCGCGCGACGCCATCAGCGCGATGCGCGCGATGCCCAGCGTGACCTCGGCGCCCAGGTCGACCGACACGCCCGCCCGCAGCGGGTCGATGCGCAGCCGCGCCATCACCGAGAACGGCGTGCGCTCGTCGTCGTCGCGCTTCTCGACCACCGGCGGCCTCTGCGGCTCTACCAACTTCGGCGTCTCGACCACCTCGACGCGCCCCGGCACCTCCGCGTCGAACGTCACCTCTTGCCCCGGCCGCACCAGCAGCTGCGTCTCGAGCACCGTCTTGCCCTCGCGCTGCACCGTGACCGTGCGCCGGCCGATCGAGACGGTGCGCGCCGACGGCACGGTCGCGACGGGCTCCGAGTCGATCAGCACGCGGTCGCCGGGCAGCAGGTTCTTCGGCGCCAGCGTCAGCCGCCCCGACAGCCGCAGCGCCAGCGCCGCCAGCGTCTGCGCAATCTCGGGCGCCACCCGGTCGGTGTCGACGCGCGCTTCGGGGTCGGCCATCAGCGCCAGCGTCAGCGCCGTCTCGACCTGCGCCGGCTGCCGCATCGCGTGAAAGCACTGCGCGCGAAGCAGGTGCACCCGACCCAGCTCGGGCCCCGGCGGCAGCGAGCTCAACTGCGGCGTGAGCAGCTCGAGCGCGTCACGAAACTCGCCGCGATCGAACGCGCTCTGCGCTGCCGAGAGCGGCGAGGCTGCGTGCACCACCAGCGCGAGGGCGACACCGAGCACGCGCGGGCTTGTACCGCACCCGCAGCGCTCACGACCTGTCAGAAAAACCTGACACGTCGCTCGACCACTCTTGCCAACTCGTTCGCGTGGCTTACGGTGCAAACCAAATCGAAGTCAAACGCAAGGGGCAGCGAATGAGCCGCAGATGGTCGTGGGTCGTGCTGGCGGTGGCAGCGTGTGATGTCGGACCGGGTGGCAGCGGAGGCGCGGGCGGAGGCACCGGCAGCACTGCGGGAGGCCAGGGCGGCACCGGCGGCGGCAGCACCGCGCAGACGTTCGCGTGCAGCCAGCTGAAGAACAGCTACGAGCTCACGGCGACGAACCGGGTGACGGGCCTGTGCGAGCCGGGCGCGAAGGTGCCGGTCACGCTCACTGCGAACGGCTGCGCGATTCAGTTTTCGGCGACCGTCGCGGGCAACACGTTCACCGGCAGCTGCACGCTCGACTCGAGCGGCGCGTGCACGACCACCGTCTCAGCGGGTGCCATGACGTACCCCGCCTCGTTTCAGTTCGGCGCCGGCGCGACGACGGGCACCGGCAGCCTCGGCCCGACCGGCATGTCGTGCACGTACGACGTCGCGGTGCTCGCGACGCTCGGCAAGCTCTGCCACTGCCAGGCGACGAGCGGCACGGTGACGTGCACGAACGCGCCCGAGTGCAGCTCCGGCGAGACGTGCACGCAGGAAGACGACGGCGCCGGCGCGTTCTGCGCCCCGCCGATGTCGGCGTGCACCAGTGACTTCGAGCCGAAGACGGTGAACGGCATCGCGATGTGCACGTTCAAGAAGAAGCGCGGCGCGTGCACGCACTCGGCGCAGTGCGAGTCGTGCGCGAGCGGCACCGCCGGCGTCACGGTCAGCGCGGGCTGCTTCGGCGGGCAGTGCCGAATGAAGTGCTCTGGCACCGGCGGTGCTTGTGGCTGCATGGCGGGCACTGCGATGGGCGGCACCGGCACCGGGTACTGCTCGTCGATGGCCTGCCAGTAGTCGCCGCCGCGGCTGTCCGAAAGAGCTGACACGTGGACTGCGGCGCTCTCGTTCCACCGCTGAAAAGGCACGTCGCAGCCCCGCGGAACACCATGTGAAAAGGGTGGATCGGGCCTTGCTCATGGGCAGCTCCCATGAGTCGAGCCCTCACCCTCATCGCCCTCGTCGCGCTGGCCGGCTGTACAGAAGCTCCTCCCGCGAAGAAGCCTGCCCCCGCGCAGAACGCAGGTGGCACCGGCGCCCAGAACACGGCGGGCGGCCATGCGGGCGGCTCGACCACCGCCGGCCCCGACCCGGTCACCACGATTCGCGTCACCGGCGGCGCGCCCGGCGTCATCTTGCTCACGCCGCGCGAGTACGACGCCGCGCTGCGCGTGGTGGTGCAAGACACGACCGCGCCGAGCCGCCAGCTGCCGAACGCGGTCGACCCCGACACCAACCACCCGTTCGACAACCTGTGGGACGTGACGGTCGTCTCGGCGCCGAAGGTTCAGACGTACGAGATGCTCGCGGCCGAGGTGACGACACGCCTGCTCGCCGACACCGCGCGGCTGCAGCGCGTGCTCGCGTGCATCCCCAGCTCCACCACCGACCGCGCGTGCTTCGCGAACATCGTGCGCCGCCTCGGCCTGCACGCGCTCAAGCGCCCGCTCACCTCGACCGAGCAGACCGCGTTCACCGACGCGTTCGCCACGTTCGCGACGCAGGGCAACGACTGGAAGAAGGGCCTCGAGGTGGTGGCGCGCACGCTGCTGCAGCACCCCGACTTTCTCTTTCGCTTCGAGGTGGGCACTCCGCTCGACGCGCGCAAGACGTTGTTCGAGCTGAACCCCTTCGAGCTCGCCGCGAAGCTGTCGTTCACGCTGTGGGGCGAGCCACCCTCGCTCGCGCTGCTCGACCAGGCCGCGAACGGTGACCTCGCGTCGGCCGATGCCCGCGCGCGCATCATCGACGCGATGCTCGCCGACCCGCGCGCGGCCGAGCACGTGGCGACCTTCCACGCGCAGTGGCTCGGCTACTCGAAGCTCGCGCACGCCACCGAGCCGCTCGAGAAGAGCCTGAACGCCGAGGCGCGCGCGATGGTGAAGCGCGTCGTCTTCGAAGAAGACCGCGAGTGGCGAGACCTCATCGAGCTCGACGAGGCCTTCACCGACGCGGCGCTCTCGGCCCACTACGGCCTCGCTGCTCCCGCCACGGCGACGGGCTGGGTGAAGCAGACCGACACCCGGCGCATCGGCCTGTTCGGCACCGGCGCGTTCATGGCCGCGAACGCGGGCTTCGGCGACACCTCGGTCACGAAGCGCGGCTACAACATTCGCAAGAACCTCTTCTGCGAGCTGGTGCCGCCGCCGCCGGTCGACATCGACATCTCGATGCCGCTGGTCGACACGAGCGGGGGCTCGCGCTGCAAGCCGCAGATTCGTGCGGCCACGGTGCTGCGCGAAGGCACGCAGTGCCAGGGCTGCCACCAGAAGATGGACTACATCGGCTTCGGCCTCGAGCAGTACTCGCCGACGGGCAAGTTTCGCACGGCGCAGCCGGGGGCCGCCGAGTGCCCCATCGACGGCGAAGGTGAGGTCGTCGGCCACGGCAAATTCAACGGCCCGACCGCGATGGCCCGCCTCGCGATGGAGCGCGGCCGCCTCGACCGCTGCCTCGTTCAGCGCTGGCTGCAGTTCAGCAACCGCAACAAGAACGACGCGAACCTCGACACGCTGACGGGCGCCGCGCTGCTCAGCTTTCGCGAAGACGGGAAGCTCAAGGGGTTCATTCGCCGGTTCGCGCTGTCTGACTCCTTTCGCCACCGCTCGACCCTGGAGCAATGACCATGTTCAAGCACACCCGCCTCGCGCAGCTTGACCGCCGCAGCTTTCTTCGTGGGCTCGGCACCACCGCCGTCGCCCTGCCCTTCTTCGACTTCTTCCTCGACGCGCGACAGGCGCAGGCGCAGGCCGCCGGCGCGGCGCCGAAGCGGTTCATCGTGATGCGCATGGGCGAGTCGCCCAGCACCGACGGCGACTCGGTGCGCGACGTGAGCGGCCGCGTGCGCAACTTTCTCTCGCCGACGTCGTACGGGCCCCAGTACGGGCTGTCGAACGGCATCGCGTCGCTCGGCAGCTACGCGCAGCTGCGCCCGTACGTCGGCGTCTTCTCGAACCTCGACCTGCCGTGGCTGCGCGGAGGCAACACGCCGCTCGACCAGATTCCGCCCGGCGCCTACTACGACAGCGGCTTTCACAGCGTGAACGGCTACACGTACCTGACGGGCCGCCGCTGCTTCATGCACGACGACTACTCGGCGGTGGGTTGGGACTATGGCCCGAGCTGCGACTGGCTGATGAAGACGCAGCTCGACCCGATGAACCGCCTGCAGCACATCAACGTGCGCGGGCAGCCGGGCGTCGGCGGCTCGAGGGGCGTCATGACGTTCAACACGGGCGGGCAGCCGGTGTCGCCGAACGACTCGCCGCGGCTGTTCTTCCAGAACATGTTCTCGATGGTGCAGACGGGGCCGACGACGGTCGTCGACCCGGTCGCGAAGCTCGCGCTCGACCAGCGCAAGAGCGTGCTCGACCTGCTCGACCGCGACCGCCTGGCGTTCTTGAGCCGCGAGCTGAGCCCAAAAGAGAAGGCGATGCTGTCGACGCACCTCGACGAAATTCGTGAAATCGAGCGGCGCATCAACGCGCTGCCGATACCGACGATGCCGGGCGGCGTGTGCCAGAGGCCTGCCGACCCCGGGGCCGACCCGGCCGTCACGTCGACGCAGTACACGCCGCCGGGCGACAACCAGCAGCCTCAGACGATTCGCTACGCGGGTGAAGACGAGCGCATGAACGTGCTCATCGACCTCGTCGCGATGGCGCTGGCGTGCGACATCTCGCGGTTCGGCACGTTTCGCATCTGCGGCGACCAGCCGACAGGCCTCAACTCGCACTTCATCACCGGCTACAACGTCGACGTTCACCAGGTCGGGCACTACGGCGCTCCGATGGCGGCCGCGGGGCAGGTCGCTGCGTGGGGCGCGAGCAAGTTCTTCCGCCTCGCCGAGGCGCTGCGCACGAAGGCGGAAGGTGCGGGCAACGTGCTCGACAACACCGCGCTCGTGTACACGACCGACGGCGGGTCTGACGACGGCGTGCAGAACGTGGCGCAGACGCACGCGCACGGCAATCACGTGCTGCTCGTGGCCGGCAAGGTCGGCGGGCTGAAGGTGGGGTCGGCGGTGAACATGAACCGCAAGCACCCGTGCGGCGTGCTGCTCGCGGCGATGCGCGCGTGCGGGTACAGCGGGAACCTGGGCGACATCTCGGCGCATGCGAGCGAGGTGTGGTCATGAGCCGCGCGCTGCTCCCGCTCGTCGCGCTGTGCGCGTGCACCGGCGACATCTTCGCGGCGCCCGGCACCCACCCGACCGGCGGCACCGGCGGCAGCGACGACCCCGTCATCTTCGACCCCAGCATCTTCGAGCCCGTCGTCGAGCTGACGGCGACGGTCATCAAGCAGGCGCCCGAGCCCGACGCGCCGGGCCGGTTCGCGACGGTGAGCTGGGACCTGCAGACCGACGTGACCGACCCCGCGCGAGCGCTGCCGGCGACGGTCTCGCTCGACGTGCGCGTGCTCGCGAACGGCGAGGTCGAGCTCTTGAACCCGCGCTTCGCGCTGACGGCGGCCGCGACGTCACAGCTCGTGTTCAACAAGGTGCACGTGGCGACGGCGGCGGCCGAATCGGCGGCGTTCGCTCCGGCGGGGGCGACGGTGAAGTCGGTGCGCGACGTGGTGCTGGCGCCGGGGCTCGTCGGCGTGGTGGCGGGCTCGAGCCCGCTCGCGCTCAGCCTCGAGTTCGCGGCGCGCGCGACCCGCGACGCGCCGGTGGTGGTGCCGGTCGAGCCGACGCCGCCGATGGAAACGCCCGACGCCGGCACCGGCACCCCGCAGCGCCCGGTGCTCACCGACGGTGAGACGTACGTGCTGCACACGACGTGCGCCGCAGCGACGGTGCTGGCCGTCGAAGACGCCTCGCCAGACGACAACGCGCCGCTCGTGCTGTCGCCCGCAGCCGGAGCGACCGGCCACCGCTTCACGGTCGAGGCGCAGGCGCTGGGGGGCGTGATGCTGGTCGCGCTGCACAGCGGCCGGGCCATCAACGTGCCGCGCGGCTCGCTCACGGCGGGCACCCAGCTGATTCAGTGGAACGCGGCCGACTTCGCGCACCCGAACCAGAGGTGGGTTCCGCACCGCGAGGCCGACGGCTCGTACCGCCTGCAGGGCGTGCAGAGCGGGCTGTACATCGACGCGAACGGCGCCGACGTGGTGCAGGCGGCCCTGGGCGCGTCGTGCGCTCAGCGGTTCGTGCTAGAGCGCGTGGAATGATGCACGCGCTGGTGGCGGTGGCGTTGCTGTCGCTGCCGCGCGAGTACACCGAGTCGTTCGAGGGTGAGCTCTTCGAAGCAGACGGCGGGTGGTGGTACCGCGCGCAGCTCGAGGGCGGAAACACGGTCTACACCTCGCCGTCGGCGGCGCGCTCGGGCGACCGCGGCTTCGTGTCGGCCGACACGTACAGCGGCGGCACGGGCGACGAGGCCGGCAACCAGGCGATGCTGATTGGCGCGGGGCCGCAGCTCGGCGCGCGGGTGTGGTGGCGCACGTGGCTGCGCGTCGACTCGGTGTCGTGGGCCCCGCCGATTCCCGCGACGTATGGAAGATACGTGTCGGTCGGCGGCACGTTGACGACGAACGGCTACCCCGGCGCTTCGGTGGGCCTCGACGACCTCGAAGACGGCGGGCTCGGGCTGTACCTGAGCTACGTCGAGGGCGAGGCGCTGACCGGTCGCTCGTTTTCGGCGAACTTCAACGTCGAGCGCGGGCGCTGGTACCTGGTCGAGACGTTTCAGGGCGGCATCGGCACCGGCGACCAGGGCGAGATTGCGATGTTCGTGAACGGCGAGCGGCGCGGAGGGCGGCTCGGGCAGGACTTCACGATGGACGGTGGCATTCACGCGGGTGTCATCGGCGTGGGCTTTCAGTTCCCCAGGCCGTCGGTGATGCAGATGAGCTACGACGAGCACGCGGTGCGCACGACGCCCCCCCCGAGCCGGCTGCGCGTGCGCGCGCTCGACGCCGGCGCGAGCTGCAACCCGGTCGAGGTCGCGTTGGTGAGCTCGGCCGATGGTGGGCTGGCGGGCGCGCTGACGCGGGCAGGTATGCGCGTGACCGCGACGGGCGGGCATCTGCACGCGAGCGCCGACTGTCTCGACGCCGAGCTGCAGACGGTCGGCTTCGATGCGGGCGAGACGGCGAAGACGTTCTACGCGTGCGCGGTGGAAGACGACGTGACGGTGAGCGCCGACGAGGGCAGCTACCTGCCGGGCTCGGCGAGCTTTCGCGGAGCGCGCGGCGGCGAGTGTGCCCCGCTGGTGATGACCGGGCCGGGCGTGGTGAACCCGAGCTTGTACTCGATTTGTTCGCTGGCGCCGGGGCTGCCGCTGCTCGCGCTCGCACTGCTCATGTTTCGGCGGCGCGGGGCGACTACAGCCCGTACTTCTTGATCAGCTCGTGCAGGTACGGCCGCGCGACGCCGGCGAGGCGCGCGACCTCTGACACGTTGCGATTCGTTCGCGCGAGCAGGCTGCCGAAGTACTCCTTCGCGAACGCCTCGACCGTCGCGTCTTTCGCCTCACGAAACGGCCGCGCATCGCGTGACACCGAAGGCTCGACCGCCACCTCGGAGTCGGCCAGCGCACGCTCGACGAAGTTGCGCAGCTCGCGCACGTTGCCCGGCCACTGCTGCGCGTTCAGCTGCGCCATCAGCGACGCCGAGATGGGGAAGTCGGGCCGCCCGCGCTCGAGCACAAAAGCGCGCACGAGCAGCTCGAGGTCTTCGGCGCGGTCTCTCAGCGCCGGCAGCTCGACCTCGACGACCGCCAGCCGAAAGTAGAGGTCGGCCCGAAAGCGCCCCGCATCGACCTCGGCCTTCAGGTCACGGTTCGTCGCCGCCACGATGCGCACGTCGTGCTTCGTGTACGCGGTGTCGCCGAGCCGCCGCAGCGTGCCGGTCTCGATGAAGCGCAACAGCCGCGGCTGCAGCTCGAGCGGCAGCTCACCCACCTCGTCGATGAACAGCGTGCCGCCGTCGGCCGCCGCCATCGCGCCGCGGTGGTCGGCCACCGCCCCGGTGAACGCGCCCTTCTTGTGCCCGAACAGCTCGCTCTCGACGGTGCCGGCGCCGAGCGCGCCGCAGTCGAGCACGACGAACGGCTTCGTCGCGCGCGCAGAGCCGGCGTGCAGGCCGCGCGCCACCCGCTCTTTGCCGGTGCCGGTCTCGCCGCGCACGAGCACCGTGCTGTTCGCAGCGGCGACCTGCTTCAGCAGCGCGAGCGTGCGCGTCATCTTCGGGCTCTTCGTCACCAGCCCACCGAAGCTGGTCGTGGCCGCCGCGCCCGCGGCGACCCGCAGCTGCAGCAGCGTGCGCCCCACGCTGAACGTCGCCTCGCTCTCGACGAGAAACTCGCGCGTCATCGCCCCCGAGAGAAACGTGCCGTTGCTGCTGCCGACGTCACGCACCCACGCTCCGCGCGCGTCGGGGGTGATGACGAGGTGCGCGCGTGAGACCGCCGGGTCTTCGAGCACGAGGTCGTTCGCCTCGCCCGCACCGACGGCGAGCGGCTGACCGTCGAGCTCGCGCTGCGTGCCGACCTGCTTGCCCGAGAGCACGTGCAGCACGAGGCGGCGGGGCGCTCCGTCGGGCCTCGAGCCCAGCGGCTCTGTCGCAGTCGAGCGCATGGAGTGCGTCGAGCATAGCTGGCGGTAACATCGCGTCTAAGCGTGCAGTGCCCCGAATGCCGTCAGCACGAGATGGAGCCCGGCCAGCAGAGGTGCTGGTGGTGCCGGCCCACGACGGTGCACGAGGCCGACGGCAGCCCGCCGCTGCCTGCGCCGACGTGGTCTCCGAAGTCGGGCGAGCTGCTGCGCGGCACGTGGAAGCTGCTCAACCGGCTCGGCTCGGGGGGCATGGGCTTCGTGTGGCTCGCCGAAGAGCCGGCGCTCGGGCGCACGGTCGCGGTGAAGTTCCTGTCTGATCGACTGTGCCGCTCGGAGCTCGCG
Organism: Myxococcaceae bacterium; assembly: GCA_016793725.1. Lineage (GTDB taxonomy): Bacteria > Myxococcota > Myxococcia > Myxococcales > Myxococcaceae > Xiheicaenimonas > Xiheicaenimonas phototrophica. The sequence continues at coordinate 15,798 of JAEUJP010000030.1, read as the reverse complement.
GTGAAGCGCTTCTGGCGAGAGGCGCGGCTCGCGGCGGCGGTCGAGCACCCGCACATCGTGCCGATTCACGCGGTCGGTGAAGAGGGCGGCTGGCCGTTCATGGTGATGAAGCACGTGAGCGGGCTGAACCTCGCCGAGCGGCTCGCCGAGACGGGGCGCGTGCCGTTCGCAGAGGCGCTGCCGCTGCTCGAGAAGCTCGCGGCGGGCGTCGACGCGCTGCACGCGCGCGGCGTGATTCACCGCGACCTGAAGCCGGCGAACGTCATCGTGGGCTCCGATGAGCACCCGTGGCTCGTCGACTTCGGCATCTCGAGCGCGCTCGCTGCGGCGCCGCTCACGCAGGCGAAGGGGCTGGTCGGCACCGCGCAGTACGTCGCGCCCGAGGTCATCGCCGGCGGGTCAGAGGCGGCGGCGAGCGCGGCCGACCAATATTCGTTCGCGGTGATGGCGTACGAGCTGCTGACCGGCGAGCTGCCGTTTCGCGGCGAGAACACGCTGCACGAGCTGCAGGTGAAGCAGCGGGCCGACCTGGCTCCGGCGTCGGGGCGCGTGCCAGAGCTGCCGGCACACATCGACGCGGCGCTCGCGCGCGCGCTGAAGCCTCGCCCCGAGCAGCGCTTCGAGTCGGTGTCGGCGTTCGCGCGCGCGCTGAGAGAAGAAGCGCCGCAGCGCACGCGCAGGCGGCCGGTGGTGGCGGTGACGGCGGCGGCGACGATGCTCTGCGTCGCGGGGCTCACGCTGTGGCGGGTGCGGCCGGTCGAGCCGACACCTCGACCTGCACCTCCCTCACCTGCACCTGCACCGGTCGCAGAGCCCGCGCCCACTCAGGTCGAGCTCACGCCGGGCGAGCTCGAGCTGAAGCAGCAGAAGAAGAGCGCGCCGCCGAAGAAGACGTGGGCCGAGGTTCGCGTCATCACGCTCGTCGACGGCAAGTCGTCGTGGAGCAACGTCATCGTCGACGGCAAGGCGTCGGGCACGGCGCCGGCCCAGCTCAAGCTCACCGCGGGGCGTCACCACATTCGCGTCGAGCGCGCCGGGTTCGCGGCGGTCGAGCGCAGCGTGAACGTGAGCGCCGGCGAGAACCCGGTCATCGAGGTTCGGCTGCGCTGAAGGTTGCCTGTCGAGTCGAAGGGCGAGCCGTTATCCATCTGAGGTGAAGTCTGGCGTCCCCGACTACCGAAACGACTCGGCGCACGACGTCGTGGCGAGAATGTTCCCGCGCGTCACGGTGAGCCTGCTCGGCGTGCTGCTCTCGGTCGCAGGCTGGGTCTTTCAGCCTGCCGAGCTCGCGCTGTACAACACGCTCGCTTGCGGCTTCGTGCTGATGTTCGCGGGCGTGCGCGGCTTCTGGCTGCCGTACGTGAAGTACCTGCAGCTCGCGGTCGCGGCGTGGCTGGGGCGCTGGCCCTCGTCTCGCTGCGAGAACGGCCGGTTCACGAGTAGCTGCGGCGTTTACAGCACCGACATGTAGGCCCTGAGCGGACTCGGGCGCTTGAGCCGCGGAACGCGGCGTGCTCTCTCTCTCGGCATGCACACGCCGACCAGAACCCTCGCGGTCATCGTCTCGCTCGCGGCGCTGTCTGCCTGCGGCCCCGCCGACCCGTGCGCGGGCGGAGGCACCGCGACCGTTCGCGTTCGCCTCGTCTCGACCATCTCGGGCGCGAAGGGGCTGCTCACCGGGCCCGACGGCACCGTGCGCGAAGCGGTCTCGACCGACACGATGACGACGGTCGAGCTCGGGTCGGTGCCGAGCGGCATGTGGTCGGCGACCGGCGAGCGCTACGCCGAGCCCGACACGCGCGTGCGCACGGCGTACGCGGCAGACTCGAGCTCGTTCTGCGTCGGCAACGGCGGCACGCACGAGGTCACCATCACGTGGAGCCCGATGCCGACCAGCGGCGCGATGTGGACGCTGAACGGCAGCGGCGGCAGCGGCAACCTGCTCTCGTTTCCCGCGGCCGCCCTGCGCGTGACGGGCACGGTGGCGGCGGTCAGCAAGGGCAACGGGCCGTTCGGCCGTGACGTCACGTTCGACCCAGACGGCAACGTCTGGTCGCTCGGCGCGACGACGGCCGAGTCGCACGTGGTGATGACCGAGGCGAGCCACCTCTCAGGCGCGGGCACCAAGTCGGCAGACCGCAGCATCAACATCGCGGGCATCACGTGCGGCCCGTCGGTGGCGGGCGTCGCGTTCGACAAGGCGGGCAACCTCTGGGTGTCGTCGCTGTGCATGAACGAGGTCTACAAGCTGACGCCGACGCAGCTGAGCGCGAGCGGCGAGGTGACCCCGTCGGTGAAGCTGGGCGGCTTCGATGGCCCGCGTGGGCTCGCGTTCGACAAGAACGGCAACCTGTACGTCGCCGACTCGGGCGCCGACCGCATCTCGCGCTTCGACGCGGCGGCGCTGACGGCCTCGACCTCGACGGCGTCGGCGCGCATTCAGGCGCTGCGAACGGACAACCCGATGGACTCGTCGGTGCTCGCGCCGAGCTGGCTCGCGTTCGACAAAGACGGCAACCTCTGGGCCGACGACTTCGGCGCCAACGTCATCTACTTCGTGAGCGCGGCGAACCTGGTGGCAGGCGGCGACCGCACGGTGACGCCGGGCGTGCGCATCACGCTCTCGGTCGGCGCGCTGCTCGAGGGCATCGCGTTCGACGAGGCGGGCGGGCTGTGGGTCGCGGGCAGCACGGGCAAGGTGGTTCGCCTCGATGCGTCGCAGCTGTCGACGTCGAGCAACGGCGGCAACCCGACGGCGCCGCAGGTCGTGCTGTCGAGCGCCGACATCGCGTACGCGAGCAACATGGCGTTCTTTCCGGCGGCGGCGAACCTGCCGCTCGCGCACGCGATGAAGTGACCCATTCCGAGCTGATCCGTGGGGGCTGCTCCACTCCACCTGAGCACTCGAGTGGGCAAGCCCCTGCCGTAACCCACCTGAATCACGAAAAGCCCAGTGCGGCCCGCGGGTTGCTGGCGGGGGAGGCGTGTCGCGCACCCTCTTCGCAGTCATCTTCGTCGCCTGCACCGGTGAGGTCAGCGCGCCTGCGGTCTCGGTGCCCGAACAACGCTCCACGCCGAGCAACCCGAGCACGCCAGTCACGCCGGTCGAGCCCGAAGTCGTCATCGTCGACCGGCCGAAGGTGACGCTGCCGCCGGCGCCGCTGAAGCTGCTGCCGTTCGAGACGCGGCTCGCGCGCACCGCCGCCGCCGTCGGAGTTCCCGTGACCGACGCGCTGTTCGACGCCGCACGGGCGAAGCGGCTCGACCTCGGCGCGCACGACTTCGCGAACGGCACCGCCCCCGACCTGCAGTGGAACGCGCAACGCATGTCGCTCTGGGTCGAGGTGATGTTGCCGGTGTGCCGCGACGCGCGCGTGCGCTCGCACCTGGGCTCGCTCGACCGCGCCGGGGTGCAGAAGTTCGCCGCCGCCGGCTGGGGCCGCGACGTCGCCGACGAAGACCTGGCCGACCTGGCGACCACGCTCGCGATTCCCGGCAACGACGGCTGGGTCGCCTCGTGCCTCGTGCTCGTCTCTTCCGCGGAGCTGCTCGTTCAATGAAGCGCGCCGCCCTCGTCATCGCCTCGCTCGCCTTGGCCGCCTGCACGGCCGACGTGTACACGCCGAGGCCGAAGCTCGAGCCGCACCCGCTCGACCCGACGAACCCCGAGAACCCGGCAGCGCCGGGCGTCAAGAAGGTCACGATTCCCATCGCCGACGCGCGGGCGCAGGTGCCCGCGGCCGAAGCGCTCGCGTTCGCGCGCAGCGTGGCGCCGATGCTCGTGGGCCGCGCGCTGACGCCGGCCGAGCGCTCAGAGCTCGACGCGGGCGGCGCGGTGGCGTTGCGCACGATGCTCGAGCGGTGGGTCGAAGAGCCCGCGTTCGCCGAGACCGCGCGCGACTTCATCTCGGTGAAGCTGAAGGCGAGCGGCGCGTCGGCGAACCTCGACGGCTCGCTGCCGGGCAACCTCGCCGCGTACCTGGTGAAGAACAAGCGCCCGCACGCCGAGCTCATCACGTCGCCGGTGTGCCGCGACCGCATGGGCACCGCCATCGCGTGCGACTCGGGCGCGCCGTTCGGCGCCGGCGTGCTGACGACGCGCGTGTTTCTCGCGAACAACGCGGGCCGCTTCAACCTGAAGCGCGCGCGCACGGTGCTGATGACGTTCGCGTGCAGCGACTACCCGCTGACGCAGGCGCTGCAGCCGTCGCTGCAGCGGGCGCAGCTCATCGAGCTGTTCCAGAACGACAAGCCGCCCGACGGCACGAGCGGCGCGTTCGGCAACGGTCACGCCTGCTACACGTGCCACAGCCAGTTCGGAGCGCACGCGCAGCCGTTCGTGAAGTTCGACTCGGACGGGCGCTGGCAGGCCGACGCGACGGGGCTGCAGCTGCCGGGCGGCGAGCAGGGCCGCTCGACGGGCAAGCTGTTCACGTCGCACATGGCCGACGAAGCGGCGGCGAAGAGCGAGGCGTCGCAGTACTTCGGGCAGCCGGTGGCCGACCTCGCGGGCGAGGCGAAGGTGCTGTCAGAGCACCCGCTGTACCTCGAATGCGCGGTGCGGTCGGTGTTCGGGTACGTGCTGTCGCTGTCGGGCTCCGAGGCGAACGCGCTGCCGTACGACGTCATCAGCGAGATCGTGTCGGAGGCGAAGTCGCGCGAGCCCGAGCCTTCGTTCGCGCGGCTCGTGGTCGAAGCATTCAGCCACCCGTCGGTGGTGGCGGCGAAGAGGTCACCGTGAAGCTCTCACGACGAGACGTGCTGCAGGGTCTGGCGGCGGGCGCAGCGCTGGGGGGTCGCACGGCGTTCGGGCAGGCGATGCCGAACCCCGAGAAGACGTACGTCATCGAGCTGTGCCTGCGAGACCAGCTCGACTTCGGGCACATCATGGTGGCGCCGGGCCTCGCGCGCTCGTCGACGCTGCGCCGCGGTGAAAACGGGCGCGCGGCGGCGCTGTTCTTTCAGCAGAGCGAGCTGACCGAGAAGGCGGGCAACGTCTTCTTGACGCCGCAGTCGCGCGTGCTCGAGCCGCACGTCGACAGCATCGCGATGCTCGAGCTGTGCGAGCTGACGTACGGGCCGGTGCACGGGCACGAGGCGGGCAACCCGGTGCGCTCGCCGGGGCGCAGCCTGCAGCAGAGCGGCGGTCGAATACCGATGTGGAACGGCGAGCCCGGCCAGCAGAACGGCGAGGGGCCGACGTACTCGTCGACGCCGACCATCGTGTCGCTGCACAACGCGTGGACGCGGTCTGTGCAGAGCGACCGCACGAACGGGCTCGTCATCAAGGGCACCGAGCGTCACCACGCCATCTACCACTTCGGAGCGGGGCTCGCGGGCAGCGAGCTGACGCGCTTCCAGACGGTGAGCTCGCTGCTCGCGGCGTTCCCCAACCGCACGAGCGACAGCAACACGCTGAAGACGCCGGTCGAGGCCGACGCGGTGCGCGACACGCTGGCGAAGATGGACAGGCGCTCGCTCGGTGGCCGCGGCATCGGCAGCGGCGCGCTCGACAACCACGTCGCGCAGCTCGGCGATGCGCGCAACCTGCTCTACCGCGGGGCGCCGAAGGTGTTCAGCCTGCCGCTGACGCAGGCCGAGCGCACGTACTGGTCGGCGGGCGTGCCGAACCGCTACGGGCGCACGACCATCGACGTGTGGGAGCAGGCCGCGTACGCGTTCAAGCTCGTCTCGAACGACATGGTGGCGAGCGTCGCGATGGAGATCGACATCGGCGACGTGCACGGCGAGCGCACCGCCCCGCAGATGCGAGACCAGACCGCGGTGGTGGTGGGCCCGCTCTTGAAGCTCATCGAGTCGCTGAAGATGGCGGGGCTGTACGACCGCACGCTCATCGTGATTTCGACGGCCGACGGCGGCCGCGCTCCGGCGGCGGGCTCGTCGGGCGACGAGGGCAAGAACGGCGTGATTCTCGCGGGCGGCATGATTCGCGGCGGCTACTACGGCGACATTCGGCCCGGCGCGACCGACTCGAACGGCCAGAAGTACGTGTACCACGCGCCCGACGCCGCGACCGGGGCCCCGATTCCCAACGGCACCGAGGGCAACGACCGCCGGCTGTCGGCGGCGCCGCTGTGGCGCACGATGGCGAAGGCGCTGCGCATCTCAGACGCGTTCGCGGGTCAGTTCAGCGACGTGTCGGGCGCCGGCGTCATGCAGTGGCTGCTGCGCTGAGTTGGCGTAACGTGCCGCGCGCGATGCGCGGTGCCCTCTTCAGTCTGCTGGTGCTGACCGCGTGCGGCCGCTCGCTCGTGTTCGAAGAGCTGCCGGTGCCTGCTCCCGGCGTGTGCGCAGTGCGCGTCGAGCCCACATCGCTCGACCTCTCGACCGACCGCGAGCAGCTGGTGCGCTTCACGAACGCCGGCACGACCGCGTGCACCCTCGGCGGCCTGACGGTGCGAGGTGACCGCGGCTTTTCGGTGACGAACCCACCGGGCACGTTCACGCTCGCACCCGCCGGCGAGCGCGAGCTCGAGGTGACGTTTCGCGGCGACGGAGCGCCCTTCGAGCGAAACGCGCAGCTGCAGCTCACGTCGAACGACCCGCTGCGGCCCCAGGTCGAGGTGAAGCTCGCGGTGCGGCTGCCGCGCTGCGCGCTCGAGGTGTCGCCCGCCATGGTGACGTTCACCCCGCAGCGCCCCAGCGGCATCGACACGAAGAACGTGGTGGTGCGAAACCGCGGCACGGGCGAGTGCACGTTGAAGCAGCCGACGCTCACCGGCGACCCGAGCTTCGCGTTCGTGACGGCGCCGCCGCTCTCCATCGCGCCGGGCGCGGCCGTTCAGGTGCAGCTGCGGTTCGTGGGGCCTTCGCAGGGCCCGACCGAGCGCACCGGCGCGCTCCAGGTGTCGACCCTCGACGGCGCGCAGCTGAAAGAGGTGCCGCTCGAGGCGAAGGTGATGTTGTGCGAGCTGTCGGTTCGACCGAACCCCTTCGACTTCGGCAACGTCGCGCTGAACACGACGGCGAACGGCGCGCTGACGTTCACGAACGTCGGGCTCGACACGTGCGTCGTGAGCGGCATCACGCTGATGGCCGACCGCTTGTTCAGCCTGCCGGTGACGCCGGGCGTGCTGATGATTCCGCCATCGGGCGGCACGCGCGACGTGCAGATTCGCTTCTCGGCGTTCGACAGTGCGCCGCCGCACCTGCGCACGGGCACGCTTCGCTTCACCTCGAACGACCCGGCGCTGCGCACGGGCGAGGTGCCGCTGCGCGGCTTCGTCAGCACCGTGTGCACCGAGGCGGGGCAGTACATCTACACCATCGACTCGGCCGGCACGTTTTCGCGGTTCGACCCTGCGAACCTCACGTCGACGACCATCGGCACGCTGTCGTGCATGAGCGGGAGCTCGCCGTTCTCGATGAACCTCGATCAGAACGCGACCGCGTGGGTCGTGTTCGGCGACGGCAAGCTGTTCAAGGTCGACGTCGCCACCGCCGCGTGCACGCCGACGTCGTTCGTGGCGGGTCAGAGCGGCTTCACCGGCTTCGGCATGGGCTCGCTGTTCGACGCGATGACGGGCAGAGACACGCACTACATCTCGGGGGGCGCGAACGACCATTCGTTCGCCACGCTCGACCTGACGACGCTGATGGTGCGGCGCATCGGCGACATCGACGCGCCGCGCGCCGAGCTCGCCGGCACCGGCGACGGGCAGCTGTGGGCGTACGCGCCGGCCTTCGCGACCGACACGGGCAACCCGTTTCTCGACCGGCTCGACCCGGTGACGGGCGCCACGCTCGAGCACCACGAGCTCTCTGACATCGACAGCAACGGCGGCTACGCCATCAAGTTCTGGGGCGGCGCGTTCTACGTGTTCATCGGGTCAGACGTGTGGAAGGTGCAGCGCAGCTCGCTGGTGCCCGGCATGCTCGAGCCGACCTCGCCGCCGACGAAGGTGTTCACGCGCCCGGGGCTGCAGGTGGTCGGCGCAGGGGTGTCGACGTGTGCGCCCGTGATGGGCGGCTGAGCCGCGCTCAGGTGAAGAGCCAGCGCACGAAGGCGGCGATGCGCTGGCTGGGGCTCGCGCCGAACCACCACTGCTCGACGTTGCGCTCGGCACGCTCGGTGCGCGCGTCGTACTTCGCGATGAGGGCCTCGTCGCGGGCGAGCTCGGCGCGCAGCGCCTGCACCCGGGACTCGGCTTCACGAACGGCGGCGTCGAGGCTCATTCGCGCTCCGCGAGCTGGGTGATTTTGTCGCGGTAGGCCTTCACCGCGAAGGTGACCGAGCCCAGCACTGCACCGAAGACGCCGAGCACGAGGGCGGCGACCAGGGTGAAGCGCAGCGCTCCGACGGCTCCTCGCCGCGCCGTGTCGAGGCCGTTCGTGAAGACGAAGGCAGACGACGCGTACTGCTGCGCCGCTTCGCGTTCTCTTGCCGCAGCTGCTTCGGCCCGGCTTCGTGCTTCGATGAGCCTCGCTCGAACGACCTCTCGCTCGGCTTGCAGGCTCTTCAGCTCTGCTTGCAGCTGCTCGAGGTGGTCTCGCTGACTTCTCACGACGCCCGAGAGTCTACTGCGGTCGCCGCCGCCGCGTGAGCAGCCCCACCAGCGCCAACAGCATCACGCCCTCTGCGCTGTTGCACCCACACCCGCTCCGGTCGGGCGAAGGAATGCCGGTGCTCCCGCCGCCGGCGCGGCCGCCTGCCGCTCCGCCCGCGGTGCTCCCGCCCGCCGAGGCGACGCCGCCTGCCGTACCGCCGCTGCCTCCGGCCGTGCCACCGCTGCCGCCCGCGGTGCCGCCGTCATTCGGCCGGCCCGCATCGACCGTGCCCGCGTCGACGCCTGCATCGGCGCACGCCGGCGACGGCGAGTGCAGGCACATGCCGCCGGCGACCGGGCACGCGTCGATGGTGCACGGGTCGTTGTCGTTGCACTCGTTGCCCGCGATGCAGCACCCGGGAATACGAACGTTCGCGCAGCCCTCGGGCTCGCCGCACGAGTCCATCGTGCACACGTCGTTGTCGTTGCAGCTCGGCGCCATGCCGGGCGTGCACGCGCCCGCCACGCACCGCTCGGGGCCGTTGCACGTGAGCGTGTCGTTGCACGCCGTGTCGTCTGCCACGAACACGTTCGCCGGGCAGACCGTGCTCGCGCCGTTGCAGAGCTCGGCGATGTCACACGTACCGCTCGCCGCACGGCACACCGCGCCTGCATCGGCGATGGCGTTGGGCGGGCACTGCGCCGACACGCCGTCGCAGAGCTCGGCGACGTCGCAGCCACCGTCGGCGGGCCGGCACACCGTCGTGAGCCGCACGTCGGCCGGGCACGTCGCGCTCGCGCCGTCACAGACCTCGGGCGCATCGCACGGGCCGACGGCCGAGCGGCACAGCGCGCCGGCATTGCCCGGCACGTTCACGCAGCCCGTCGTCGCGCTGCAGCTGTCGGCGGTGCACGGGTTCGTGTCGGCACACACGAGCGGCGTGCCGGGCTGGCACGCCGCGAGCGCGTCACACACCTCGACGCCGTTGCACGCATCGCCGTCGGAGCACAGCGTGCCCGGCATCTCGTTCGCCACCTGGCAGCCGCTCACGACGTCGCACGAGTCGGCGGTGCACGGGTTCAGGTCGTTGCAGACGAGCGGCGTGCCCGCCTGACACGCGCCCGCCGCGCTGCAGGTCTCGGCGCCGTTGCACGCGTTGCCGTCGCTGCACGACACGCCTGCCTGCGCGTAGCAGGTGTTGAACGTGCATGCGTTGCACACGCCGCCGCCGGTGCACGCCGACGGCACGGCGCACGCGACGCCGCGGTTCGTGAAGTCGGCCAGGCCGTCGTCGGTGTCGCGGGGCAGCAGCTCGCGCGCGAGCACGGCGTCGTCGGCGAACGTGCCGGCGATGGCCGTGACACCGCCCCAGCTCGCGTTGCCGAAGCTGACGACGTCGAGCGCGATGTCAGACCGGTCGAGCAGCAGCAGGTCGTCGCCCGCGTTGTTCAGGTTGAGGCCGCCGGTCGCCCACGGGGCGTACGCCGGTGCGTCAGGCACCGCGGCGCTGGTCGAGGTGAGCTCGATGCCCGGCGGCTCGCCGTAGCGGGCTTCGTACGCGGTCGCGCTGACGGCGATGGCGACGCTCGCGCCCGCGGCGACCGACAGCGAGGGCAGCAACCGCATCGCCTCGCCCTGGTCGGGCGTCTCTTCGTCGCCGACCTTGTAGCCGGCGAGGTCGATGGCGACGGGCGAGACGTTGGTGAGCGTGAGCCACTCGAGCTCGGGCTCGGTGCCCGACGCGTTCGGCACGAAGCGGGTGATGAGCAGCGGCGCGTAGACGTCGCCGCTGGGCTGGAACCAGACGTCGGCGTACCAGTCGACGTCGTCGTCGCTCAAGTCGCACGCGAACGCGTTCGCGGTGGAGCCGGGGTCGGCACAGTTGCCGACGGCGTCGATCGCGTTCGATGAGCTCGGCCCGTTGATGTCGGCGGTGAGGTCGGCGGACGTGGCGGCGAAGAGCGCGGCAGTGAACCGAATCGGCGCAGCAGGCGGGCCCATGAGGCCGAACGCAGACCACGGCACCGAGAGCTCGAGCGTGTCGCCCGAGCGTGCGGTGACCACGGTGGTGGTGACGCTGTTGAAGCTGGTGTCGATGACCTGGCCCGGGCCATTGTTGGGGCGCTGGGTGAAGACGAGAAACTCCCAGCGGGCCTCGGTGGTGACCCGGGTGTCGGCGAAGTTGGCGAGGAACTCCTGACCGCTGCCGGCGGTGCGGTCGAGGTCGACGCTGAGCTGCAGCTGCGGCACGAGCGGGCCGGTCGCCGACGCGGTGCGGAGCAGCACGTAGAGGTTCGTCGCGTCGCCGGTGATGCGCAGCTGGCGAATGTCGACCTCGCTCGACGGTGAGCCCAGGTCGGTGCGCTGGTCGCCGGCGCGGTCTGAGAAGACGAATTCGCCGGTGCCTCCGTCGGTGCGCACGACGAGCCCCTGGTTGTCGTGGCTCGGGAGCCGCGCCGACCAGTCGGCCGGGTTGCCGTCGACGGTGATGGTGCCCGCGAAGGCGGGTGCGGCGGCGAGACACACGAGCACGAGCGAGCGCATGGGCGCGCGACGCTACTGCCCGTCGAGGCCGGTCGGCCAGCGCAGCCGCAGCGTGAGGCCGGCGAGAAAATACTGCGCGCGGTAGCCGGGCGCGGCGGCGAGAAAGCGGGCGCTGCCGTCGACGAGCAGGTCGAGGAAGGCGAGCGGGTGTACGGCGAAGCTGGCGGTGGCTCCGCCGCCGGGTGCGACGGTGGGGCTGAAGAACGCGACGGCGTCGGCGGTGAGCTGCACGCTGAAGAGGCCGTTGACGAACGGGAGCCTGCCGCCGGCCCTGAGCCCCGCGCCCGGGCTGTCGCCGATGACGGCGTCGAGCTCGACGAGGAAGTAGCGGCCGATGAGGGCGGCTCCGACCTCGAGCGCCGCGCCGCGAAAGTCGGTGAGCGCGCGGCCGGCGACGGCGAGCTCGATGGGCCAGGGCTTGTTCGGCGCGGGCGTCGGCTCGGCCACGGTCTGCGGCTCGACGGCGGCGGGCTTCGCGGCGAGCGTGAAGGCGACGGTCTGCGGCCGGCGCGGCGTGACGAGGGCGACCTGCGTGAGCTCGGCGCCGGTCTCGTCGATGACGGCGACGACGTAGCGGCCGACGGGCAGACGCGTCTCGAGCGGGGTGCGGCCGATGAGGGCGCCGTCGATGCGCACGGCGGCGCCGGCGGGTTCGGAGCTCACCGTGACCGGCGCGGCGAGGCGAACGCGCAGCTGCTCGAACGTGGTGCGGAAGCTGGGCGAAACGTCGTCGCCGAGCGTGAGCGTGGGGTCTGCTTCGAGCCCCGCTTCTAGCGCGGGCTCGACGTCGGCGTTCTTGCGCAGGGCGAAGAGGCAGCGCGCGCGTGAGAGCTGCAGCTGGGCGCGTGTGCCGGGTGGCGGGTCGGCTCGCAGGCCGACGTCGAGCCGCTTGAGCGCCGCCTCGAAGTCACCGGCGTCGTACAGGCGTTGGGCGTCGGCGAGCGGGTCGGCCGCGGCGAGGCTGAGCACGGCGACGAGCCAGAGCACTGGCGCCTTCTACGCGAGGCGCACGACGGCGGCACGCAGAGACCTGCGGCTGGCGTTGGAGACGTGGCCTCATGCCCGGTCATCCCATGTCCGCCGCGTCGAGCTTTCGGCACCACGGCGGACAACCGCCGACCGTCGCACGTCGGCTGCCGTGCGGGCGCGGGCAGGTCAGCCCGATAGCTCCCCGCGTCGCGGGGCCCCGAATGTCGCTCCACTTCGTTGCGCGAGGGGCGCCGTCAGGCGCGCCGCCAGGCGCTGACCGGAGCAGGCCCGCCGGTGGAGGTACGCCTCCTCGCCGCTCAGCGCTTCAGCTCGATGACCAGGCGCTCGGCCTTCCCCGCAATCACCTTCACGGTGCGGTCTTGCGTACGAAACCCCGCGCGCGTGAGTCGCAGGCGATGCGTACCCGCTCCCAGCTCGAGCTGGGCCGGCGTCTCACCGCGACTCACGCCGTCGACGCTCAGCTCGGCGTAGCTCGACTTGCCGTCGACCATGCTGACGACCGACACCTTCGCGGTGCCCTTCGCCGGGCGCCGCACTGGCGTCTTCGCGACGGGCTCGGGCTCGGGCTCCGCCGGCTCTGGGTCGGGAGCGACAGGCGCTGGCTCGGGCGCCGGAGCGACCACGACAGGCACAGGTGCAGGTGCAATCACCGGCTTCGGCCACAGCACCACCACCGACACGCTCACGACGACGAGAAACACGCCACCCGCGGCGAGCGGAACCACCGGCGCCTTGCGCTTCACCACCCGCTCACCAGCGAACGCGCGGTCGAGCGCGCTGATCAGCCCATCGGCCGACTCGAACCGCGCCGCGCGATCGCGGCTCACCGCCTTCAAGAGCACGTCGACGACGGGCCCGGGCAGCGCCGGGTTCAGCGTCGCGGCGCTCGGCGGGTCTTCCGTCATCTTCTTCTGCGCCACCACGAAGTCGTCGCCGTCGAACGGCGTGCGCCCCGCGAGCATTCGGTACAGCATCACGCCGAGCGCGTAGACGTCGGCGCGCGCGTCGACGGTGCTCGCCTGGGTCAGCTGCTCGGGCGCCATGAACCGCATCGTGCCGAGCATCTGCCCGGTGACCGTGAGGTCCTTCGCCGTCTCTTTCAGCACGCCGAAGTCGAGCAGCGTCACGTGGCCGCTCGGGCTGACGTAGACGTTGCTCGGCTTCACGTCGCGGTGAATGAGCCCCTGCTGGTGCAGGTACACGAGGCCCTCGCACAGCGGCGCGACGATGGCGCGCACCTCGGCCCACGGCCACGCGCCCTTTCTTTCGGCGAGCCGGTGCGCGAGCGACGTGCCCTCGAGCAGCTTCATCACCATGAACGGCCGCTGGTGAAACTGCCCGACGGCGTAGACCGGCACGATGTTCGGGTGGTCGAACCGCGCCGTGACGCGCGCCTCGCGCTCGAAGCGGGCCACCGACGCCGCGTCTTCGCAGAGCTGCCGTGCGAGCACCTTCACGGCGACGTCGCGGTCGAGCTGCACGTCGCGCGCGAGAAAGACGGTGCCCATGCCACCCTCGCCGAGCTTCTTCACCACGCGGTAGGCGTCGCCGAGCACGTCGCCCTGCACGATGTCGCGCACGTTCGACTCGAGGCTCGCGCCCGGCGCCGGGGCCGGCATCGACTGGGTCCCAGGTCTTCCGTCGCTGCTCATCGGGGCGCATCGAGCATATACGCTGGGGCGCCGATGCCCTCCGACAGCACTGCGCCGCTGCCCGCCGACGCGCTGAACCGCGACGAGGAGCGCACCTTCGACCCCACCGCGCTGCGCTACCAGCTCGAGGTGTTGAGCGGCTCGAAGCTGGGCACGTGCGTGACGGTCGACGGGCCGCTGGTGCTCGGCAGCGGCGACGACGCGGGCCTGCAGCTCGCCGACGCGACGGTCTCGCGGCGGCACGCGTCGCTCGAGCCGAGCCCGCAGGGCGTGTGGGTGAAAGACCTGGGCTCGAAGAACGGCACCTTTCTCGCGGGCACGCGCGTCGACGGGTTCGTGGTGCGGCGCGAGGCGACGTTCGCGCTGGGCACGACGCTGCTGCGGCTGAGCGGGGTGCCGCGCTCACAGACGGCCGGCGAGCGCACGTCGTTCGGTGAGGCGCTCGGTCAGAGCTCGGGCATGCGAGCCCTGTTTTCGCAGCTGGCGACGGCGGCTCCGACGATGTCGAACGTGCTGCTGGGCGGCGAGACCGGCACGGGCAAAGAGGTGCTGGCGCGGGCGCTGCACGAGGCGTCGCCGCGCAAGCACCGGCCGTTCGTGGTGGTCGACTGCGGAGCGCTGTCGGGCTCGCTGATCGAGAGCGAGCTGTTCGGCCACGCGAAGGGCGCGTTCACGGGGGCGCAGGCGGCGCGCGACGGCGCGTTCACATCGGCGAATGGTGGCACGGTGTTTCTCGACGAGATCGGCGAGCTCGCGCTCGAGCTGCAGCCGCGGCTGTTGCGCGTGCTCGAGAGCCGCACGGTGCGACGCGTCGGTGAAGACGTGCCGCGCAACGTCGACGTGCGCGTGGTGGCGGCGACGCACCGCGACCTGGCGGCCGAGGTGAAGGCCGGGCGCTTTCGTGAGGACCTCTACTTTCGCCTCGCTGTCGTGGTCGCGCGCGTGCCGCCGCTGCGAGAGCGGCTCGACGACGTGCCCCTGATCACCCACGCGATGCTGGCGCGGCTGGGGCGACCCGACTTCGAGCTGTCGCCGTCGCTGCTGGCGCGGCTGAAGCAGCACGACTGGCCGGGCAACGTGCGCGAGCTGCGCAACGTCATCGAGCGCGCCGTGAGCGGCGGCAACGTGTCGCTCGATGAGAAGACGCCGGCGGCGGCCTCGACGTCGTCGTTGCCCTACAAGCAGGCGAAGGAGCAGCTCGTCGAAGACTTCACGCGCGAGTACTTCACGCGGCTGTTCGAGCAGTGCGGAGGAAACGTCGCCGAGCTTGCGCGCACCGCGGGGATCGCGCGAACCTACGCCCACGAGGTCATCAAGAAGTACGGCCTGAAAGGGTGAGCTGATGAACTACGCGCTGCAGAAGTTGAGGCCTTCTCCGCAGCTGGCCGTCATCGTCGGTGCGGGTCCCGTCACCCGCGCCGAGGCGCTGCACAAGGTGCTCGAGTACGCGCGCGAGCGCGGGCTCACGCAGTCGGCGACGATTCACCCCGACGAGACGCTGTCGGCCGTGCTCGGGCCGGGGCCGCTGCCGCTGCTCGAGATGACGAAGGGTCTCGAGAAGAACCTGCGCGTTCACTGAGCCTGGCGCCGCAGCCTGCCGCTCGCGTCGCGCTGAAACACGTCTGCCGGCGGTATCGCGCCGGGCTTCGAGAACGGCCCGTGCAGCCGCAGCTCGGCCACGCGCGCCAGCACGCCTTCCACGTCGTCGAGCAGCTTCGCGTACGCCGCTGCAGCAGCCGCAAACTCGGGCCCCGGCCGCCACCACGCGTTCGCCACCAGGCAGCGCACGTCGAGGTCCAGAAACCCCGTGAGGTCACCGACGTTCACCACGCGCCCCGTCAGGTAGAGCGTGTCGAGCTTCGGCAGCACCCGCCGCACCGCCACGAGGTCGAGGTCCGGCCTGTCGACGCCCGCCCGCTCGACGTTCAGCGGCTCGGCGCGACGCGACAAGAGCTCCCACGTTTCGCCCGACAGCGGCCGGTCGAGCTGCTTCAGCGCCCGCAGCGGCGCCTTCGCGAGCAAGAGCCCCGGCCACAACATGCGCTCGAACCTCTCGACCGTCGCCCACGCCGGGTCGGTCGCGATCAGCGCCGTCTTCTTCTCT